>JBLNEK010000319.1:0-2540 GCA_050262635.1 Candidatus Sericytochromatia bacterium | reverse complement strand
CCCCCGCAGGACGCCGGCACGCGTAGGCACACGCCTCTCTTCCTTACCTAGCGACGTCTCCGCAGGTCACGACCCAAATCCGACGCAATCATGTGCCCATCAACTGCGGAAGCCGGGAAGCACCGCTGCACCAAATCGATGCTGCCGGCCATGGCCGCGAGGTGGATGCCCTCCGACGTGGTGCCACCCTGGATGTCGGCGACATCCGATTCGAGGACTTGATGGAAGAACTCCATTGCGCGGTCGCGGTTGGCCCGGGCCAGCACCCAGGTATGCACCACGCCGCTGAGTGTCGATCCGTGCGAGGTGCGGTCCATGTAGTAGTCGACCATCTTGGGAATCTGGCTGTGGCTGAGGTTGTAGCCCAGCCGAGTCAGTAACTCCCGCAACTCGTCGGACGACAACAGATACAGCAGCATCAGCGCGTCTGCTTGCTTGGACGCCTTGTACCGGTTGATGTCGTCGTCCTCGGCTTTCAAGATCCGGTCTAGGCGCTGAATGTTGCCGTACTTGCGCCGGTATCCCTCCCAGTCCAACTCCTGCAACTGCTCGTATCCCTCGAACTGGCTGATCACACCGTCGTGGAATGGCACGAACATCCGCCGGCTGACGCGCTCCCACTCGGCGAGCTCGTCGTCCGTCAAACCGAGTCGCTCCCGGAGGTCCAGCCGGTTGGGCAGCGGCATCAGCTGCAACGCCTCCACCGCGCGCACGATCACCCAGACCGCCATGACATTCGTGTACGAGTTGTTGTCGACGCCGTCGTAGGGCCTGTTCGGATATCCCGCGTGGAATTCGTCCGGTCCAATCACCCCTTTGATGTGGTAGCGATCCTGCTGCGGGTCGTATGTCGTTCTGCTTACCCAGAACCGGGCGATCTCGGCGAGCATCTCGGTTCCGTAGTCGATCAGATACGCCAAGTCGCCGGTGACTTGGTAGAACTGCCAGGCGTCGCACCAAAGCCTTGACGATCTCGACCGCCAAACAGAATGAGACGGGTTCGGCCCACCAGCCAGGCGGGATGACGGGCCGAAAGGATCAGGCCCGCGCTTGCTATTGCGCCGGCCAGCCGTTGCCCTGCCATTTCTCGGCCTTAACCGGCGGCACGGCGTCCCGTTGGAGGTACCGGTGGTGGCGTCGCTTGGGTGCTGGTGTCGCCGCCAACACCGAGGGGTGCCGTAACCCAGCGCACCGGCAGCGTCGGGGAATGTGTCGCCAGCTATGGTGACCCAGAAGTCGGGTGCGTCGAAAGTTGACCAGTCAGCCGACCAGAGCAGTCTGGCTTCTGGGAATTGCGTCCGCAGTTGCAGGTGTTCACTCAGTATTCTTGCGTAGTTCCAGCGGGTGCCTTCGGCTTCGATTCCTAGCCTCTTGGAACTGATTTGAGGTACCCAACGGTCCGCTAGCCAGACGGTCACGAACGGGTGGTCGGCTTTGGCGATCCGCCGCAGCTGGGCCAAGCTGGCCGACTCGGAGTCCTCCGGTGTCTCTGTTTGCAGTGTTGAGGTGGGAGGTGGCTGTGTCGTCGGTGATGGGTTGGATGTCGGTGGTGGTGCGGAGGCAGTGGGAGTGCCCGTGGGTTTCGGGGCAGTGCCGCCGAGGACCAGGTTGATCCCGGCTCTGGCTTCGGCCTCGGCGTAGTTGGTTTCGCCCCGTTGGGCAACCTGCACTCGGTAAAACTTCTGCCCGCCGGGAACGTCGTTGACTCTCAACAGGAACAGACACCAGCCTTGCTGTCCGTAGCTGCTCACCAGGGATCAACGACTCTCATCGGACAAGGCAGACGCGGACCACCCCGCAGCGGATCGGCTTCGCCCACCGATGCGCGGCATCTATCCGATCATCGCGATGGCTCATGAACTCAGCACCAGACGTACTCGATGTACCAACGGCCGTCCCCATACCTGGCGGTGAAATACCCACCGAGACCGGGATTCGCGTCTTTAATGATCCCTGCCGCCTTCTGGTTCTGTCTGAAATCAAGCCAATTAATCTCCACGATGCTCGCGACGGAATTACGGGTTGCGTAGCAACGAGCCAATTTCTTGACATATCCCTGTCTGACCGCGGTCTCCGCGCTCGCCTGATCCCCGCCGGTGGGTTCGGAAGGGTATTCTCCTGGCGACGGGGTGCTCGGCGCCCTGCTGGCCAGCGTGGTGTTCGTCGTTGGTGGAGCAGATGTATCCGAAGAGTGTTCGGCATTCTTGCTTTTGTTGCACGAAGCAAAGGTCAGGCTGCCCGCAACGATGACGGCGCAAATGCACACCCTGAACAGGCCGCGTTGCCGTACGAGGGGCAGTCTCCTTCGGATCGATCGCGTAAACATGGCGCTTGATGGTATGCCGTTCAGGCCCACTCCCGTGGCCGAATACTCGTTTCTACAGCTCAAGTCGAGCAAGCGTTTTTCTGCTGGCTTAAGGGCTCTTCGATCTTGACCGGGCAGCGGCCCTGTTGATCGTTGGTCGGCGTGTCCTACGTGTGAGGGCCCTTGGCCTTCGGAAGTCTGAGTGTTGCGAAGCATTCAGGCGACGAAGGGAACC
>JBLNEK010000318.1:0-28980 GCA_050262635.1 Candidatus Sericytochromatia bacterium | reverse complement strand
GTGCTTGACCGCGCCGGGCTGAAGCCGAATGACGTCGCTCTGTGGGAGATCAACGAGGCGTTCGCGTCGGTGCCGATCGCGGCGTGCCGCGAGTATGGCCTCGACGAGGAACTGGTGAACTTCTCCGGCAGCGGCTGCAGCCTCGGCCACCCGATCGCCGCATCCGGCGCGCGTATGGTGACCACGCTGGTCTACGAATTGCACAGGCGCGGAGGCGGAGTCGGCGTCGCAGCGATGTGCGCGGGCGGCGGCCAGGGCGGCGCCGTCGTCGTCGAGGTCTAGCGTTTCGGGGGGGCCTTGCGCGCCCGGCGGGGCGCGGCCTTACCCCTCTTGCCGTCCTCGATCAGCCGGCTCGCATGGTCGAGGATCGCGTTGAGGCCGTACTCGAAGTTCTTCTCGTCGGCCGCGGCCAGCCTGTGACCCTTCGCTGCCAGCTTCGCAATCAGCGGTGTGGCCTTGGGATCGATCGCGCGGGGTTCGAAGCCGCCCCGTTCGCCGTCGTCCAACTCGCTCGTCTTCTCCTGAAGGCGCTCGAGCACGACGGTGCCGCGGACGTGAAGCGACACCGCGGAGTAGGTGTCGAACGCGTCCTCGGGTGAAAGTCCAGCCTCCACCAGGGTTTCGATCGCCTTCTCCATCTGCTCGACGCCGAGCTGGCGTGCCTTCGCGCTGAGCGCCCCGCGGATCAGGATCAGGTCAGTGAGGATGGGGCTGCTCAGAAACGTCTTGCGCATCGAACGGGCATGGTTTCGCAGCGACTCCCGCCAGTCACTGGCCTCCACATAGGGGGTGGCGAACGTGAACTTGCGCAGCGCGCGGTCGGTCATCGCGTTGAGCAGATCGTCCTTCTTGCGGAAGTACCAGTAGATGCTCGTCACGCCCACGCCGAGATGCTTGCCGAGCAGCGGCATGCTCAGGTTATCGACGGATACCTCGTCGGCAAGCTCGAACGCGCCGTCGATGATGTCGTCAGGATTGATCGAACCGCGTTCGCGCCGCTGGCGCTTTCTGGCGGTGGCCTTGCTTGCCACGGGTCACCTCCATCGGACTGGTCACTCGTCAACGATACCGGTAGCAATCCGATTTCGACATCGGGAAACCTTTCGGTATCTGCGGTGTCGCGACCGCTGAACTGCGTGACTGCGCGATTTCGTACACAGGAGGCGGCGTTCGCGAAACAAACCGCACAATCGCGGGCATCCGCGGAGGTCGCGACTTAGGCTGTAACACCATGGATCTCGGGCTCTCAGACGCGACAGCGTTGGTGGTCGGCGGTGGCCGCGGAATGGGGTTGGCTGCCGCGCGCTGCCTGGCCGACGACGGCTGCCGAGTCGCCGTCGTTGGTCGCTCGCGAGCCGCCTTGGACGAGGCGGTCGAGGACCTCGCCCGTCGCGGCAGCCCCGATGCCGTCGCGGTGCGCGCCGACATCCGCGACACCGCAGCCGTCGACCGTGTTTTCGCCGCGGTGGGCGAGCGGTGGAGCGGTGAACTGAACATCCTCATCAACGCCGCGGGACCGAGCACTATCGGCAGCTTCGAAGACCTCACCGACGACCAGTGGCGAGAAGCCGTCGACGACGGCGCGATGGGCATGGTGCGCTGCGTGCGCGCGGCGCTGCCGCTGCTGCGGCGGGCGCAGTGGGCACGAATCGTGAACTTCTCGGCGCATTCGACCCAGCGCCAGAGCGTGGTCCTGCCGGCCTACACCGCCGCGAAGGCGATGGTGAACAGCATCTCCAAGAACCTGTCGCTGCTGCTGGCCAAGGACGAGATACTCGTGAACGTGGTGTCGCCGGGCAGCATCGCGTCCGAGTCGCTGGTGGGGTGGGCGGCTTCGGTTGGTGTCGACGGCAATGATGTGTACGCCGTGATGGACGCGATCGCAGAGCATTTCGGCCATCCGGCGCACCTGCCGCGCGCCGGTCTGCCCGACGAAGTCGGGCCCGTCGTCGCCTTTCTGGCTTCTCGGCGCAACTCGTACATGACCGGCGCCAACGTCAACGTCGACGGCGGATCCGACTTCACCTGAGATGGCGACGCAAGAACCGCCAGGGACTGGGCGCCCTGCCTCGAGCTCACGCAGCACGCACAGGAGTCGGGCACCGACATCGTCGACGGTGGGGGCAGTGGACAGCAATCCGCGTCGAGACGTCCACAGCGCCCACGGTCGGCGTCCCGTGAGCGTCGCAGGCGAACGCGGAAGGCGCTACCGATAGGTGTACAGTATGCGCATACATGACGCACTCGAGGAGGTCGGGTGAGCGGCGACGGTCCGGTGCTGTTCGATCTGCGTGCGAGCGGCGTGGCCGTGCTGACGCTGAACCGGCCCGAGCGCATGAATGCATGGGGCGGCGGGCTGGCGACGGCGTTCTGGTCCAACCTCGACCGAGCCGACGCCGATCCCGACGTCCGCGCCGTCGTCGTGACCGGACGTGGCCGGGCGTTCTGCGCAGGCGCCGACATGGGTGACCTGTCGACGATCAGCAGCACGAACGTCGAAGCGGCCGCGCAGGCGGACGTCTACGAACTGGTCGGCGACCGACACCCGTACGTGGTGGCGACACTCCGCAAGCCGGTCATCGCCGCGATCAACGGTGCGTGCGCCGGCATCGGCCTGACTCAGGCGCTGATGTGCGACGTGCGGTTCGCCGCAGAGGGCGCCAAGTTCACCACGGCCTTCGCGCGACGTGGGCTGATCGCCGAGTACGGCATCTCCTGGATCCTGCCGCGCGTCGTCGGTTGGAGCGCCGCACTCGACCTGTTGCTCAGCGGCCGGGTGTTCTACGCCGACGAGGCGGCGGCGCTCGGGTTGGTGAAGGAAGTAGTGCCGCCCGATCAACTCCTCCCACGCGCGATCGCATATGCCGAGGACGTCGCCGCCAATTGCGCGCCGAGTTCTCTGGCGGTGATCAAGCAACAGGTGTACGCAGACACCATGCGTGACGTATCCGAGGCGAGTGCGGTGGCCGAGAAGCTGATGCACGAGTCGATGCTGCGACCCGACTTCATCGAAGGCATCACCAGCTTCTTTGAGAAGCGGCCTCCGAACTTCCCGCCGCTGGGGAACTGAAAGGACTACAGACATGGCGCTGGACTCCAAGCTCGATTTTCGGGCCATCGACGTTGACAATCACTACTACGAGCCGCTCGACGCGTTGACGCGCCACCTCGACAAGAAGTTCAAACGCCGCGGCGTGCAGATGGTCAGCGAAGGCAAGCACACTCTCGCGCTGATCGGCGACCGGGTCAACCGGTTCATCCCCAACCCGACGTTCGATCCGATCATCGTGCCGGGTTGCCTCGACTTGCTATTCCGGGGCGAGATTCCCGAAGGCGTCGACCCGGCATCTCTGATGAAGGTCGAGCGCCTCGCCGAGCACCCCGAGTATCAGAACCGCGACGCCCGAGTCGAGGTGATGGACGTCCAGGGCATCGAAACCGTGTTCATGCTGCCCACATTCGCATGCGGCGTGGAGGAGGCGCTCAAGCACGACATCGAGGCGACGATGGCGTCGGTACATGCGTTCAACTTGTGGCTGGACGAGGACTGGGGATTTGACCGGCCAGACCACCGGATCATCGCCGCACCGATCATCTCGCTGGCCGATCCTGAAAAAGCAGTCGAGGAAGTCGAATTCGTGTTGGCACGTGGCGCCAAACTCGTGCTGGTGCGGCCCGCTCCAGTGCCCGGCGTGGTCAAGCCGCGATCACTGGGTGACCCCGCCCACGACCCCGTATGGGCCCGGCTCGCCGAGGCGGGCGTCCCGGTGGGGTTCCACCTCAGTGACAGCGGCTATTTGCAGGTGGCCGCGATGTGGGGCGGTAAGTCGACGTTCGAGGCGTTCGGTGGCTCGAACCCGTTGGACCAGATCCTCGTTGACGACCGCGCCATCCACGACACGATGGCCTCGATGATCGCGCACGGCGTGTTCACCCGCCACCCCAAGCTGCGGGTCGTGAGCATCGAGAACGGTTCGTACTTCGTGTATCGGCTGATCAAGCGGCTGAAGAAAGTGGCGAACAACCACCCCCGGCTCTTTCCTGAGGACCCGGTGCAGCAGTTGTTCACCAACGTGTGGATCGCGCCGTACTACGAGGACGACATGAGGGCGCTGGCGGACACCATCGGCGTAGAGAAGGTCCTGTTCGGGTCGGACTGGCCTCACGGGGAAGGCCTCGAGTCCCCGACCGCGTTCACCGAGGAGCTCAAGGGATTCAGCGACGCCGACATCCGAAAGGTGATGCGCGACAACGCATTGGACCTGCTCGGTATCAAGGTTGCGTCGGCCGCGTAGGTCCCCCGCAATGCCGAGCAGACGCAAAATCACCCTTTGGTCGGCGTGTCGGGGCGACTTTGCGTCTGCTCGCGCGGAATCGGTTGGCGGGGGTGGCACGTGAGCGAATGGACGTTGGGCGCGGTCCTCGACGCGATCGCCGAGGTGGTCCCTGACCGGGTAATGACGGTGTGCGGGGAGCGGCGAAGTACGTACGCCGAGTCGGCGGACCGGACCCGCAAGCTGGCCAATTACCTTGTAAGCCGAGGCCTCGGCGCTCACCGCGAACGCGCCCGACTCCAGCGGTGGGAGTGCGGTCAAGACCGCGTCGCGCTGATCATGTACAACGACCTGTACCCGGACATGGTGATCGGCTGCCTGAAGGCGCGCGCGGTGCCGGTGAACATCAATTACCACTACACCCCACACGAGGTCGGCGAATTGCTCGAGTACCTTAAGCCGACGGGGGTGATCTACCACCGGTCGCTGGGCGCGAAGTTCGCCGATGTCCTGGGCGGAGCCGACGTGCGCATCTCGATCGACGACGGCAGCGCCACTACTGAACCGGCCGGCGCCGTCACCCTGGAAGAGGCCCTCGCTCAAGGAGATACTGATCAGGACATCGCGCCCTCGCCTGACGACCTGATCATGATCTGCACCGGCGGCACCACGGGCAGGCCCAAGGGCGTGCTGTGGCGGCAGTCCGACATGTACGTGCTGTCGATGAACGGCGGTGACCACGCGTGTGTCGAAGAGATCCACCAGAAGGTGCTCCATGCCGGGCCACCGTGGTATGCGGTGTCGCCATTGATGCACGCGGCCGGGATGTGGACGGCGTTCGCCGCGCTGATGAACGGGCAGACGGTGATCCTTTACGACAACCGCGCCAAGTTCGACCCTGCCACTGTACTGAAAACCGTTGAGCGCGAGAAGGTTGGACTGATGACGATGGTCGGCGACGCGTACGCCGCACCGCTCGTCGACGAACTGTTCCGGCATTCCTACGATCTCTCGTCGCTGTTCGCGATCGGCACCGGGGGAGCGGCGACCAATTTGAGATACCAGCGCGCACTCTTGGAGGCCATCCCGCAGATCACCCTGATCAACGGGTACGGCTCGTCGGAGACAGGCAACATGGCGTTCGGCCACAGTCAGCGCGGCAACTATCGCGACACCTTCCAGTTCCGCGACGGCGGGCTGGTGTTGTCCGACGACTACAGCCGGTTCCTGAAACCCGGGGACTCGGAGGTAGGCTGGGTGGCCAGAGGGGGCCGAATTCCGTTGGGCTACTTCGACGACGAGTCAGGAACGCTCAAGACATTCCCACTGGTGGACGGTCAGCGCGTGGTGATCTCAGGCGACCGGGCGTCGGTCGAACCCGACGGCACGCTTCGGCTGTTCGGCCGCGACTCGTTGGTGGTCAACACCGGCGGCGAGAAAGTGTTCGTCGAGGAGGTGGAGGAGGTACTTCGCGCCCACGCCGGCGTCGACGACGCGCTGGTGGTCGGCCGACCGAGCGAGCGCTGGGGCGAGGAGATCGTCGCAGTCGTCGCGCCCAGGGACTCCGATCTCTCGCACGGCGCTCTCGCCCGGCACTGTGCGGACCGGCTGGCACGCTTCAAGCTGCCCAAACAGTTCATCTTCGTCGACCGTGTCCGCCGACTCGGCAACGGCAAGGCCGACTACCGGTGGGCGAAAAACGTTGCGATGCAGCAGGAGCCGGTGACATGACACACGACGTGATCGACTGCCTGGTCAACGTGCACTTCGGAGAAACCGAGCAACAGCCCTCGTGGATGCTCTCGGTGCGCGACGACTACTTCAAGGGGCCGGAATCGATGTTCGCGCCGGTCGAGCTGTCCGAACTGATCGACGAGATGGACGAGCAGGGCGTGCGCAAGGCGATCCTTGGGGACAACCTCGTCAAACCGTCGGTCACGGCGCGCAAGTTCGTGGAGACTCGGCCGGACCGGTTCGCGCTGGCGATGGGCGGCGTGAACCTGCTGCGCCCGGTCAAACATCTTCGTGAGTTGACAGCGATCGTCAGCGAACTGCCGGTCGCCTACGCGGCCGTGGGTCCGAGCTTCTGGGGCGACGGACAGTACCCGCCCACCGACGCCGTCTACTATCCGCTGTACGCCAAGTGCGCGGAACTCGAACTGCCCCTGTGCATGAACACCGGAATACCTGGGCCACCGATCCCGGGAGAGGTGCAGAACCCGATCTATCTCGACCGGGTGTGCGTGCGCTTCCCCGAACTGAAGCTGTGCATGATCCACGGTGCAGATCCTTGGTGGGACACCGCGATTCGCCTGCTGATCAAGTACCGTAACCTGCGCTTGATGACGTCGGCGTGGTCGCCCAAAAGGCTGCCCGAGAGCCTGCTGCACTTCATGCGAACCCGTGGGCAGGACAAGGTGATGTTCGCATCGGACTGGCCGGTGCTGCGGATGCGCCGCGTTGTCCCGGAGGCGCTGGCGCTCAATCTGCCGGCGGATGTGCTCGCGAGCTACCTCTACAACAACGCGCAGGACTTCTTCTTCGGACAGGAGCATTAGACGTGGACCGCTACGAACTGCGCAGGCTGGACTACAGCCTGTCAGCCGCCCAGGTCGACCTGCAGACCGCCTACGCGAAGTTCTTCAAGACGAGTTGTTCGATCGAGACCGTCCGCGCCGCGGAGCCAACGGGTTTCGACAAGAGCTTGTGGGAACGGCTGTGCGCGACGGGTGCGACCACGATGGCGCTACCCGAGTCGGTCGGTGGCGACGGTGCGAGCCTGGTCGACCTGACGTTGGTGGCCGAGGAGGTCGGCCGGTCGCTGGCGCCGGTTCCGTGGATCGACCACGTCTGCGCCGCACGCTTGCTCGCCGAGTTCGGAGCGTTGCCAGACGGCGTCGTCGACGGCGAGTCGATCGCCGCTCTGGATCCCCAGTGGGAAGCCGCGGATGGTGTCCGGCTCGTCCCGGCGGGGTCGATCGCGGATCGCATCGTCGTGCGCGACGGTGACGAGGTCGTCCAGCTGTCCTACGACCTACGTCCCGCGCGCGTCGACAACATCGGCCGGCTGCCGATGGCGTGGGTCGACCCGGCCGCGGCCGACAGTCGCGTCGTGATTGCCAGCGGCACGGCCGCGATGGCGAAATACCAGCGGGCACTTGACGAGTGGCGATTGCTGACGGCCGCCGCGCTAGTGGGGCTCGTCGAGGAGACGACGACCATCGCGGCGGAGTTCGCCAAGACCCGCTACACGCTCGGTGTGCCGATCTCCACACTGCAGGCCATTTCTCATCCTCTCGCCAACATGGCGATCACCGTGCAGGGTGGACGGAACCTGTCGCGGCGCGCCGCCTGGTTCCTCGATAACGAGCCCGACGCACGTCCGGAGCTGGCGCCCGCAGCGTTCGTGTTCATGGCCGAAGAGGCGGCCAAAGCGGCCACTATGGCCGTGCACATTCAAGGCGGCCTTGGTGTTTCGGCCGAGGCCGCAGCCACCGCATATCTGGTGCGGGCACGGGGATGGCCGTTAGCGGCCGGAGACCCGGGCGCCGCCGCCAAAGAGGTCGCGAAGATCGTCGTGGCGCGCGAGGGGGGCTAGTAAATGGACTTTTCACGCGTGCAGCTGTCCGACGATGATCGGGCGTTCCTCGATGAGGCTCGCCGGTTCCTGCGCACACATGTGACCGAGGAGGTCAGGCGCCGCGACCGGGAAACCGGCGACAACTTCGACGAAGGCGTGCACCTGGCGCTGGGCGCCGCCGGATATCTGAAGGGCGAGTGGAAACCTGCGTCCGAGGGCGGCTTCTCGCGTGTGCGTCGGCGCATCTGGGAGTTGGAGAAGCGCCGCGCCCACGTGCCGTGGGTGACCTGGGGAACAACCTCGATGGTCGCCCGGTCGATTAAGACGTTCGGCTCGCCCGAACTCCAAGAGGAAGTGCTGCCGGGGGTGTGCAGCGGTCACGTCCGGCTGTGCCTCGGCTACACGGAGCCCGAAGGCGGCTCCGATGTCGCGACCTGCAAGACGCGCGCGGTACGCGACGGCGACGACTGGGTGATCAACGGCTCCAAGATGTTCACCACCGGGGCGCACAACTGCCAGTACGTCTTCCTGATCACCAACACCGACCCCGGCGCACCGAAGCACAAGAGCCTGACGATGTTTCTGGTTCCATTGAACACGCCGGGCATCGAGATTCAGGGCATCCGTACTGTCGACGGCGACCGTACCAATATCGTTTATTACAGCGATGTTCGCGTTTCCGACAAGTATCGCCTGGGCGAGGTGAACGGCGGATGGACGGTGTTGCGCGAGCCACTGAACGTCGAACACGGCGCGGTGGAGGCCGCAGCGGACGGGCTGCAGGATGTGTCGATCATGATGCACCAGGCCGGCTTCATGGCCACCGCGGTCGACAAGGCTGCTGCCGTGGCGGGGCGCGACGATCCGAATGGCCGCCGTCTCGTGGACGATGGATCGGTCGCATACCGGCTGGGCCGAAGCGTGGCACGGATGGAAGCCGCACTCTCTGCGCCAAGCATTTTCGGGAGGGTTGCCCTAGCGCAGACGATGCGCGACATCTCACCGGATCTGATGGATCTCCTCGGGACGGCCTCGTCACTTCCCGCCGGCACAGACGGCGCAATCGACGACGGAGCGTCGGAATACATTTACCGCTTCGCGCCGCTGGTCGGCATCTACGGCGGCACGCTCGAGGTGTTCCGCAACATGATCGCTCAGTATGTGCTGGGCCTGGGCAAGCCGGCATACGCGCCGCCGGCGCGCTGACCCCGCCGCGAGCGTGCACGTTAGTACGCAATTTCTCGGCGTGTCGCCGTACAGACGTGCACGCTCGCTGCGAAGAGGACTAGGCGATGGCGCCGGAATCCTTCAGCGCCGCAATGTAATCCCAGTCAATGCCGAGCTCCAGCAACACGACCTCGGTGTGCTCGGACGCCTGCGGTGCGCGTGACGTCGCCAGGGGTTCGTGGTTGAACTGCACCGGCCCGCGAACGACTTTGAACGGCGGCCCGCCGCCGGCAGCCTCGACTTCGACGACCATGTCGTTGGCGATGGCCTGTTCGTCGCTCGCCAGGTCGATGAAGCTCTGGTAGGGCGCCCACTGTCCTTTCATGGTCTTCAGATGTTCGCGCCAGTAGTCGAACGGCTTGCTGCCGATCGCCTCAACGATCAATTCGCTCGCCGCTTCGGCATTCTCCATCAGTGGCAGCACGTCGGCGAACCGCGGATCGTCGGCTGCCTCGGGAATGCCGAGATGCTCGAACGTGTCGCGGATGTAGCCGGTCGGGCTCACGATGCACAGGTTGATGGTGCCGCCGTCGGAGGTGTCGTAGTTGCCCAGAAACGGGTTCACTGCGGAGCCGCCGGAGTGCGGCATCTCCGCGCGCATGATCTCACCGGTATCCATGCCGTGGGTGACACTCGCGCCGCCGGCCCACCAGGCTGTGCTCAGCAGCGACACGTCCACCTCGACCGCCTCACCTGTGCGCTCCCGATGCAGAAGCGCGGCGGAGATGCCTCCGGCGATGTTCATTCCGCCGATAGAATCGCCGAACGCCGGAATACCTTGTGCCAGAAATCCTCCCAGTTCCTCTGGACTCAAGGCGTGGCCTATCCCGCTGCGGGTCCAGAAGGCTGTGCCATCGTAACCTCCGACATCACGCTGTGGACCCTTGTCTCCGTAGGCGCTGCCACGGGCGTAGATGATCTTCGGGTTCACCGCGCGGATGTGCTCGACGTCGAACCTGTTCTTCTGCCGCGCGGCAGGCAGATAGTTGGTCAGGAACACGTCGGCCGTCTTGGCGATCTCGTACAGCACGTCTTGTCCGCCGGGGGTCGAAACGTCGATGCCGACACTGCGTTTGCCGCGGTTGGGATGCTCGATCAAAGGATGCCGGCTCGGGTTGAGCTGGTGGCCGCCCATGTTGAGGAAGCCCCGCTGTGTGTCGCCGCGCACGGGATGCTCCACCTTGATGACGTCCGCGCCCCAGTCGGCCAGGATCGCTCCCGCGGCGGGCACGAACGTGAACTGTGCGACCTCGAGGACCCGGATGCCCTCCATGACCTTGACCACGTTGAACCATACTACTGTAATGTTTACCGTTGACGGTCCGGGCGAGAGGTGCAGGTGAGCGACAGCGGGCGGAACCGCGCATGCTCATCGACCGCGAACTCGCGTGGCGGACGCGGTCGGCAAGCTAGCCGACGACGTCGAACGTCACCGGCAAGGCCGTCGGCGACCGGAACGGGTTGCCGCGAATGTGCGGGTCATCGTCGGTGATCAGCTCGACGTTGGTGAGCCGCTCGAGCAGGCACTCCAATGCCACACGGGTCTCCATGCGCGCCAGGTGCAGACCCATGCAGGTGTGCTCGCCCGCCGCAAAGGAGATGTGCGGGACCGGTTTACGGAAGATGTCGAATTCCTAGGAGCGTTCCCATCGGTGTTCGTCGCGGTTCGCCGAGCCGATGCAGACGTCGATCATCGAGCCGGCGGGAATCGCGACCCCCTCCAATTCGGTGTCCTCCGAAGCGAACCGTTGCACCGATGTCAGCGGCGTCTCGTAGCGGAGGTTTTCCTCGATCGCCGGGCCGATCAAGTCGCGATCGGCGCGCACGGCGGCGAACTGGTGGGGCCGGGTCAGCAGATTGAACAGCAGATTGCCCGACGAGCGGTAGGTGGTTTCCACCCCAGCGGGCAGCAGCAGCCGCAGAAAGGAGTAGATCGCCTCGTCGCTCAGCTTCGCCCCGTCGATCTCGGCGGTCACCAGGTCGCCGATGATGTCCTCGGTCGGCGCGGACTTGCGTTGCTCGATCTGATTGAGGAAGTAGTCCTTCAAGGCCGCCGACGCCTCCAACGCGCGCTTGTAGTCGTAGTTGTAGCTGATGAGCTGGATCGCGCGCCGACGGAACATCGGCAGATCCTGCTCAGGCAGCCCGAGGAGCCTCGAGATCACGCGCGTCGGGAACTCGAACGTGAAATGCTTCACCAGATCCGTCTCACCGGCGGCAGCGAACTCGTCGATCAGCGCGTTGCAGACGGGGCGGACGATCTCCGGCTCCCAGCGCGCCAAGGACTTGGATTTGAACGCCGCGGACACCAGGTTCCGGTGGTCGCGGTGCTCCTTGCCTTCCATCGCGAGGATCGTTCTGCCCGTGAATAGCCCGATCGTCGTGTCGTAGCCGCTGGAGTTGAATACCCGCCCGTCGCGGAAGACCTTGTTGACCGCGTCGAACGACAATGTGGAGAAGACGTGTTCGGGCCGCATCGGCTCGGGCAGTCGGGAGTAGTCGACGACCGGCCCGCGGAAGACGCCGCCCTGCCTACGCCGCTCGGCGAAGAACGGGTAGGGATCGCGCCTCCACTCAGCAGCGCGGTCGGCTGGCAGAATGTCCTGGGCTTGCGTCTCCACGGCGCGATCCTACTGTAATCATTACAGTATAACTACCAACGGGAAGGACTACGCAGATGACGGACGTGGCGATCATCGGGGTGGGTCTGCACCCGTTCGGCCGGTTCGAGGGCAAGTCCGCGATGCAGATGGGTGCCGATGCGATCTTCGCGGCCATCGAGGACGCCGGCGTCGAGTGGCGCGACATCCAGTTCGGCGTCGGAGGCAGTTGGACCGTCGCGAACCCCGATGCGATCGTCAGCCTGGTCGGGCTCACCGGCATCCCGTTCACCGACGTGTTCAACGCCTGCGCGACCGCGGCCAGCGCCGCCAAGGCCTGCGCCGATGGCATCCGGCTCGGCGACTACGACATCGGCATCGCCGTCGGCATGGACAAGCACCCGCGCGGCGCGTTCACCGAGGACCCCGCACTGGTGGGCATGCCGAGCTGGTACGCGCAGAACGGCCAGTACCTCACCACCAAGTTCTTCGGGATGAAGGCCAACCGCTACCTTCACGACCACGGCATCTCCCAGCAGACGCTCGCCAAGGTCGCCGCCAAGAACTTCCGCAATGGCGCGCTGAACCCGAATGCGTTCCGGCGCAAGCCGATTCCCGAGGACCAGATCTTGAGCTCAGCGATGCTGAACTATCCGCTCACCCAGTACATGTTCTGTGCGCCCGACGAAGGAGCCGCCGCGGTGGTGATGTGCCGGGCCGACATCGCACACCGCTACACCTCCAAACCTGTGTACCTGCGGGCGGTGGAGGTGCGGACTCGGCGCTACGGCGCGTACGAGGTGAACACGACGTTCGCACCGGTGGAGGAGGACGTGTCGCCGACGGTGTATGCGTCGCGGGCTGCGTTCGAAAAGGCCGGCGTGGCGCCGGGGGACGTCGATGTGATCCAGCTGCAGGACACCGACGCCGGCGCGGAGGTGATCCACATGGCCGAATGCGGGTTCTGCGCCGACGGCGAGCAGGAGAAGTTGTTGGCCGACGGCACAACGGAAATCAGCGGCACGATGCCCGTCAACACCGATGGCGGGCTGATCGCGAACGGCGAGCCGATCGGCGCGTCGGGCCTGCGGCAGATCCACGAGTTGGTGCGCCAACTGCGCGGCGAGGCGGGGGATCGTCAGGTCCCGGGGTCGCCGCGGGTCGGGTTCGCCCAGTTGTACGGTGCGCCCGGAACCGCCGCAGCGACCGTCGTCTCCACGTAACCGCCGCGAATTCGGCGCGCCTTTCTACGCTGAGCGTCGATTAGCGCGCCGAAATCGCTTGTTGGCGTGCCCATCTGTAGTCCGCCTTGCCGGCCGGGCTGCGCTGGATCGCCTCTCGGAACACGACAGCCTTCGGTAGCTTGTAGCGTGCGATCGATTGTGCCGCATGGGATATGAGCTCCGCTTCGTCAGTCGAAGCACCCTCGGCGAGCGCGACGACTGCCACGACTTCTTGTCCCCAGCGTTCACTCGGCCGCCCGGCGACCACGACGTCGGCGACCGACGGATGAGACGCGAGAGCCATCTCGACTTCCTCGGCGAAGATCTTTTCGCCACCGGAGTTGATCGTCACCGACTCCCGGCCCAACAGCTCGATCGACCCGTCCTCGAGATGCCGCGCCCGGTCGCCCGGCACCGCGTAGCGCACGCCGTCGATGACGGGAAAGGTGGCAGCCGTCTTGGCTGCGTCGCCCTTGTACCCAAGCGGCACATAGCCTCTCTGCGCCAGCCAGCCGATGCCCTCGTGTCCTGGCGACAGGATCGAACTCAGGTCCTCGGCAGCGACGAAGGTGTCCGGCCCGGCGTTGAACTTTCCCGTCGAAACGGCTCCGGACATCGACATGTGGTGCATCTGCGCGCCGGTCTCCGACGAGCCGACGCCGTCGATCACCATGCCGTTGGGCAGTGCATTGATCAGGCGCTCCTTGATCGAGGGGGTCAGCAGCGCACCGCCGTTCGCGATCGCCACCAACGACGACACGTCGGCCTTCCGCGATTCGATCGCCGCGAGGAGGGGACGCGCGATCGCGTCACCGACCACGGTGACCACCGACACTTTCTCGCGCTCGACCGTGCGGACCACCTCGTCGGCGTCCAACCGGTCGACCACCGACGCGAAGACCAGAGACTGCCCGGTGGTCATCGCGGTCATGACGCCCCACTGCGCCGCCCCGTGCATCAACGGCGGCAGGATCATCAGTTTGGTGCCCGGGTTTTCGGCTGCGCGAGTGACGATCTCGTCGACCGAGCCCATCACTTCCCCGGTGACCAGGTTGCGTCCGCCGAAGGACGTGACGAAGATGTCGCGCTGGCGCCACAGCACGCCTTTCGGCATGCCGGTGGTTCCGCCGGTGTAGAGCACGTACAGGTCGTCGGGTGACGGTTCGACCGGCGGCGGTTCCGGGGAACTCGACGCGATGACGGTCTCGTAGTCGACGGCGCCGGGAAGAAGTTCGTGCCCTGAGCCGTTGGCGATTTGGATGAGCACCTTCAGGTGGGGTAGCTCGGGCAGCACCTCGGCGACCCGGGGCGCGAACGCGGAGTGATAGATCAACGCGGTCGCGCCGGCATCGTCGAGCAGGTATTGCAGCTCAGCTTTGACGTAGCGGTAATTGACGTTGAACGGCGCGACGCGAGCGGTCCACGCGCCGAGCATCGACTCGATGTACTCGTTTCCGTTGTAGGCGTAGATGCCGAGCAGGTCCTGGCCGACCTCGTGGCCCGGCAGCGATGAACGCTCCGTGTGGCAGCCCAGTCCGCGGGAGTGCAGGTACGACGCAAGCCGTGTCGACCGGTCGAGGATCTCCGCGTACGTGTATTGCTTGTCGCCCTGGGTGACGAGGATGCGGTCACCGATCGCGGCCGCGACACCTCGCGCGACCGCCGGCACGGTGAAGTTCACGATGTCCTCCATGCTCGGAGTAGATCATCCGTCGTCGTCATCGTCGCAAGCAGGGACAGCGAATTGTCGATCATCGCTGCGCCGTACTCTGGGGGAAACCCGGCGACCGCGTCTCGCGGCAACACCACCCGATATCCGGCGTTCACCGCGTCCATCACCAGGTTCGGTATCGCCACGTTGAGCGATACTCCCACCGCGACGATGGTCGACACCCCGAGGTTGCGAAGGATCGCGTCGAGATCGGTGCCGCCCATCGGCCCCACGCCGTGCCAGCGATACAGCACCACGTCGGAGGATTCCGGGCCGAGCTCCGGCAGCAGGGTTGCGCCTTCGCTTCCGGGAGTGATGTCGACGGAGCCGCCGCCGACCGCGAAGATCTTGGCGTTGTGGTTCGAGCCGAGCCCGTCTGACCGGCGCTGAACCAGGCAGTGCACGACGCGCACGCCAGCCGACCGAGCAGCCGGGAGCAGCCGGGCGATGTTCGGCAGCGCCTCGCGGCGCGCTTCCTTGGCGAGCACGGCCAGTCCGGCGTTGAGTCCCATGACCGCGCCCTGGCATTCCTGGGTGACGACCGCGGTGTGCCCGGGCGCGACGACCTCGGTTAGATTCATGCCCGCGCCTCGTAGAACTGCGTTGCCCACTTACGCAGTGCCAGACAGGGTTTCGCATCCTCCCTGGACAGCTCCGTCAAGAAGTGCCACTCCTGGTCGACGATAACAGTCCAGACACACGGGCGTGACTGTTGCCTTGTGCATGTATCTGAAATGCGCACTGTGCGGCCCGTTTTCGGCGGCCATCTGCGGATGCACCGGCTCGTTCTCGGTGCGCCGCGAGAACTCCGGGTAAGGGCGGTAGTACGCGGACGGATCGGTTTCGAATTGGGGGAACGACGTGAAGTGCCGTCCGGACCGCAGCGCCAACCGTGGAACGGGCATCCGAGGCAGTCGCCCACGACCTTTCCGCCGTGGCCGAGGTGCGCGCCGGGGTGCGGGCAATGCGCCTGGAGCACGTGCAGTTCACCGGACTCGTTGCGGTAGGCGACGAGGTCTTCGCCGAAGTAGTGCAGCGGCCGGACTTCGTTGACGGGAAACTCGGCCGATGAGCCGATCATGAACCAGCCGGTGATCTTCCACGTGAACGGGACCTTCACACCGCACCCTCCGCCCAGCTGATACTGAATTGATTACAGTATAGATTTCCGCCAGCAACTGGGACGGCCAGTGTCGATGTATGGCACGCTTTTGCGCCAAACCGTAGCAGAAGCCGACACTCGTGGACGGGAGCAGAGCGCAGCGCGCGAAACGCGCGGAAGGCTGATCAGGGGTTGGAGAAGCCGGCTGCGGACAGAATCTGCCGGCCTGCCTCACTGGTGACCAAGTCGACTAACGTGCGGGCCAACTCGGGATGCTTCGACTGCTTCAACACGGCGATTGGATACGTGTTGACCGCCCCGGCTGATTCCGGGAACGGTACGGAGGTGACTTTGTCGCCGGCGGCGAGAGCGTCGGTGACGTAGACCAGCCCGGCATCTGCCTGGCCCGTCACCACCTTGTTGAGCACATCGGTGACCGACGACTCCTCGCTGACCGGTTTCAGTCGCGCGCCGGTGTCTTGCTCGACCTTCGCGGTCGCAGACCCGCAGGGCACCGCAGGCGCGCATACGACGACATTGAGTCCTGGCTTCGCGAGATCACGAAACGACGCGATGTTCTCGGGATTCCCGGGCGGGACCGCGATGGTGAGCGTGTTCGACGCGAAGTTCACCGGATCGCCTGCCACCAGCCCGGCGTCCGCGGCCTTCGTCATGTTGTTGCTGTCTGCCGACGCGAACACGTCGGCGTAGGCGCCCTGACTGAGTTGCGTCGCCAGATCCGAGGAACCTGCGAACGAGAACTCTACCGATGCACTGGGATTGTCGGTCTTGAACCGTTCGCCGATCTCGGTGAACGACATTTTCAACGACGCGGCCGCGAACACGACGATCTTGTCGCTTGCCGGACCCTGTGTACCGCATCCGTTCGTCAATGTGACTGCCGCGACGGCAAGCGCCAGCGCGCGTTTCATCAGGGTCTTGACGCCATCGTCGAGTTCGGTGCGACCCAGTCCGTCGACACGAACCGGTGCCGGATCAGCCAGTCGTTTCCGACGGGCACGAAGGAGTCCCGGTAGCGGCCGTAATGGTCGAGGCCGATCTCGGTGAGCACTGTGAAGTACGACGCGACGCGGGCCCGCTCCGGGGTGACCTCGAGAAAGTGGATGTTGGTCAGGTTGTGCCGCACAATCCGGGCTACCCCGGACTCGGAAGTCGTGATGCCGCTGAGGAATTCAGCAATGGCCGCCCGCCCGCGCAGTGGCTCTTCACCGCGCAGCTGCAGCTCGCCGTCCTCGCGGAACGATCCCGCCATGTCATCGAGACGGCCCGCGTCGCCCGACCAGTTGTAGCGGGCCAGCGTGTCCCGGATGCGTTCACGCGCCGCCAGTTCCCAGGCCTGCACGCGTCACACCTCCGCCCGGAACAGATACGACCCGACGGTGGTCACCCGGTCGCCGGCGCCTTCGTCGCGCATCACGACGCGGACCGCGACCACGCCGTCGGCACCGGCAACGGGCTCGGTTTCAACGCGGAACGGTCCCACTTTGCCGCGGGCGCAGAACATCACGTGCGACGAAATACCCTGCAGCTGAACAGTTCTTGCGAGCACGGCCGCCGACTCGAGGGCAGCAGTTTCCAAGATCACGAACTGCGGCCCGATGTGCAGAGCAGCGTCAGGCGATGCCACTTCGTCCGCGAGTTCCGGGAGCACCCAACGACCGTCGGGGCGACGGCGCCCGCCGAAGATCTGCCACAGCGGCGGCAGGTCGGGGGAGTCGGTCACTTCGATGGGCTCTACCTCCATCTTCTCCAGACCTTCGGGCGGCGTGCCGATGCTGATGCCCTGACCTTCGGTCAGCGCGAGTACCCGGTCCGGTCGATCAGCGTCCACAATTTTCGAACGGCTGTAGCCCATTTGGCGACCTCGTTTGATCTCTTCCGACACCACCTCGATGCGGCGTACTTCTCGGCCGGCGTCGAGAATCTGGCAGGAGTGGATGACGGGGTTCGGCACCGCCTCGAGATCGGACATGTGGCCACCCTCCGGCGAGGCGATGCCCAGCACCGCGAGCAGCAGCCCTCCCGTCTGGTTGCGCATGTCACGGCGCACCACAACGGTGTTGTCGACGGGCCCGAGGTCCATCTGGGCATACCTGCGGCCGATGTAGCGGTAGCTGAGCAGGCCACCCCACCGTCGCCGGAGTTCGGCGGCGTAAGCCTCTGGCTGACCGCTGAGTTCACGAATGTCGAGCGGCATGAGTCCTTCTCCCGTATGCGGCTATGAGGCGGTCCCGGAGGTAGTTCAGCTCCCGTGTCAGGTCGTAGTCGCCCGGCGACGTGAGCCACTGGAATGCGACGCCGAAGACACCGGCGCTGACGTCGTTGACCGCGCGGTCAATCTCGATGTTCGAGCGCACTGAGCCATCGCGGATCCCCTTGCGCAGCCCCGCTTCGACAAGCTCGATGCCCCGGCTCAGCCACGTTCGCAGCACCGGCCGCACCGGCGACGTCGACTTCACCGCCTCGAACGTCATCGCGAACATCGCGCGCAGGAACTCGGGCGCCTCGGCGTAGACCTCGTTGATCCGGTCGAAGTGGGCGAGCGCCTCGGCAAGCCCCGTCGCGTCCGGCTCCGGGGAGGGGGTCAGCCGCTGCACGTATTCGTGCGAGAAGAACGCGTCGAGGATCGCGTCCTTGCTGCCGTAGCGGGCGTGGACCATCGCCCGGCTGTACCCCGCCCGACGTCCGATTTCGGCAGCTGTCGTTGCCTCCCAACCCTTTTCGACAACCAGTTCGGCCGCCGCCTCCACCAGCCGGCGACCGGAGATCTCGACGCGCTGCGGTTGCGTCAGCCCGCGGGCTGGAGAAGGCACGATTGCATATTAGACATCCGACAATTATGTTGCCTGTTGCGTGTCAAGTAACCGCGAGGGACTTCAACAGTGACGTCAGCCACGGCAGAGATTCAGTCCGGCGTCGACGAGATGACCCCGCAATGATTCAGCGCGGTCTTGGGCGCAGACATCAACGGCGTCCGGGCCGAGCAGATCGGCCAGGAAGATGTTCGAGAAACTGCGTGTAGGAGTCTGGCTATGACTGAATTGCCGGCTCAGCCGGCGGCGACTGAATTGCCGGCTCAGCCGGCGGCGACGGAATTGCCGGCTCAGGCGGCGACCGAATTGCCGGCTCAGCCGGCGGCGACGGAATTGCCGGCTCAGCCGGCGGCGAGAGTTCTCGACGAACTCGGCTACTACCTGCTGGCCGGCGCCGGCGGAGAAGGCCCGAAGACGCTGATGGACGAGGCCCGCCGCGGCGAGCAGATGGGATTCGGCACCGCGTTCATCTCCGAACGCTGGAACGTCAAGGAGGCCTCGTCGCTCGTCGGCGCCGCGTGCGCGGTGACGGATCGGATGCAGATCGCCACTGCCGCAACGAATCACAACACTCGCCACCCACTGATAACCGGCTCCTGGGCAACCACCATGCACCGGCTCTCCAGCGGCCGGTTCACGCTCGGCATCGGCCGTGGCATCGCCGCGATATACGGGGCCTTCGGCATCCCGGCCGTTACGACCGCGCAGATGGAGGACTTCGCGCGCGTGATGCGCCGGCTCTGGCACGGCGAGGTCATCTTCAACCACGACGGGCCGATGGGTAAGTATCCGGTTCTCTTCCTCGACCCCGACTTCGACGACGATATCCGGTTGGCTCTCGTCGCGTTCGGACCGCAAACGCTCGCACTAGGCGGCCGGGCGTTTGACGACGTCATCCTGCACACCTACTTCACCCCGGAAACGTTGCAGCGCAGCGTGAAGACCGTGAAGGAGGCCGCCGAGAAGGCTGGACGTGATCCGGCCAGCGTACGCGTCTGGTCATGCTTCGCCACCGTCGGGGACCACTTCTCAGAGGAGCTACGCCTCAAGAAGACGGTCGCCCGTCTGGCGACCTACCTACAGGGCTACGGTGACCTATTGGTGAACACCAACAACTGGGATCCCGCTGTGCTGCAACGCTTTCGGCAAGACCCAGTCGTTACGTCGATTGCCGGGGGCATCGACCATAAGGCGACCGCCGAGCAGATCGAGCACATTGCAACGTTGATCCCCGACCAGTGGCTGGAACCGTCGGCCACGGGATCGCCGCAGCAGTGCGCCGAGCGCGTCAGCAAGGAGTTCGACTACGGCGCCGACCGCGTGATCATGCACGGCGCCACTCCCGACGAGCTCGCGCCCGTCGTCGAGGCGTACCGCGACACCGTGGGAGAATCGCCGCCATGCGCATCTCCTTGATCGCCGGCCTGAACAACACCTCACCAGTGGACACCTGCATCCACGACCTGACCCAGGCTCGCGACGAGGGGTTCGCGCGGGTTTGGATGACGCAGATGCCATACGACGCCGATCTGCTCACCGTGCTCGCCGTCGCATTGCGCGAAGTACCCGGTATAGAGGTCGCCAGCGGTGTGGTGCCGATCCAGAACCAGCATCCGATGTTGCTCGCCCAGCGCGCGTTGACGCTGAACCTGATCGGCGGCGGGCGATTCACGCTCGGTATCGGGCTGACACACCAGACGGTCACCGAAGGCATGTGGGGTATCTCCTATGAGAAGCCGGTGCGGCGGCTCAACGAGTACCTCGACGGACTATTGCCCTTATTGGCCAACGAATCCGTCGACGCGCCAGGTGAGATCGTGACGACGCGCGGGCAACTGCAACTGCCCAACGCCCCGGCGCCGCAGGTGTACGTCGCCGCCTTGGGCCCGCAGATCTTGCGGGTGGCGGGCCGGCGGACGGCTGGAACGGTCACGTGGATGACAGGACCGAAGACCCTGAAAGAGCACATCGGCCCCACGCTGCGCGGGAGCGCCGCCCAGGCGGGCCGTCCGGAAGGATCGGTGAACGTGGCTGCCGCCCTTCCGGTCAGCGTCACCGAGGACGTCGACGGGGCCCGCTCGGTGGCCGCCCAGCAGTTCGCGATGTACGGGTACCTACCGTCGTATCGCGCGATGCTGGACCGCGAGGGCTACGCCGGGCCGGAGGATGCAGCGTTGATTGGAAGTGAGGAATCGGTGTCGGGCAGGCTCGACGAGCTATGCGATGCCGGGGTCGACGAGTTCATCGCCATCCCATTCGACCCCTCCCCGACGGGGCGGCAGCGCACCCGAAACTGCCTGCGCGCGTGGGTATCTGCTAACGCTTAGCCAGGCCCGCGGCGGCTTCCAGCTCTTTGAGGGCCGGCTCGATCGCGTCGGCCATGGCGTCGATGTCACGGGCGATTTCGGGAGTGGTGACGAAGCCGAAGTCGACCGATCCGCGATACGAGAAGCAGGTGATGTTAAGGCCCACGTCCAGAACAAGTGGCCCTACCGGCATCAGCTGTTCGAGGACGGCGCCGCACAGATACAGCGGGAAATCGGGTCCGGGAACGTTGGAGATCACGACGTTCACCGGGGCGAGCGTGCGGCCGATGCCGGTTGCAGTGTAGGCGCGAGCAGCCAGTGACAGCAGGCCGGGCGGCGTCGTCTCCGTCAATCCCATGATCTGGTGCGCGGTCAGCGCCCTGGCCATCTCCTTGGCGCCTTGCGAGTTGGCGTAGATCGTCTTCAGGCGCTCGGCCGGATCGGCGACATCGGTGGCCAACGAAACCGTCATCGTGCTGAGCTTGTTGCCGATGTCGGTGTCGCCCTCGGGCCGGGTGGACACTGGCAGCTGCGACACCAGCGACTTGTCCGGAAGCTCCCCACGGTCCTCGAGGTAACGCCGCATCGCCCCCGCCACCAGTGCGAGCACGACGTCGTTGACCTTCACGCCGAAGGCGTGCTTGACCGCTTTGACACGGTCCAACGGCACCCTGGCTCCGCTGACGCGCCGGTGCGGAGAGATCGGGGCGTTGAAACGTGTTGGCGGAGCTTCGAAATACCGCGGCGGCTTGTTCGTGATGCCGCGAACGGCGAGCTGCTGGCGCAGCGTCTGCTCGACCAGACGCGCGATGCGGTACGGCGTCTTCACGCCGACGTTGACCAGTCCGCCCAGCGCCCGCATTTCGGGCCGGGGGATGTTGACCCCGACGAGCGACCGCTTGACTTCGACCGACGGCGGCCGGGGTTCGGGAGTGACGTCGAGAAGGATCTCGCTCAGACCCGCGCCCGACACCCCGTCGATCAAGACGTGGTGCATCTTCGTGACGATCGCCGCGCGACCCTCCTCGAGGCCCTCGATGAACCACAGCTCCCACAGCGGCTTGGACCGGTCCAGCTTGTACGACATCAACCGGCCGACAAGTTCGTCGAATTCGCGGCGACCACCCGGTGACGGCACCGCGATGTGGCGCATGTGGAAGTCGATGTCGAGGTCGTCGTCTTCGACGAACCATGGCCTGTCCAGGCCCAGCGGCGCGCCGGCCACCCGCCAGCGCAGCTGCGGCAGCTCGGGCAGCCGGGACAGGATCAGCTTGCGCACCGACTCGAAGCTGAAGTCCGGCGCATCGGATGGATCGCAGACCGCTGACGCCCCGACGTGCATATGCCAACTGGGCGACTCGGCGAACCAGAATGCTGCGTCCGCGCTCGACAACCGATTCATGGGGCGACCATACGCGGCTTCCCCCTCGTCGAGTGGGCACTTGTGAACACCGGGCCAGGAGACCGAGGATGTTCCTCGATGGACGTGCAATCGATGGTCAAGGAGTTCCGCGGTGTAGTGCCGAGAGCACTGGCGGGGCTGGACACCACGGACTGGTCCCCCGCATCGCCTCGCGGGATGCGCCAGCTGACAGAAGTCGTGCTCGACCAGCTCGCGCTGACCGGGATGTCACTGATCGGGTCGCGCGCCACCCCGGTGACGTTGTCGGAAAGCAGGTATGCGGCTGCGGCACGGGAGCTCTCGGCGCTGGGCATCCGCGCGCACGCTGATCCCCCGCCGCTGAGGGTCCGCACGCTGCGCCGACACCGGATCGGCCGCCTGTCATACGAGAAGCTCAAGTTCAACCACGATCCGCTGCTGCCCAGTTCCCTTGCATCCGGGAAGATTTCGGGGCCTGCGACCGCGGGGGCGTATTTGATCCGCCACATCGACGGCCCGCGGCCGTGGGTGGTGTGGGTGCACGGCGCAGGGCAAGGCCAGCCGATGGACCTCATGTTCTCCCGCGCCGGCCGCTTGCATCATGACCTCGGCTTCAACGTCGCCCTCCCTGTCCAGCCGGGTCACGGCTTCCGTCGCAATGCCTGGCCCACATATCCCGACCGGGAGCCGCTGGCCAATGTCGCCGGCATGATGCGCGCCGTTTCTGAGGTGCGCGCGTTGCTGGAGTGGCTGCAGCCGCAGGCGACAAGCGTTGCGGTGTTAGGAGTTTCGCTGGGCAGCGCGGTGGCCGCGCTGGTGTCCGCTCTTGAGGAGGCCGTCGACGCGGTCGCGGTGTACACGCCGATCCTGGGGCTGAACGCGATGATCGCGCGTCATCTCGCCCGCGGCGGCCCGGCCAGCGAACGGTTCCGACCGCTGTTGCAGTCCGGGCACGTCGCCGAGATGACCTCGGTGATCGACCCGTTGCGAGTCCAACCCGCCGCGCCGCCGCATCGGCGGCTGGTGGTCGGTGCGTGGAACGACCAGATGGCGATGCGCGATCCCGCTATCGCGTTGCACGAGCGGTGGAACGGCCGGCTGTACTGGTATGACGGCAGCCACGTCGGGCACATCTTCTCTCGCCGGATCCAGACGGTCACCGAAGAGTTCCTCGCCGAAGCACTTACGGCGTAATCGCGGTGCGGCACACCGGTTCCGCGGCAGCCTGCCGGCTATAGACGCCCCGCTCCAGCGTGGCCAGCAGCGCATTGCGCGTCTCCCGGGGATCGATGAGCTCGTCGAAACCCATGTTCTGCGCGGACCGGTAGGACGCCTGCAGTTCGAGCTCGCGCAGCTTGGCGGCCACGTCCTGCTCGGCATGCGACGCCCGGCTGAGCGCCGCCGCGCTCATGGCGCCCATCGTGGCGCCCGGATACGCGAACGTCGCGACCTGATCGTCGAAGCCCAGCAGCGACATCACCATCGAGCCGAACCCGTAGGCCTTTCGCAGCGTCACGTGCAGCTTCAGCGTTGTAGCTGTCGTCTGGGCCGCGAACATCCTTGCGCCGCTGCGCAATACGCCGCTCTGTTCGGACTGGCTGCCGGGTAGCATCCCTGGGTTGTCGGCGAGGAAGACGATCGGCAGGTGGAACGAGTCGGCCACGGTGATGAAGTGGGCGGCCTTATCGGCGGCGTCGGCGTCGATGGAGCCGGCGAGCACCTTGGGCTGGTTTGCCACGACGGCGACGGGCTCACCGCCGAGATGTGCGAGGGCGCAGATGATCGCGCGGCCGAAGCTGGGCTGCACCTCGAAACAGTTCGGCCGGTCGAAGACCACATCGAGCACGGCGCGCATGTCGTAGATGCGGCGGCCGTCGCGCGAGAAGATGTCGAGCAGCTCGGGAGTGGCGCGCGCCGCCGTCGTCTCGTCGCGTGGGAGTGCCGTCGGATACGACCATGCGCTGGACGGGAAGTACGACAGGTAGCGGCGGATATCGTCGAGCACGGCCGCGTCGTCGTCGGCGACGTTGTGGATCACGCCGCTGGGCACCGCGATGTCCGGGCCGCCGAGGTCCTCCTTCGAGATGTCTTCTCCCGTCGACTCTTTCACCACGGGCGGGCCGGCGGTGAAGATCGCGCCCTGGCGACTCATGATCGTGAAGTCACACACCGGCGCGACCAGAGCGCCGTGTCCGGCCGACGGGCCCAGTACCGCCGCCACGGTGGGCACCCGGCCTGAGCACTTCGCCTGGGCGATCAGGTCGGTCGGCGAGCGGCCGTAGTGGCCGCCGGGCCGGAATCCCGCTCCCTCGAGAAGCATGATCAGCGGAATCTTGTTGCGCAGCGCCAGTTCTGCGAGCCGGTAGCGTTTCGAGTTGCTGCCCGGGGCGATGGTGCCGGCCAGCGTGGTGAAGTCTTCCGCGCCCACCATCACCGGGCGGCCGTCGATGCAGCCGGATCCGGCCACGATCCCGTCGGCGGCGGCTTCGCCGCCCACCAGTGTGCCGAACTCTGCGAACGAGTCCTTGTCGAGAAGGTGGTCGAGGCGTGCGCGAGCGTCGAGCTTGCCCTTCTCGCGGTGCTTGGTCAGCCGCTCCGGACCGCCCATGCCCCACGCATGCCGGCGCCGGCGCTCGAGGTCGTCGAGCGTCTCCTGCCAGCCTTCGCTGTTCGTCATGCCTCTCCTCCGCACCGAAACCGAATTCCGGGCTGCTGATCGCCTCACTTCCACAACCCTGGCTTCACTCTCGGCGCATGGCCGGGTTACTGAATGGCTTACTGTATCTCGCATGTCCGCCGCGACCTCGCCGCGCCTGAAGGTCGATCGCGGCATACCCGGTCAGCTCGACCGGATCGCGGCGGAAGCCTCGGCACTCGAACGGCGAGGCTATGACGGTGGCTGGTCGGCGGAGATTAACCACGATCCCTTCTTGCCGCTGGCGCTTGCGGCCGAGCACACCTCGCGCGTCGAACTCGGCACCAGCATCGCCGTGGCATTCGCGCGCAACCCTATGACCGTCGCCAATGTCGCCTGGGATCTGCAGGCGTACTCGCAGGGCCGGTTCATCCTCGGCCTCGGATCACAGATCCGCCCGCACATCGAGAAGCGGTTCAGCATGCCGTGGGGCCGCCCGGTGCGGCGGATGCGCGAGTTCGTCCTGGCGCTGCGCGCGATCTGGTCCTGCTGGCGCGACGGCACTGAGTTGGCCTTCGAGGGCGACTTCTACACCCACAAGCTCATGACGCCGATGTTCGTGCCCGAACCGATGCCGTACGCGTTACCGAGGGTGTTCGTCGCCGCGGTGGGCGAGGCGATGACCGAGATGTGCGGTGCGGTAGCCGACGGGCTGATCGGCCACGCGTTCACGACGAAGCGCTACCTCGACGAGGTGACGATCCCGTCGCTGCTGCGGGGGATGGAACGTGCGGGCCGCGCGCGAGCGGACGTCGAGTTGATGTGCCCGGTGTTCGTCGTCACCGGCACAACCGAATCGGAGATGGACGCCGCCGCGGCCGGCACCCGCAAGCAGATCGCTTTCTACGCGTCCACGCCCGCCTACCGGAAGGTGTTGGAGTTGCACGGGTGGGGCGATCTGCAGGACGAGCTGCACCGGCAGTCGCTGCAGGGGCACTGGGACGCGATGGGATCGCTGATCGATGACGAGATCCTGCACGCGTTCGCCGTCGTCGCGCCCGTCGAGGAACTGGCGGGCAAGGTGCGGGAACGCTGCGACGGCGTGATCGACCGCGTGCTGCTAGGCATCCCGGAAACGGTGCCCGAGGCGACCGTCGCGGAGATCTTGGACGAGTTGCGCACGCACTGAAGGAGATTGGATGACGTCTGACACGCCGGCTGAAAAGCCGAAGCCACCCGAAGGTGACTGGCTGGGGACTCCGTTCCTGTCGTTTCGCCGGGAGGGTCCGTTCGCGGTTCTGACCATCGATCGGCCTGAGGCTCGCAATGCGCTGACGCCGGCGATGTACTTCGGCATTCGGTATGCGGTCGGACTCGTCAACGCGGACGCAGACCTTGCGGGGTTGCTGATCACTGGCAGCGGTGACGTGTTCGCGCCGGGCGGCGACATGGGCGGCGGGGGAGCCGACGACTGGATCACTTTCGGTGCGGCGCTGCAGATGGATATCACGCCGTTCGACTCGCTGCGGACCTCGGTCAAGTCGGTGGTGTCCGCCGTCAACGGGCTCTGCCAGGGCGGCGGCCTGCAGATCGCGCTCTGCAGCGACCTCGCGGTGGTCAGCGAGCGTGCGACGTTCCGGGTGCCCGAGTTGTTCCGCGGCTACGCCGACACGTATTACAGCCAGATGCTGGCCCGGCTGATCGGGCCGGTGCGAACCCGGGACCTGATGTTCACCGGGCGGGTGCTGACGGCCGAGGAGGCGCTCGACTGGGGAATGGTCGCGCGGGTGGTGTCGCACGACGCGTTGTTGGAAACGGCTCGTGACGTGCTGTCCCAGTGCTGCCGCACGGCGCCGGGTGCTCGCGCGGTGATCAAGTCGAGCCTGGACGCTTATCTGGGGCTGTACGACCGGATCGGCATGACGACGAGCCTGTACTCACCCGAGGCCGCGGAAGGGGTGCGGGCGTTCAAAGAGCGCCGCTCACCAAACTGGGTGCACCCAGAATTGCGCGCGGAAGGGCGTATCTGAACCCACTGGCAGTGTATGGCAGTGCGCAACGTGGAGGTGGCAGTAGCTGCTGAGCAGCATCGACGGTGTTCGAAGTTCCAACGCCGCAAAGGAGCACCCGATGACCGCCATCGCCACCCGCCCGTTGTCCGCCTCCACCGACGCGCTGCTGCGCTTCGCGTTACGCGCCGATGCGACGCTGACCGGGATGGCCGGCCTGGGCGTCGCTGCCTTCGCCAACCCGCTGTCGAAGGTCAGCGGCGTGTCACCCACCACCGAGTATCTGATCGGCGCCGCGTTCGTCGTCTACGGGCTCGCGGTGTACTACCTGGCCGCGCTGCCCTCGTTGCGAGGCGTCGGAATCGGGGTCAGTCTGGCCAACGTTGTATGCACGCTCGCGACGTTGGTGATCTTACTGACCGACGCAGCGCCGCTGACCGAGGCCGGGATCGCCGTGACGCTCGCCACCGGCGTGTATACCGCGTTCTTCGCCTACCTGCAGTACCTAGGGGTGCGTCGTCTCAAGGCGTAACTCCAGCAGGCGCCGGCCCCTCCTGCGCTCGCGCGAGGTGAGCTACAGCTTGCGCAGCCGCAGCCGGTTGATGGAGTGGTCGGCATCTTTGCGCAGCACCAGCGTCGCCCGGGGCCGCGTCGGCAGGATGTTCTCGATCAGGTTCGGCCGGTTGATCGAGCGCCAGATCTCCTTGGCCGCGGCCACGGCCTTCTGGTCGTTCAGCGCGGCGTAGTGGTGGAAGTGCGATGCCGGGTCCGCAAACGCGGTCGAGCGCATGGTCAGGAACCGGCAGATGTACCACTGCTCGATGTCCTCGATGCGGGCATCGACGTAGATCGAGAAATCGAAGAGGTCCGAGACCATCAGCGTGGGACCGGTCTGCAACACGTTGAGGCCCTCGAGGATCAGGATGTCGGGATGGCGGACGGCGTGCATCTCGCCGGGCACGATGTCGTACAGCAGGTGCGAGTACACCGGCGCGCACACCTTGTCCGCGCCCGACTTCACCGCGGTGACGAATCGCAGCAATGCCCTACGGTTGTAGCTCTCGGGAAAACCCTTGCGGTGCATCAGGTTTCGACGGGTGAGCTCGGCGTTGGGATAGAGGAACCCGTCCGTGGTGACCAGGTCGACGCGCGGGTGGTGCTCCCAGCGGGCCAGCAGCGCCTGCAGCACGCGGGCGGTGGTCGACTTGCCCACCGCGACGCTGCCCGCGACGCCGATCACGAACGGCACGGGCCGCTCCGGCTGGTGCTGCTCGCCGAGGAACTCCGCGGTCGCGTCGAACAGCCGCTGCCTGGCGGCGACCTGCAGGTGGATCAACCGGGCCAGCGGCAGGTAGACTTCGGCGACCTCGGTCAGGTCGATCTGCTCGCCCAGGCCCCGCAGCCGGAACAACTCGGCCTCGGTCAGCGGCAGCGGCGTCGACTTGCGCAGTTCGCGCCATTGCGCCCGGTCGAACTCGACGTACGGGCTGGGCTCGCTAGGCCGCGCCATGTGGCCATCCTTGCAGGGTCAGCGGCCTCTACATTGGCGGGGTGGACTCCCGCGAGCTCATCCGCGAATACCTGCTCCTGGGCCTGCGGTTCGACAGGATCGAGCGCGGCTACGTCGACGCCTACACCGGCGACCCGAAGCTGCGCCAGATCGTCGAGGACGAACCCACACCGGATCCGTCGCACCTGGCCCGCCGAGCCGACGAACTGCTGCGCCTGATCCCGGCGGGCCTGGAGCCGGCGCGTGCCGGCTTCGTCGCCGCCCACCTGCGCGCTCTTCGGTGCGCGGGCCGCAAGTTCGCCGGCGAGGATGTGGGCTTCGTCGACGAAGTGCAGGCGTACTTCGACGTCTCGATAACTAAGGGCGATCCGCAGCGCTACCGCGAGGCGCATCGGCGTCTGGACGAAGCGCTCGGCGGTTCCGGCCCGCTCGCCGACCGCATGCAGGCCTACCGCTCGGCAGACGAGATTCAGCCTTCGCGGCTGGCCGAGTGCATCGACGCGTTCTCCAGCGCTTTGCGCGATCGGGTCCGCACGATGTTCCCGCTTCCCGACGGCGAAGTCGTCGACTACGAGGTCGTCTCCGACA
>JBLNEK010000317.1:0-5741 GCA_050262635.1 Candidatus Sericytochromatia bacterium | reverse complement strand
AGCGATTTCGGCTTCCGTGTTGGTGAACTTGTAGAGCTGACGCAACAGGGTGGGGGCGGGCTGGTTTTCCTGCTCTGGGTCGAGGATCAGCACCAGGGCGGTTGTATCGTTGAGTGGTTCCTCGAGTACGGACTGGTGAAGTGGCAGTACGTGAATGACGTAGGGCCGCTTGCCGGAGGGCCTTCCGCAGACGAAGGAGCGACCTTCCTGAACGCTGCCGTCTAAGTCCAGGGCGGCGTGGAGGGCGCCGTCGAGGCGTCGTTTCGTTTGTGTACCGGCGGCGGCGATGCGTCCGGACCGGATTTCGATGCCGTCGCAGGCCCGAACGATTCTTTCAGCTTCGGTGTTGATACAGATAACCCCGCACCCGGACTCGACAATGATGACGCCGTGGCGGATCGCCTCGATCGCGCCGAGAAGCCGCCCGGCACTGCGTTCGGCCGAGGCGGCGCCCGTGCGCGGTTTATGCGAATGGTGCACGGTCGGGCGGTGCGGCCCGCGCCCACAGCCGTCGAGGATTCTGGGGTTGTTGGCCCTCCGACGCAGGGCTTCCCAACAGATGGCGCGCCTAAGTAGACCGTCGTCGACAGCTGCGACGCTACGGTCGGCCGCTTCTTCAGGAGTTTTGTTGTGCTGGAACTAATCGAGCGGAAACCGAAACCTCCGGCCAGACATCTGCATAGGTTGGGAAGAGGCGGCGCACGTAAAAACCCCTCCGGATTCACCCTTGGCACGCCCGGGCGGCCTTGTACATCCGGCCCAAGGAGCACTTGGGAATGCAATATCGGCGCTGCGTTGTCGGCGACAGTGGGCTCGGTAGGCAGCGGCGGCTGAGGCCCCGTCGACACGCCGGGCGGCACCGCGTTGGTATCCAGGGGACGCTGCGCCAACAGTGGCAGCGCCTCGGACAGGCTGAAGCCGTCGGTGTGGATGGCGTCCAACAGCTCGCGCAGACGAAACAGGCGCGGGACGTGTGAGCGGCCCACCGCAGCGTCGGTGGTGGTCTCGGGAGGCAGCGGATGAGGCCGATCCCGGGCGCGGGCGAGAAGGCGGATGCGACGAAAGGATTGAGCTGTGTCGCAGGGGCGGAGAGGCCAAACGCTGTTCGACGAGATCTATAATCAGCCCGATCCGCGTGCCTTCTATGGCCGTCTCAGCCGGCTCGATTATCAGATTCCGCGCCATGCTCAACCGGTGTTCCGCCGCTTGGTGGCGGCGCGAACGCGGTCGGGACCGGTCACGATGCTGGACCTGTGCTGTTCGTATGGCGTCAACGCCGCGTTACTCAACCATCATCTGACCCTCGATGAGCTCTACGCCCACTACACCTCACCGCGGTTGGCCACACTGACCACTTCCGAGCTGATCACACACGACCAGGAGTTCTATGCGGCGCACCGTCGCGCAGACGCCGTGCCGGTAATCGGACTGGACATCGCCGCCCCCGCGATCGACTACGCGCTGGCCGTCGGTCTGCTCGATGACGGTTTTGCCGAGAACCTGGAAACCGGTCCCGCCTCTACGGCCCTGCTGCAGGCCGCCGGCACCGCCCGGCTGATCACCGTGACCGGTGGTGTGAGCTTTCTGACCGGCCGGACCTTTTACCAGTTGCTGGCTGCCGCCCGGGAACCGGCGTGGGTCGCGGCGTTCGTCCTACGCACCACGTCCTATCAGCACATCGCCGACGCCCTCGCCGAGCACGGCTTGATCACCGAAGTCGACGTGGCACGCACTGCCATGCGACGCCGGTTCACCGACCCGCAAGAACAGCGCTACGCCATCTCCGTGGTCACCGCCCTCGGCGTCGATCCCACCGGTAAGGAAAGCGAGGGCTACTACCACGCGACATTTCACCTGTCCCGGCCCGCGAAAGACCTGACCCCGACTTACGACAGCATCCTCACAGCTAACCCACCCGCTCAAGAGACGAGCTGAGCAGCGCCGCACGCTGTTGCTGGGTTAGGCGTCGTCGCCACGCCGCCGTGTTGCGCTGGGCCCGACGCCGTGCCCAGCTGTCGTCGTTGGGCTCCGAGCGGGCTTTGCCTGCGGTTTGAATATGCCCATGGGTGGTGGCTGGCTCTACCGCCGGGAATCAACGGCGTCCACCGATGACAGCGGGCATGGTCTTGACCGCGCTGGGCCTGGCGATCGCCTTCGCGATCCCGGTCGTCGATCCGCTGCTGCTCACCTGCACGACGACGTCGTCGGCGAACTCGATTACCAGCCCGTCCGCACGCCGACATCCGCCCGCACGTCCGTCATCAGCTCGCTGCGTGAATCCGAGCGGGCGCGTTGGATTCGCTTGTGGAGTGTGTCGGCGGCGACAACAGCGGGGATGGCCAGCAGCGCGACGCCGAAGCCGGCCCAGCCGGGTCCGGCCTGGCCGAGTATGTCGGCGATCTGTGGCACGTATAGGAAGGCCGCGAGCATGGCGAGTTCGGTAGCGATGGCGCCGAGCAGCAGCCGGTTGGTCCGCCACCCGACCTGCCACACCGGGCGCCGCGTGCTGCGGCAGGCGTAGGCGTTGGCCACTTGCCCAAACACCACGGCGGTGAATGCGGCACCCGAGGCGGCCAGCAACGCCGCCCCGTGGGGGAAGGCTTGACCAGGTCGCCAGCCCGCGGCCGTAAACGACACCACGAAGGCGGCCAGTGACACCGTGGCTTCGACGGGGCCGAGAATCCCGAAGGCGCGCACGAACAGTTTCCGGTCGAGCAGGTGCCGACGTGTCGGAGGCTGGTCGAGCACGTGCTTGGCGGGTGGTTCGGCGCCGAGGGCCAGCGCGGGCAGGACATCGGTGCCGATGTCGAGGGCAAGGACCTGCAGCACCCCGATCGCCAGCGGGAACGCGCTCCCGGTGAGCGCCCACACGACGAAGGGCGCGAGTTCGGCGACGTTGTCGGTGAGGTGGTAGGTGAGAAACCGGCGGAGGTTGGCGAAAGTCGACCGGCCTTGCTCCACGGCGGCGACGATCGTGCCGAAATCGTCGTCGAGGATGACCAGGTCGGCCGCCTCGCGCGCGACATCGGTGCCGGAGCGGCCCATCGCCACCCCGATCGCGGCTTCGCGCAGCGCGGGCGCGTCGTTGACCCCGTCACCGGTCATGGCCACGACATGACCGCGCTGCCGCAGCGCTTGGGCGATGCGCAGCTTGTCTTCGGGGGTGACCCGGGCGATGACCACGCCGTCACGGTCGAGCAGCTCGCCCAGCTTGTCGTGTTCGACCGGCAGGTCGTGACCCTCGACGACGAGCTCGTTCTCGCCGAGCAGGCCCACCTCCTCGGCGATGGCGCGGGCGGTGTCGGGGTGATCGCCGGTCACCATGGCGACCCGGATACCCGCTCGCCGGCAGGCGGCCAGTGCCGCAGCCGCGCCGCGACGCGGCGGGTCCTCCAGCGCAATCAGCCCGAGCAGGGTCAGCTCGCGCTCGGCCTCTTCAGCCGATCCGGGCACCTCCGCATCGGCGAGATCCCGGGTGGCGACCGCGAGAACCCGCAACCCCCGCCGCGCCAACGCCCGCACCGTCTCGGTGGCGCCTGGCGGCACATCGCACAGCGCGATCAGCGCGTCCGGCGCGCCCTTCACCAGCACCCGGCCACCGGCCACAATGGACATCCGGCGCCGCCGGGCGTCGAAGGGAAACCGGGCCGTGTCGGGAACCCGGCGTATCTCCTCGTCGGCATCGACGCCCACCCGGCGCGCCAGCACGTCAAGTGCCGCCTCCATGGGATCGCCGTGTGCGATCCAGCGTCCGTCCTTCTCCGCGACACGGCCGGAGGAACAGCGCACCGCCGCCCGTGCCAGTTCCCGCAGACCGGCGGCCCCCTGCGGTGCGCAATGCACCTTGGCCACCGGCTCGTAGCCCTCACCGTCGATGGTGGCGGTTCCGCCCGGCATCCAGACCTCGATGACCGACATCTCGTTCTGGGTCAAGGTGCCCGTCTTGTCGGTGCAGATAAACGTGGTGGAACCCAGTGTCTCCACCGCCTCCAGATGCCGCACCAGCGCATGGCGGCCGGCCATCCGTTGCGCACCGATCGCCAGCGACAGCGTGACAGTCGGCAACAGGCCGCACGGAACGACGGCCACCGTCACCCCGACCGCGAACAGGAACCCGTTGGAGGCAGGCGTGCCCATCAGTAACGCCACGCCGAAGAACGCCACACCCACCGCGACCGCGACGACGGCGATGATCCGCGACACCCGATCGAGTTCGCGGCGCAGCGGTGTGCGCGCGGGCCGCTGGTTCTGTGTCAGCTTGGCGATCCCGGCAAGCTTGGTCTGCTGGCCGATGGCCTCAACCGAGGCTCGGCCCTCACCTTCGACGATGAAACAGCCCGCGTAGACCAGCTCGCCCGCCGACGGATACTCCGGCACACTTTCCCCGGTCAACGCCGACGTATCCACCGACAAGGCGTGCACCCTGCCCAACCGCAAATCCGCGGAAATCCGATCGCCCTCGGACAGCAGCACCACGTCACCGACGACCAGCTCCTCAGCGGGAACCTGCCGCGGCGCCCCGTCGCGCAGCACCATGACCCGCTGCGGCAACAAGTCCCGCAGCCTTTCGGCTGCATGCTCGGCGCGCTGCTCCTGCGCGAAAGCGAACAGCCCATTGAGCACCACCACGACGAACACCGCGATACCCAGCTTCGGCATGCCCGCCAGAAATGCCAGCCCACCAACCACCCAGAACAACAACGCGAAGAAATGCACCATCTCCGCCAGCAGACGCCGCCACGCCGGCGTCCCCCGCCGCACCGGCAACCGGTTCGGCCCATCGGTGGCCAACCGCCGCGCGGCCTGCCCGGATGTCAAACCCAGCCAGCTCGCCGACGTTTCAGTCACGCTCACAACCCACCGCCCGCGATCAAACCCGACGCCGCGACCGGCCCTCGGCATGCTGATCCAGCGGACGGCGCCGGTGCCAGTCGACGGCGATCACCACCACCAGCAGGCACAGAACAGCCGCGACCACCACACCCGCCACCACGACAAGCACATATCGACCACTCCCATACCCATCAGCAAAACCGAACCCACCACAGACCAGCAGAGTCCAAGGTCACCACCACCCCACCCCAAGCCGCCCCTGCCGGCATCATGAGCTGTCCCGGCGGGTCCGGAGACTCCCGACCTTGCGTGGCTTCGAGTTATGGGATGTCGGGTGACCGGCCGACCGGCACATGGGCTCCCGGCCTCTTGCGGTGTCCTGCGCCGACGCGCGCGGCCTTTATGAGGATCGCTGGTCAAGTGAACGCTGTGGGGTCGAGTCGTCGTAGCAGGTCGCGCAAGGAACTCACTGATGGCAACCGAGAAACGATGGCAACACGCGATAACCACCGACAGGGGCCGCCCAAACCGCTACACGCGGGCGATATGGATGCGGTGTTCTCGGAAATCGAGAAGGATGCCCTGCCGCGGCCGACGATCACCGCGGTCCTGATCCTCGACCGAGCGCCCAACCGGGAGGTGCTGATGGACCGGCTGGAACGTGCCAGCCGAACTCTGCTCCCATTCCGGTACCGGCTGATCCTGCAACTCAGGGAGGACATGAGACTTCCGTCGGCCGCCGTACTCGACCCGATGCTCAACGCCCTGGGCCCAGCGGTGATTCCGCTTTTCGGGATGATGCTCAAACACTGCGACTTCGCGGTCAGCAACATTCCCGTCGGCGACCAGCCGAGGTATCTCGCCGGTGCGAAGATCGTCGGCCTCTACCCCTTCGGTCCTCTGGTCGG
>JBLNEK010000316.1:0-4576 GCA_050262635.1 Candidatus Sericytochromatia bacterium | reverse complement strand
TCTCTCGACGGGTACCGCGGTAGGGAGCCGTATGAAGTCCGTATGGGCAGGGCTGCCGATGTGTGCATGTCGTGCGGTGCAGGGACCAGCGACCCTCGTCCGCGACGCGTTGCGCGCGCATAGTTAGGGCATGCTCGGTGCCCTAATCGACGTATTCCGCCTCCGGCAATACTTCAATGTGATCACGCGCACCCGCCAATGGGTCGACGGATTGCGTGAGGACGCCGGGTTGCTGACCGATGCCGGGCGGGTCTTGGTGCGCCTGCCGTCCAGCGGGGCGGGGCAGCACCCCCGGCCTTTCCCGCCGATCACGTCGTATGCGACGAGAGTCGGGGAAGGCCAACGCGTGGCTGTGGCGGCGACCGGGGGAAGTGGCGCGATGGCGTCGGTGGTGGGGGCGGTGCGTGCTCTGGAAGAGGGAGGTCTGCGTCCCGCGGTCATCTCGCTGTGCTCGGGCTCGGCGATTTTCGGGTTCCCCCTCGCGGCGGGTCTCAGCACCGAGGAAGTCGCGGCATTCACGCTGAGCCTGCACCCCGAGGATTACATCGACGTCGACTGGGGCCGGCTGTTCAGCGTGGTGCCGACGGTCGGCCGAGGGTTTGCCGGCCTGCTGCGCGGCGAGGCAATCGAGGACGCATACCGGCGCCTGTTGGGAGATATCAGGCTCGGCGAGATGCCGATCCCTGCCTATGCGCCGATCTGGAATATCGAGCAGAATCGGCTCGAATTCATCGGCCCCCGAACCTATCCCGATGTCCCGGTGGCGCGCGCCGTGCACATGGCGATCGCGTTGCCGCTCTTCATCCAGCCCGTCGAGCTCGCCGGCTTCCACTGGTGCGATGGCGGGATCGTCGACATCTTCCCGGTCCACCCACTCCTCGACATTGAGGAGCCCTGCGACTTCACCCTGGCGATCAACGGCTTTTATCCGCCCGGATTCCAGGGCGAGGACGCCACCGGGTGGGAGTACCACCGGGCCAGCATCCTGTACGTGGCAAGCCAGGTCCGCACATGCCAGCAAATTGCACTCGCGCGCGAAAACCTGACCCGGCTACGGGCGGCGTCGGATGTGCTGATGATCGAACCTGTTTCGTACGAGTTGGTGCGCGGGGTTGGCTTCTACCGTCAGTTCCTGGCGACCCGGGACTGGGGCGGCTTCATGGAGGCCGGACGAGTCGAGGCGCGTCGGGCTCTGGCATCCACGCAGACGACGCGCCTGGCGCAGGATGCGCGAACGTGAGCACGTCGCGTGAGCTGGCCATCGACTGCCGCCACCTAACGCATCGCTACGGCGACTTCACGGCCGTCGACGACGTGACTCTGCAAGTGCTCTCAGGAGAAACCGTTGGACTGTTGGGACCCAACGGTGCGGGCAAGACAACCGTCGTGCGAGTACTTACCACCCTCTCGCCGGTGCAGGAAGGCGAAGTGGCCATCTTCGGTTTCGACGCCCGCCGCAACACGATGGACATCCGCTACAAGCTCGGCTATGTGCCCCAACAGCTTTCGATTGAGCCGGCGTTGAGCGGCCGGCAGAACGTGCAGTGGTTCGCGCGCCTTTACGACGTGCCGCGCGCCGAGCGGACGCAGCGGGTCGACGAGGCGCTCGATGCGATGCAGTTTACAGATATCGCCGACGCACTCGCACGCACATATTCGGGGGGCATGGTTCGCCGGCTCGAGTTGGCCCAGGCCCTGGTCACCCGGCCGTCACTGTTAATCCTCGACGAACCAACTGTCGGCCTTGATCCGATCGCTCGCGACAGTGTCTGGTCGCACGTGCAGCGCATGCAGACAGAGTTCGGAATGACTGTGCTTCTCACCACCCATTACATGGAGGAAGCCGACCTGCTCTGCGACCGTGTCGCACTCATGCACCACGGTAGACTGCAGGCCGTCGGAACACCGGCGGAGCTCAAGGCCTCAGTGTCTTCGGACGCGACACTCGAGGACGTCTTCCGGCACTACGCCGGAGCGGATTTGGCTGAGGACACATCCGCGCTGCGGACGCCAGAAATCCGTTCCACCAGAAAGGCTGCCGGCCTGGCAATCGAAGCGCCTGCCGAGACCCAGCCCGTACCGGCGCCGCGGGGATGGCGACGGCTACGCGGAATGCTTCTGCGCATCGGCACCTACTCGCTGGTCGAATTGCAGAAACTGCAGCACGATCCCACCGAACTCTTCACCCGCATGGTGCAGCCTGCACTCTGGCTGTTGATTTTCGGGCAGACGTTTAGCCGACTGCACGTCATGGACACCGGCGGGGTTCCATACCTCGCGTTCTTGGCACCCGGGATTCTCGCGCAGTCGGCGTTGTTTGTCTCGATCTTCTATGGGATTCAGATCATCTGGGATCGCGACGCGGGCATCCTGGCCAAGCTGATGGTGACGCCCGCGCCGGCCTCGGCGTTAACCATTGGAAAATCGTTCGCCGCGGGTGTGCGTTCCGTGGCACAGGTCATCTGTGTGCTGGCACTGACATATCTGATGGGCGTGCACATGACGACCAACCCGCTAAGAGTGCTCGCGGCGATGGGTGTGGTGATGCTGGGCTCGGCGTTCTTCACGTGCTTGTCGATTACGCTGGCCGGTCTGGTGCGGAATCGGGATCGACTGATGGGTATCGGGCAGGCAATCACCATGCCGTTGTTCTTTGCATCCAATGCTCTATACCCTGTTGCTCTGATGCCCTCGTGGCTGCGCTGGCTGAGCCGAATCAACCCCCTCAGTTATGGGGTCAGCGCATTGCGAACGCTGCTGGTCGGCATCCCCACGAATATGTTCCTGAACTTGAGCGTGCTGATGGTGGCAGCGATGGTGGGCATCGCCACAGCGTCGGCGATGTTGGGGCGGCTCGTGCGCGAACAGCGATTTGCCGGCTATGCACCAGTGCGACAACGACGGCGGCGCGCTCCTCGCTGGCCATTGCTTAGGAAGTGTTCTGGGAGTGCGCGACTCGTTCGCGTAGGCGCACCGCCAACGCGGCAGCTCGTTCCAGGTCGCGGGCGTTGGGCCGTCCCTTGTTGACGCCGCCGACCAACCGCAACGGCCCCACCGCGTCGAAGCCGCGGCAGGAGAACGAATCGAGCACGCCGAAGCCCTTCGACGCCAACTGGTGTCGGATCGGTCGGCTGTAGCCCACCAGCGGGACCTCGGGGGCGCCGCTGGTGAAGAACGTGAATGCTCGCACGCCATCCACGCGCGGCAGCCGACACACCAGCCACCACAATCTCGGATGCACCGCCATGAAATAGACGCCCGACCCGAAGCCGACCAGGTCGTACTCATGGATTGCCTCAAGGTCGACCGCCTCGGGTTCGACCACCTCGGCGTGCAGCACCTCAGCCATCCGATCGGCCACGAGGCGGGTGTTGCTGTGCGCGACCGAAACACAGACGATCAGCGACTTCATCGCCTCACCTCCCGCCGTGCCATCCCGGCTTCGAATCAGAGTGAACGTGTCGATGCTGCGCCGCCGCGTCGCCAACCCGCAAGGCCGCGAGGACACCTCGGCCAGGCGGGGTCACCACCGCACGCCGCCAGGGGTGAATTCCAGTAGTCGTCGCCCCGACACAGCTGCTCAATTTTGGGCCGGTGCCCGACACCCACCCAGATCAGCGAGCCCGCCAGCGTTACGGCAAGGACCTTTGGCACTTGTGAGCGTGATGCCCGCAGCCGCAGGGTGAATAAGGAGCCGAGATTGGGCGGGTATGGCCGTGTCGAGTGGGCTGAGGCAATGATCCTGCGGTGGTGGTGCAGGACAACACCATCACCGGAGTGATCGTGAATTTCCATCTTTGAGGAGAAGAGATGAACGTCGTCGTCGTCGTGATTGCGGTGGTCGTCGTGGCGTTGATTGTGGTGGCGCTGTCGGTTCGGGTGGTGACCCAGTACCAAAAGGGTGTGTTGTTCCGACTCGGGCGGGTCATCGATGTCAGGGAACCCGGCCTAACGTTCATCATCCCGGTCATCGACCGGTTGTGGAAGGTATCGCTGCGCATCGTCACGATGCCGATCCAGTCGCAGGGCATCATCACCCGCGACAATGTCAGTGTCGATATTGCCGCTGTCGCGTATTTCCGGGTCGTCGATGCGGTGAAGTCGGTGGTCGCCATCGAGAATGTGAACGCCGCGATCGGTCAGATCGCCCAAACCACGCTGCGCGAGGTTGTCGGCCAGCACACCCTCGATGAGGCGTTGGCCGAGACCAAGGTCATCAACGCCAACATCCGGCAGATCTTGGATAAGACCACCCTGGAGTGGGGTGTCGAGGTGACCTTGGTCGAGCTCAAGGACATCCAGCTGCCCGACAGCATGAAACGGGCGATGGCCCGCCAAGCCGAGGCCGAGCGGGAGAAGCGCGCCAAGATCATTGCCGCCGAAGGTGAATCGATGGCCGCTGCCGCACTCGGTGATGCCTCGGACACCATGATGGCCCACCCGTTAGCCCTGCAGCTGCGCAATCTGCAGACGTTGGTCGAGTTGGGCGTCGACACGAACACCACGGTGGTGTTCCCGGCGCCGCTGATGAGCGCCATCGGCGATATCGGCACCTTCTTCGCCCGCGAGACCACCG
>JBLNEK010000315.1:0-5506 GCA_050262635.1 Candidatus Sericytochromatia bacterium | reverse complement strand
GCGCCGCTCTCTTCAGGCCCAACGCGATCGTGAAGGCGTCAAAAAGCGTCGCTGATCGCGGTCATCTCCTCCGCAGCAGGTGTCCTGTTCTGGTTCTCCGGTCGTCCTTCGGTGATGTACTGGCAGTAGCAAGACAACGCGCGGGTTGTGGGGTGGTCAGTGTTCAAACATGTCCGGCACGACAGCGGCGAGACCGTCGGGCAGCTGGCGGTCAATACGCGGGTGCGGGTCTATCCGGGTACTAACGCTGGTTGCCGGGGAGTCATCGTCGAGGATTTCGGTGAGATGGTCGCCCAGCCAGTTGATCTCGGTGGCCAGCATTTCGCCGACCCGCCCGGCGGTGGGCGGTGGCTCTGGACACCGGTGGCCTAGTATTCGCCGACACTGCTCAACTGGTGCCAGAGTGATCCGCATTATCGGGTGGTCGGCGGGGTAGAGGGTCATGTGCCCGTTGTTGATCCGGCAGTCGGCGGCGATAGCTGCCATGGCTGTTGTTGCGGCTGGCTGCGCGGCTCAGTCGGTACACCCCCGCGATTCTGTGTCGACGCTGCCGCTGCGCTCGATTGGCGAGGTCGCGCTGCCGGGCGACAACTCGCGCTTCGACTACGCCAGCCTCGACACCGCCCGTGGTTTGTTGTTCATCGCCCACCTGGGCGCCAGCGAGGTCGTGCAGGTCGATGTACGCGCCAGTCGAGTGGTGCGCACCATCCCAAATGTGTCGCAGGTGCACGGGGTGCTCGTCGTCGGACCCCTGAATCGGGCGTATGCCACAGCTACCGGCGTCAATCAGGTGGTCGCCATTGACGAGGCGGCGGGTACCGAGATCGCACGGGCACCGACCGGCCAGTATCCGGACGGATTGGCCTATGACCCGCGACGCAACGCGATCTGGACGACCAATGAAAGGGCCGGAACAGAAACGGTTTTCGACGCCGCCACCCTGCAACCGAAGGCAACCGTGGCCCTCGGTGGCGAGGTCGGCAATGTCGGCTACGACCAGGACAGCGACCGCATGCTCGTCGCCGTGCAAGGTCGCAACGATCTCGCCGTCATCGACCCCGCCACGCTCACTGTGACTCATCGGGTGGACCTGCCGGGCTGCCAACACCCACACGGACTAAATGTCGATGGCCCGGACAGGTTGGTGTTTGTGGCGTGCGACCAAAACGCCACGCTGCTGACCATTGACCAGACCAACTGGACGGTCACCGCGAGCGATCCCGTCGGCGACGATCCCGATGTGCTGGCCTACGACCCGTCGGCGCATCGGCTTTATGTGGCAGCCGAAAGCGGCATCCTGACTACCCTCGATCTACGCGATCACACGTTGGCGATTACCGGGTCGGGCTATCTGGCCGATGGTGCGCATGTGGTCGTCGTTGATGCGGGCACCCACCGCAGCTATTACCCCGTACCCGTAGGTAATAACGGGCATCCAGTCTTGCTGGAGCGCGAACCTGTCTGAGCGCAAGGAGTTTCGATGCAAGGGGGGTCTACGCCCGTGTTGCGGGGCATCTCGAAAAGAAGACTTCCGAGAGCCTCAAGACTTCGTCTCGGAGATGGCGATATGACGGACACCGTTGACCAGCGGTGACACGATACTAACGTGGACGACATCGGGGCGGGTCGCAGCACGGGCCTTCGAGGGGGCACATGAAGTGGGCCGAGGCGAGCCGTGACGGTGGCTGCTCCTTCGGGGGTGGTGACCTTTCTGTTCACCGATGTGGAGGGTTCGACCCGTCGGTGGGAAGACGACGCCGATGCAATGCGGGCCGCGCTGGCCGCCCATGACGAGGTGTTGCGCAAGGCGATTGAGTCACACGGCGGGTTCATGTTCAAGCACACCGGTGACGGTGTGTGCGCGGCATTCTCGTCGCCGAAGTCTGCCGTCGATGCTGCGGTCGATGCGCAGCGGGCGCTGGAGTTACCGGTGCGGATGGGCATCGCAACCGGCGAAGCCGAACTGCGGGATGGGGACTACTTCGGCGCGGTGCTCAACCGAGCGGCACGGGTGATGGCCGCAGGGCATGGTGGTCAGGTCCTGCTGGCCGAGTCGACCGCCGTTCTGCTCAGCGGAGTAGACCTGCTCGATCTGGGGCCGCGCCGGTTGCGGGATGTCTCGGCACCCGTGGGCGTGTTTCAAGTTCGAGTTGCGGGCTTACGCACAGACTTTCCGCCCCTACGGGCGCTCGACACGAGTCCGGGAAATCTGCGGCCTGCGACCACCAGCTTCATCGGGCGCGATTCGGACGTCACGGAGATACAAGCGGCGCTGCGAGCACACCAGCTGGTCACGCTGACAGGTGTGGGCGGGGTGGGCAAGACGCGTCTGGCAACCGAGGTGGCGGCGCGGATAGCCGATGAATTCCCGGACGGTGTCTGGTTTTTCGACCTGGCCGCAATCGCCGATCCGGCGGCGGTGCCCGACGCGGTCGCGGCGGTGCTGGGCATCACCCAACAGCAGGGCACGACCGTGAGCGAGAGCGTGGCCGCCGCGCTGGAGGGCCGAGTCCGGTTGTTGGTCTTCGACAACTGTGAGCACGTGCTCGACGCTGCCGCCGATCTGGTCGAGGCCATCCTGGCGCAGTCGGCGACGGTGCGAATCGTGGCCACCAGCCGTGAAGGGCTGGGCGTCGCCGACGAGCAAGTGTGGCCGGTGCCCTCGCTGGATCTCAGTGCCGGAATCGACTCTGCCGCAGTGAATCTGTTCGTGGAACGTGCCCAGAGTGTTGCGCCGCGCTTCTCGATGGCCACATCTGACGAGGTGGGCGCGGTCGTCGAAATATGTCGCCGCCTCGACGGGATGCCGCTAGCCATCGAGTTGGCGGCCTCGCGGATGGCGTCGATGACCGCGCCCGAGGTCCGTGATCGTCTCGATCACCGGTTCCGGCTGCTGGTCGGGTCACGGCGCGGACTGGCCCGCCACCACACCCTGCGCCACGCCGTGGCGTGGTCTTACGACCTTTTGGGTGACGCGGAGAAGGCGCTGCTGGAGCGGTGTTCGGTCTTCGCCGGTGGATTTGATCTCCAAAGCGCCTGCGCGGTTGCAGGTTTGGATGACGTCGACGACTTCGCCATCCTGGATCTGCTCGATGCCCTGGTGCGCAAGTCGCTGCTTGTTGCTGACCGGTCAACCGGGCGGACCCGGTTTTCGATGTTGGAGACGATCCGGCAGTTCGCCGAGGAACAACTCGTCGCGGGCGGCGAGGCCACCGAGGTCCGGACCGCCCATGCTGGCTACTTCGCCGGACGTGAAACCGAGATCATGGCCCTGTGGGACAGCCCCCGGCAACGGGACGCCTACGAATGGTTCACCGTCGAGTTGGCCAACCTGCGCACCGCGTTCCGCTGGGCCGCCGAACATGGCGACCTCGACGCGGCCGCCAGCGTTGCGACGTATGCGGCGTTCCTGGGTTATCTAGTCCAGAACTATGAACCCATCGCGTGGACTGAAGAGGTCATCGAGCCTGCCCGCGTACTCGGTCATCCTCGGCTGGCGCTGCTTTATGTGCTGGCGTCGCAGTCCTGGATGGCGGGAAGGACGGCGGCTGTCGGCTACAGCGACGCCGCGCAGACGGTGATCGGCAGCGATCGCAACGAGGTGCCGTTCGGTGTCGACGGCTGGATCGGCGGTGCGTACTTGGTGAGCGGCCAACTCGAACGGTGGGTCGAGTGGTGCCGCGTCCAACTCCTACGTGGTCGCGACACTCATGGGATCACGAGGGCATACCTTGTGATTGCGCTGGCGGTCGCCGGTTGCGGTGAGGAGGCAAGGGCTGCCGCGACCGGCCTGACGAAGTTCGCCGAGGCCACCCGCAACCCGTATGCGATCTCCTTCGCACTTTCCGCCTGGGCGTTCGCCTTCCGCGACAGCGATCCTGACCGAGCGCGTGCGGCCCTGCGCCGGGGCCTCTTGATCGCGCAGGACAGCGGCAACCGCACTACCGAGTCAGAGCTGGCGGGCGCTCTTGCCCGCCTTGAAGGTCAGTATGGCGACCCACTGGCCGCGCTCGAATACTTCACGGTCACCATCCGCAACTATCACGACGCGGGCAACACCACCATGATCCGCAGCGCATTGGCCGTCCTCGGCACCCTTATGGACCGACTCGGACGCTATCTACCGGCGGCAACTATCGCCGGTTTCGGCGACAATGCCCTAGTCAGGGCTACCAACCCCGAAATCAACACCACAATTACCCATCTGCGGGAAGTTCTCGGCGACCAGACCTACGATTCACTCGCTCGGAAAGGCGAAGCGATGACCACCGCCGAGATGGTGGCGTACACATACGACCAAATCGACCAGGCCCGAGCAGAACTGAACGCCGTCTCGAAATAGGCTGGGATGAGACCTCCTCGATCGCAGTGCGAGCGACCTTTGGGAATCCTTCTATCGCCTGTCTCGAAAACGGTCGATTGCGGGACGGGCTGCAGTCGGCTCTACACGCTTCCGTTTCCCCATGAACCTCTGTTTCAAAACTATGTGCCGATACTGGATCGTTCCGAAACTTTGCTTTCGACACTTTCGGTATACTTAAAGTGTGAGCACCACCAACGCGTCCACCAAAGCTTCAACCGTTATTGGCTACGCCAGGGTGTCGACTATCGGCCAAACCCTGGACCAACAGACCGAGGCTCTGACCGATGCCGGAGCCGGGAAAATCTTCCACGACGTGATGTCAGGTGCCCGCGATGATCGCCCTGGCTTCGCCGAGTGCATGCGTTATCTCCGTGATGGCGACACACTGATTGTCTGGCGTCTGGACAGGTTGGGCCGCAACATGCGCGGCATCGTCAACACCCTGCATGAGCTGACCCAGCGCGGGGTCACCGTGAAATCTCTTCACGACGGTGTGGACACTTCCACCAGCACCGGCCGGATGGTCGCCGGAATCCTGATGTCCATCGCCGAATACGAACGCGAATTAGTCAGGGAGCGAACAGCTCTCAAGCTCGAACATGCCCGGAAATCAGGCAAGAAGTTCGGTCGGCCAGCCAAGCTGAGCGGTGATCAAGCGGCGCTTGCTCGTCGGATGAAAAGAAACGGAGAAACCGCCGCCACCATCTGCCGAACGCTCGGCATCGGGCGCACAACCCTTTACCGCTACTTAGCAGAAGACGAGACGACGTGATTGCGGGTCAACCCCGGCTCGCAGTGTGTCATGCTAATGAGCGCGCCGCGCTACCCAGAGGGCAACTAGCACACCGAGCAACATGCCGACCATGTAGATGACCACGGCGACCGCCGCTGTCGTCATACTCACAGGGTACTGCCAGCAGCAGCACACACGGACAACCGACATGCCGGGACCCGTACCTGGAGCCTATTTTCAGCGGTTGGCCAATGTGCATCCTCAAACGCAGTGCCGATGCTGTCGCTGGGCCGCCCCATGGCTGGGCGGATCGGGCCACCGACGGTATCTACCACAATCAGGGGGCCAGTAGTGGCGTCCGTTGTCGATCAACGACCGTCCCCAGCAACCGTTACCGACCTGGTGTCCGG
>JBLNEK010000314.1:0-27433 GCA_050262635.1 Candidatus Sericytochromatia bacterium | reverse complement strand
CGTTGTCGTGTCACTCATGCCGGCACATCACGGGTGGCCGCCTGAAGCACTTCTCCAAACACCCGGTGCGATACTGGATCTGGACCCAGGTCAGCAAGATCAACACCCGGCACATGCTGTTCGCGTGGATCACGCTCGGGACGCTGATGCTCACCGACTTCTACATCATGCTGGTGGCCAGCGGCGCGATCACCGACCTGAGATTTATTGGCTGACAGATTCTTTCTCTCACTGATGAGGTTTGTTAATGGCTGAGATAGAACGACACTCTTACGACGTCGTCGTCATCGGGGCGGGCGGCTCGGGCCTGCGCGCAGTGATCGAAGCGCGTGAGCGTGGCCTGAAGGTCGCCGTCGTGTGTAAGTCGTTGTTCGGCAAGGCCCACACGGTGATGGCCGAGGGCGGCTGTGCGGCGGCGATGGGCAATGCGAACCCGAAAGACAACTGGCAGGTGCACTTCCGCGACACGATGCGCGGCGGCAAGTTCCTGAATAACTGGCGCATGGCCGAGTTGCATGCCCAAGAGTCACCGGACCGGGTGTGGGAGCTGGAAACCTACGGTGCGCTTTTCGACCGCACCAAGGACGGCCGCATCAGCCAGCGCAACTTCGGCGGCCACACCTACGCGAGACTGGCCCACGTCGGCGACCGCACCGGCCTGGAGATCATCCGCACGCTGCAACAGAAGGTCGTCTCGCTGCAGCAGGAGGACAAGGCCGAGCTGGGCGACTACGAAGCGCGGATCAAGGTGTTCGCCGAATGCACTGTCACCGACCTGTTGAAGGACGGCGACCGCATCTCCGGCGCCTTCGCGTACTGGCGGGAGACCGGCAAGTTCGTCCTGTTCGAGGCACCCGCGATCGTGATGGCCACCGGTGGAATCGGCAAGTCCTACAAGGTCACGTCGAACTCATGGGAGTACAGCGGCGACGGTCACGCGCTGGCGCTGCGGGCCGGCGCGACGCTGATCAACATGGAGTTCGTCCAGTTCCACCCGACCGGGATGGTCTGGCCGCCGAGCGTGAAGGGCATCCTCGTCACCGAGGGCGTGCGTGGTGACGGCGGCGTGCTGAAGAACTCCGACGGCAAGCGGTTCATGTTCGACTACATCCCGCCGGTGTTCAAGGGCCAGTACGCCGAAACCGAGGAAGAGGCGGACCAGTGGCTCAAGGACAATGACTCCGCGCGCCGCACCCCGGACCTGCTGCCGCGTGACGAGGTCGCGCGTGCGATCAACTCGGAGGTCAAGTCGGGCCGCGGCACCCCGCACGGCGGCGTCTATCTGGACATCGCATCCCGGCTGCCGCAGGCGGAGATCCTGCGCCGGCTGCCGTCGATGTACCACCAGTTCATGGAGCTGGCCGAGGTCGACATCACAAGGGAGCCAATGGAAGTCGGGCCGACCTGCCACTACGTGATGGGCGGCATCGAGGTGGACCCCGACACCGGCGCCGCGAACGTGCCGGGCCTTTTCGCGGCGGGCGAGTGCTCGGGCGGCATGCACGGCTCCAACCGGCTGGGCGGCAACTCGTTGTCGGATCTGTTGGTGTTCGGCCGGCGTGCCGGGCTGGGTGCGGCCGACTACGTGCGGGGGCTCAAAGAGCGCCCGGCGGTGAGTGATTCGGCCGTCGAGCAGGCGGTGAAGCTCGCGCTGGCTCCGTTCGAGGGTGCATCCAACGGCGACAAGGCCGAAAACCCGTACACCTTGCAGCTGGACTTGCAGGACACGATGAACGAGCTCGTCGGCATCATCCGCAAGTCGGAGGAGATCAACCAGGCGCTGTCGAAGCTGACCGAGCTTCGTGAGCGGTTCAAGAAAGTCAAGGTCGACGGAGGCCGGCTGTTCAACCCCGGCTGGCACCTGGCCGTCGATCTGCGCAACATGCTGCTGGTCAGCGAGTGCATCGCAAAGGCAGCGCTCGAACGTACCGAGAGCCGTGGCGGGCACACCCGCGACGACCACCCGTCCATGGACGCCAACTGGAGAAAGACGCTGCTGGTGTGCAGGGCGGGCGGTGGCGACACCGTGGTGCCGGACATCAGCGTGACGCGCGAGCCCCAGGTCCCGATGCGTCCAGACCTGTTGGAGCTGTTCGAGATCGACGAACTCGAAAAGTACTTCACCGATGAGGAGTTGGCCGACCACCCGGGACGGAGAACGTAATGGCGTACAACGCAAGCATGCGGGTCTGGCGGGGTGACGATTCCGCCGGGTCGCTGCACGACTTCACTGTCGAGGTCAACGAGGGCGAAGTGGTGCTCGATATCATCCACCGCCTGCAGCAAACCCAGGCGCCCGACCTCGCCGTGCGCTGGAACTGCAAGGCAGGCAAGTGCGGATCGTGTTCGGCGGAGATCAACGGCCGACCGAAGCTGATGTGCATGACGCGCATGTCGACGTTCGCCCAGGACGAGGTCGTCACAGTCACCCCGATCCGCACCTTCCCGGTGATCCGTGACCTCGTCACCGACGTGTCGTTCAACTACGAGAAGGCCCGGGAGATCCCGTCGTTCACTCCGCCGAAGGACCTACAGCCCGGCGAATACCGGATGCAGCAGGAAGACGTCAACCGATCACAAGAGTTCCGCAAGTGCATCGAGTGCTTCCTGTGCCAGACCGTGTGTCACGTGATCCGTGATCACGAGGACAACAAGAAGGCATTCGCCGGCCCCCGGTACCTGATGCGGCACGCCGAGCTCGACATGCACCCGCTGGATACGCTGAACCGGCGGCCGGAAGCCGCGGTCGAAGAGAACGGCCTGGGTTACTGCAACATCACCAAGTGCTGCACCGAGGTGTGCCCTGAGCACATCAAGATCACCGACAACGCGCTGATTCCGATGAAGGAGCGAGCGGTCGACCGCAAGTACGACCCGGTGGTGTGGCTGGGAAGCAAGATCTTCCGCCGCGGATAGTCTTCCGACACGGAACAGTGCCCTGCGCTTCGGCGTGGGGCACTCTTGTGTCTGGGGTCACGGCGCGATAACGGGCGGTTCGCCGAGGGCTGCGGCGCTGCAGGTGGCATCGCGCGAAATCTGGCTCGCGATGCGCTTCGCGGCGTGATGTCTTCGCAGGTCAGATGCCTGCTGAGCGGCCTACCAACCGGTGTGTTAGTTAGCTCACAAAGAGATTTGCGAATAAGTTACCCAGCGGTATAGTTGTGCCAGTTACTGGTGGGTAACTTAGCAGCAAGTACCCAACCAATTTGTGGCGCTCTCAACGAGGAGGAATCGTGAGCCACTACAAGAGCAACGTCCGCGACCAGGAGTTCAGCCTTTTCGAAGTATTCGGTCTCGACAAGGCGCTTGGCCAGGGCGAGTACAGCGAACTGGACGTCGACACCGCCCGCGAAATGCTGGCCGAGATGGCCCGGCTCGCCGAAGGCCCGATCGCGGAATCATTCGTCGAGGGCGACCGCAACCCCCCGACCTTCGACCCGCAGACGCACTCGGTGACGCTGCCCGAGTCGTTTAAGAGCTCGGTGCGGGCGATGATTGAGGCCGGCTGGGACAGGGTTGGGATCGACGAGGCACTCGGCGGCATGCCGATGCCCAATGCGCTGATGTGGGCGCTGCACGAGCACGTCCTGGGTGCCAATCCCGCCGTGTGGATGTATGGCGGCGGCGCCGGCTTCGCGCAGATTTTTTACCGCCTCGGCACCGAGGAGCAGAAGAAGTGGGCCATGATCTGCGCCGAGCGCGGCTGGGGCGCCACGATGGTGCTGACAGAGCCGGACGCGGGTTCTGACGTCGGTGCCAGCCGCACCAAGGCCGTCCAGCAGGAGGACGGCTCCTGGCACATCGACGGTGTCAAGCGGTTCATCACGTCCGGTGACTCCGGCGACTTGTTCGAGAATATTTTCCATCTGGTGCTCGCCCGCCCTGACGGCGCCGGTCCGGGCACCAAGGGCCTGTCGCTGTTCTTCGTGCCGAAGTTTCTGTTCGACTTCGAGACCGGTGAACTGGGCGAGCGCAACGGCGTGTTCGTCACCAACGTCGAGCACAAGATGGGGCTGAAGGTTTCGGCCACCTGTGAGCTCTCGTTCGGCCAGCACGGCGTACCGGCGAAGGGTTGGTTGGTCGGCGAGGTACACAACGGCATCGCGCAGATGTTCGATGTGATTGAGCAAGCACGAATGATGGTGGGTACCAAGGCAATTGCCACGCTATCGACCGGTTACCTCAACGCGCTCGAGTACGCGAAGAGCCGTGTGCAGGGCGCCGACATGACGCAGATGACGGACAAGACCGCGCCTCGCGTGACGATCACCCATCACCCCGACGTGCGTCGGTCGCTGATGACGCAGAAGGCGTACGCCGAGGGTCTGCGCGCGCTATACATCTTCGCTGCGACGTACCAGAACGCCGCTGTGGCTGATGCCCTGCACGGTGTCGACGCCGAGTTGGCGGTCAAGGTCAACGACCTGCTGCTGCCGGTGGTCAAGGGCGTCGGCTCGGAGCAGGCCTACGCGAAGCTGACGGAGTCGCTGCAGACGTTCGGTGGGTCCGGCTTCCTGCAGGACTACCCGATCGAGCAGTACATCCGTGACGCCAAGATCGACTCGCTCTACGAAGGCACCACGGCCATCCAGGCGCAGGACTTCTTCTTCCGCAAGATCGTCCGCGACAAGGGTGTGGCGCTGGCGCACGTGGCTGGCCAGATCGAGCAGTTCGTCAAGAATGAGGACGGCAACGGCCGGCTGAAGGCCGAGCGCGTGCTTCTGGAGACCGCCCTGCAGGACGTGCAGGCCATGGCCGCGTCCCTGACCGGCTACCTGATGGCCGCGCAGGACGAGCCGACCAACCTGTACAAGGTCGGTCTCGGTTCGGTGCGGTTCCTGATGTCGGTCGGCGATCTGATCATCGGCTGGCTGTTGCAGAAGCAGGCCGCGGTGGCGATCGCGAAGCTCGACGACGGCGCGTCCGGGGCCGAGCGCGACTACCTCGAAGGCAAGATCGCGGTGGCGTCGTTCTTCGCGAAGAATTTCCTGCCACTGCTGACGAGCACTCGTGTGGTTCTGGAGGACATCGACAACGACGTGATGGAGTTGCCGGAAACGGCCTTCTGACCGTCTACGCGTCGGCCCCCGCTTCGGCGGGGGCTTTCGTGTTCTAGAGGGAACTCAACCGGCCGACGGTATCGGCTGCCAGTCGAGGGCGACGCAAGCCTCGTCGCCCACGACCCAGGCGTCGTGTCCGGCTTCGGCCGCGAACGACTGGTTTGGCCCGACCTGGACTTCCACGCCGCCCGCGCTTCGCACGGCCATGCGTCCGGACAGGACGTAGCCGACATGGCACTCCGACGTTCGACCGGTGATCGGCCGTGCATGGACGGACCATCGCCATCCCGGCCGATAGGTGCCGTGGCCCAGCACGACGGTTCCCAGCTCCACGGCCACGCGAACGCTGCCGTCGAGGAATTCCGTGACGCGATCGGGGGTCTGCATCGACTTCACGGTGATTGCCGAGTTCTCCACACATCCATTTCTATCCACAGATCGATCGATCATCGCACTTATTCGTACTGGTGTTCGAATATTCTTCATTTATGGCCACCGCCGTCACGCCCGAAGCGGCGCAGCGACAGCTGCGTGAGGCGCTCGACGTGATCGACCACGGGCTGGCCATGCTGCGCGGCGCACCATCAGACAACGTCGGCAATACGTTTCGCGTCGAGGTCGCCGAGCGGCTGGAAACCCAGCGGCGGACCCTGGCCGGCCAGTCGTACCGCATGTTCGGCGAAATGTTCGATCCACCCGATGGCCCTGAGCCGAGCACGACCGGCGACGCGGCGCTGCGCGACGTGCTCTGGGCGCGGCTGCGCATCACGACGGCTGAGATCCGCCGCCGCGCCCGCGTTGCGGTGCGGATCGGGCCTCGACGTCCGCTGACCGGACCGTTGCTGGAACCCGAGCTGAGCTATCTCGCCGAGGCCGTCGAGAACGGGCTGGTGGGCGACGGCCATATCCGCGAGGTGTGCCGCGCCGTCGACGTGCTGCCCGCCGCGGTCAGCCCGACCGACCGCGACGACGCCGAACGCCGGCTGGTCGACTACGCCACCAAGCAGGACCCCGATTTCGTCACCACCGTCGGGCAGCGGCTGGCCGACGCGCTCAATCCCGATGGCCTCTTCGACGACCGCGACCGCGCACGCCGCCGCGGCCTGATACTCGGCAAACAGGACCCCGACGGCATGAGTCGCCTGTCGGGCTGGCTGACGCCCGAGGCACGCTCGTACGTCGAGGCCGTCCAGGCTGCTGTGCGCCCCGGACGCCATCAACCCGAGGAAGCCGAGAAAGATCCGGCGCGGCGTGATCAACGATCGTCACCGCAACGCTTGCACGATGCAATAGCAATCGGGCTCAAGGCCGGAATCGCGTCGGGCAAGATGGGAACCCACCGTGGGACCCCGGTCACCGTGATTGTGCGGACCACGCTGCAGGACCTCAATCAGGCAGCCGCGGCGGTTGCAGACCCCGGCGTCCCGATGCCCGCCCCGGTGCGTACCGGCGGCGGCTCGGTGCTGCCGATGCGCGACCTGATCGCCATGGCTTCCGACGCCATCCCTTACCTCGCCGTGTTCGACAACCACACCGAACGGCCTCTGTATCTCGGCCGCGGCAAACGTGTCGCCTCCGCCGACCAAAGACTCATCTGCTACGCCCGTGACCACGGCTGCACACATCCCAACTGCACCGAATCCGGCTACCACTGCGAGGTGCATCACGCCCGCGAGTGGGCGAAAGACGGACAGACGAACGCCGACAATCTCTTCTTCGTTTGCGGACCGCATCACGGCCTCGTCGGTGACGGCCAGCGGCAGACCATTATCCGACGCGGCCGGCTCGCATGGACCGATGGCACCGGCCCACCTGAGATCAACCGGGTTCACCACCCCGAGGAACTCCTCGATCCCGAGGACGACGATGGCGACGACGGGACGGAGGATCAGCCCGATGAGCGCCGATGAACCGCTCCTTCGGCTGGCGCTTCCGGCTGCGGAGTGGATCGCAAACTCCATGTGATGGAAATCGTCAGGACGGCCACGATCACACCCAGCGTCAGCGGAATCGGCAGCTTGCCGATCGGCGTCTCGGAAAGGATGAGTTTCACCCCGGCGAAAGCCAGCAGCACCGCGAGGCCGTAGTGCAGTTTCGTGAACCGCCGCAGCAGCCCGGCAAGGCAGAAGTACAGGCTGCGCAGGCCCAGGACGGCGAAGGCGTTCGCAGTCCACACGATGAACGTGCTCGTGGTGATCGCTAGCACCGCGGCCACCGAGTCGATGGCGAAGATCAAGTCGGTGGCCTCCACGGCGACGAGCGCCACGAACAGCAGGGTGGCCACCCGCTTGCCGTTGACGCGGGTGAACAACTTCGCCCCGTGGTAGTTAGGGTCGATGGGTACGAAGCGCTGCACGAGCCGCACCATCAGGTTGCGCTCCGGCTCCATGGTCTTGTCGTGTTGGAACGCCATCTTGTAGGCGGTGTAGATCAAAAACGCGCCGAACAGATAGGCCGTCCAGAAGAACGTCGCGAGCAGTTCCACGCCGAGGAATATGAATACCAGGCGAAACAGCAGCGCACCGATGACACCCCAGAACAACACCTTGTGCTGATAGCGTTCCGGAACCGCGAAATAGGCGAAGATCAACGCGAACACGAAGACGTTGTCGACAGACAGGGCCTTCTCGATCAGATAGCCGGCGTAGTAGGCGCCCGCGGCGTCGCTGCCGTAGGCCCATGCGACGACGCCGCCGAATCCGAGGCCGGCCGCGATCCATACGCCGGACCAGATCGTGGCTTCCCGGAAGCCGACTACGTGGTTGTCGCGATGCAGGAGCAGATCGACGGCCAACATCACCGCGATGACCGCCGTCAAAGCTATCCAGCCCCACACCGGTACATGCAGAAGTGGTTCATTCATGTTGCTTCCCAGCCTCTCTCAGATGTTCGTGGGGGTCAGGGCGGCGTCGACGTCCGGCGGCGTCGGAGACGCGCACCGAGAATCTCCGTGGAACACGGGTAACGATTTGGGCGCTGTTTGCCAGCGGCGGGTGCCGACGGCGACGCCGGATTCGCGGTAGGGCCCGAGTTCAGGCGGCCCCGTCGGATTCCTTCGGTTCTCTGGGTTCACGCAGCACCGCCAGGATCTCCCCGATGCGGTGGCCGCGCTCCACCGGGTGCCGAAGTGGCCGGTCGGCGCGAACTCTGTAGTAGTTGCGCCGGCCCTCCCGCAGCCGCTCCAGATACCCCGCTTCGACCAGATCGTTGACGATGCGCTGAGCTGCCCGTTCGGTCACCCCCACCCGCTCGGCGACGTCGCGCAACCGGATGCCGGGATCGCGTGCGATGCACAGCAGCGTGTGGGCGTGATTGGTCAGAAACGTCCACTCGGCCATGCCTGAAGTGTAGTTCCGCACATCGAAAACAGGAAACACCGTGCTGCCAGCTTCCTACCGCCATACATACACAATACATATTTCCTGATTCTTGACATACGTATTAAGAAACATGTATCTCTTGTCGTATGTTGGTTGAGATCACTCAGGCCATGCTGATCGCACTGGTGGCCGCGCCACTGCTAACGGCGGGTGTGGCATGGAGTCGTGGCCCCCGGATGTCGATGCTGATCGGCCGACTGGGCGCCTGGGTCGCCGGATTGTGCTTCGTCGGGGCAGCCGCCCTGGCCACCACCCGTGGCGTGTCGGTGGGCACAGGTGTCGCCGGACTGACGGCAGACCGGGTGGCTGTGGTGCTGCTGTTGCTGGTCTTCGGCATCAGCGCCGTGGTGCAGGCCTTCGCGGTGCGCTACCTGGCCGGCGACCCGCGCGCCGCATGGTTCACCGCCGGAGCCGGGCTGCTCACCGGCGCGTCTGCCGCGCTGGTCACGGCCACGACGCTGGTCGGCCTGGCGGTCGGGTGGACCACCGCCGGAATCGCCCTGTGCCTTCTGCTCGCGACCTACCGGCAGCTGCCCAGTGCCCGCGACGGCGTGCGCCGCACTGCTACCGCGTTTCTGATCGGCGACGCGGCGCTGTGGGCGGCGGTCGGACTGGTCGCCGCCCGGCGGGGCACCGTCGATCTTCGCGACCTCGCGGCGCAGCCGCTCAGCGGGCCTCTGGCGGCGGTGGTCGCCGTGCTGATAGTGGTGGCCGCCCTGTCCCGGTCGGCACAATTCCCGTTCCACCGCTGGCTGCCGGCCACCCTGGCCGCGCCGACGCCGGTGTCAGCACTGCTGCACGCGGGTGTGGTCAATGCCGGCGGGATCCTGCTGGTCCGGCTGTACCCACTGGGCAGCGCGGGCGTCATCTCCGGACTGGCCATCGCTGCCGGTGCCGCGACGATGGCTTACGGCGCAGTGATCATGTTGGTGAAGCCCGACGTCAAAGGTGCTCTTGCGCACTCCACCACGGCCCAGATGGGCTTCATGATGCTGACCTGCGGGCTCGGGCTGTGGGCCGCGGCGGTCATCCACCTGGTCGCGCACGGCTTCTACAAAGCCACCCTGTTCCTGTCCACCGGCTCGGCGATCGCCCACCGCCGCCGTATGGCCGCACTGCCGCACGCGCAACCGCTCACCGGCCGTCGTCGTGGTGCCACTTTGGCCACCTCGGTACTGCTGCCGCTGGTCGCCCTTCTCAGCGCGGCTACCCTGCTGCCCTCGCCGCACGGTTCGCACGCCAGCGCGCACGCGCTGCTGCTGTTCGCTTGGGTGACCGGTGCCGCCACCACTTGGGGCTGGCTGCAGCGGCGGGCGAACCTACGTGGGATCGTCGCCGCCGCGGCCTTCCTGTTCCCGGCCGCCTTCGCATACATGGGCGTCGTCAACGCGGTGAGCACCTACCTCGCCCCGGCGCTGCCACTCACGGCGCTGCCAGGGCCGACGGCCTGGTCGATTGTCGCCGTCGCGCTGATGACGCTGGCCGGTCTCGCGGCACTGCGCTGGTCATCGCCGGCGAACCCGGTGCATCGGACGCTCTACACCCGCGCGCTCAGCGCCGGGCATCTGTACCCCCGACCGACAGGAGTGCGCTCATGACCGTGAAGACCACCTCGTCCGAGCTCGACGCCCGCCGCGCGGCGTTGCGCAGCGACGTCAGGCTAGCCGCTCGGGTGCTGCCGACCCACTATCCCCTGCGAACATTCATCGCGGTCAACCCGCTGGCCGGACTGCAAACCATGCCGTTCGAGCAGGCTCTCCGACGCGCCGGCGATCTGTACGGGACGCGCGGCACCCTGCCGGAAGCCGCCTTCCGCGATCTTTACTGGCAAGGCCGGATCACCGACGCCGATCTCGACCAGGCGCTGACCCGCCGCTACCCGAACTTGCGGCACGAGCAATTGCTGCGCCTCGGCGGACGAAACGTCAGCCCGGCGGAACTGTTGCGCGCCGACCTGCTCTACGGCGCCGGGACACCCGAACCATCGCGGCGCTATCGGACCCGCGCCGAGCAGCTGAACCCGGCCGTCGCCGACACCGTCGACGCCCAGACGGCAAAGTGGTGCGCCGCTTTCTTCGGCGAGGCCCGCTGGCCGATGCCGGGCCGTGACGCCGGCTTCTACGCTGCCTGGCGGGCGCTGGCGCCGGCCGACCGCACACTGCCCCGAACAGTGCGTAGGCAGTTGCGCTCGGCGTCCGGCCGTCCCGAGGACGCGGCGCTCGATGCGCTCGAGAGATTGGCGGTCGGCGCGGACGCCAGGGTCACCTACCTGCAGGCCCACCTGACCCGGCTTCCCGGCTGGGCTGCCCACGTGCAGTGGTGCGCCGACCGGGACACCGGTGTCGATCTCCTGCAATACCTCGCGGTGCGGCTGACCTATGAGGCGCTGTTGCTCCGACCCTGCGACCTTCAGACGGCCGATGCTCCGCGGCAGGCCCTGCCGTCGGCCAGACAGCGGGTCGAGCATGTGGTTGCCGAATGGGGTCTGGCCGAGGTCAGCGACGCGGAGATCGTCGCAGCGGCCCGAGTTCTGGCTGCGCTGCCGGTGACGGCCCGCGAGATGATCTGGCAGAACGCCTACGAAAGCCACTACCGCGACGCCCTTCTGGACGCTCTGCACACCCACGAGCCATCTCCCAGAGGACCGGCGTCCGTCCAGCTGGTCGGCTGCATCGACACCCGTTCGGAGGGGCTGCGCCGGCACCTGGAGGCCGTCGACGGATACCAGACCTTCGGGTTCGCCGGCTTCTTCGCTGTGGCCATCCGGTTCACGGACCTGCTCGGCGGCGCGCCTGCCGATCTGTGCCCGGTACTGATCTCGCCGAGCCACGACGTCACGGAGACCGCGGCCCCCTGTGCTGCCCGTGCCGCCAAGAACCGGTTGGCCGGTACGACGCGACTGGCCGGCGCCGAGGAAGCCTTCCACCACGCCAAGGATGCGCTCGCCGCGCCGTATGCCCTCGCCGAAGCCGCAGGCTGGGCCGCGGCCCCGCTGGCGGCTGCCAAGACTCTCGCGCCGGGGGCTACCGGCGCGCTGCGCCGGCGACTGCGGGACGTGATGGCCCCGCCTGCTCCCACTGAGCTCGAGGTCGACGCGATACCACTGGCCGAGCGGGTGCTGTTCGCCCAGGCGGCTCTGACCACCATGGGACTGACGCGGGACTTCTGTCGGCTCGTGGTGCTCTGCGCCCACGGCGCCAGCACGGAGAACAACCCCTATCAGGCGGCGCTGGACTGCGGGGCGTGCGGCGGCCAGGCCGGCGGGCCCAACGCGCGCACCGCCGCCGCCATCCTCAACCAGGGCGAAGTCCGCGACGGGCTGCGCACGCGCGGCATCGACATCCCCGCCCAAACCCACTTCATCGCCGCCCAACACGACACCGCTACCGACCGCGTCTTGGTGCTCGACATGCACCTCGTCCCTGGCACCCACCGCGGCGACGTCCGCCAATTGCAGGAGGACCTGGCCCACGCTGGTGCGGCCCTGGCCGCCGAACGCTGTGCGTCCCTGCCCGGGGCGCCTCGCGGACTACCGCCCGAGAAGGCGGCCCGCCACGTCGCGACACGTTCCGTCGACTGGGGCCAGGTCTACCCGGAATGGGGGCTTGCCGGCAACGCGGCCTTCGTGGCCGCACCCCGCGAAATCACGCGCGGACTCGACCTGTCTCGCCGGGCCTTCCTGCACTCATACGAGGCCGACGTCGACCCCGACGGCACTGCCCTGGAGACGATCATGACCGCGCCGCTGGTGGTGGCTCAGTGGATCAACTGCCAGTACTACTTCTCTACGGTCGCGCCCGACGTGTTCGGCGCCGGCACCAAGACGATCCATAACGTCGTCGGCAACGTGGGAGTCATCGCCGGTCACGTCGGAGATTTGCGCCTGGGGCTGCCCTGGCAGTCAGTCGCGGACGGCGAGCGGCTGCTGCACGAGCCCCAGCGGCTGTTGGCGGTAGTCCAGGCGCCGCTGTCCCGCATCGACGCGATCATCGACCGCAACCCGATGTTGCAGGAGCTGCTCGGAAACGACTGGATCGCCCTCGCCGCTCGCGAGGGACCCGGGCAGCCGTGGCAGCGCTGGACCCGCGGCGGGTGGCGCTCCTGGGACGAATCCAATTGCAGCCCAATGGTTCTCGAGAAGGAGACAGCGAAATGAAAACATCCGCCCCCACCCTGACCAAGATGACCAAGGTCGAAGTCGTGGTCTCGGGAACTGACGCTGCCGCGGTGCGGGAACTCATCCGAAGCGTCGGCGCCACCGGATACACCAGCCTGTCGGGGGTATCGGGCCTGGGTCACCACGGTTATCACCAAGGCCGGCTGCTGTTCAACCAGCAGGCCGCCCTGGAACTGATCATCACCGTGGTGTCCGCGGAGAAGGCCCATGCCCTGTTGGCCGGCCTGCGTCCCCTGCTCGACTCCTCTTCCGGCGTGATGTTCGTGACCGAGACCTACGTCAGCCGCCCCGACTACTTCAACTGAGTCCCTCCAAAGAAAGGATATTCAAGATGTCTGATCCAGTGAAGGTCTGGCAAAGCCTGCGCACTGGCAACGAACGGTTCTTCATCCCGGTGCGCAGCGGCCGGCACGGGATGCTTGCTGACCGCCCAGTCGCCGCCGTTTTCGGCTGCTCGGATTCCGGGCTGTCCAACGAAATGGTGTTCGGACAGAGCTGGGGGTCGCTGCTGAATGTCAGCACCTGGGCGCACGTCGTCGACACCGGTGTGCTGGCGACGCTGGAGCACGCGGTGCAGAACCTCAAAGTTCCGCTGATCGTCGTGCTGGGGCACGACGACTGCCAGGCCATGCGAGCGGCGATCCGCGCGTGGGAGGAGGCGGTCCTGCCGGATGGCGCGACGCGACATGCCGTCGAACATGCGATGTGGTCCATCGTGCGGCGGGACATACCCGCCGACTCGGTTCAGGCGGTGGCGGCGGCGCACGCCGTGGAGACCGGGCTCTCGCTGGTGCAGCGGTCACCGGCAATTGCCCGGCACGTCGACGAGCGAGCGTGCGCGATCGTCTGCGCCACAATCGATCCGGTCGACGGACGCCTCCGGACGCACGCCACCATCGGAGCGGTCGAAGAGACCAATGGCGTGCTGGTGGAATGCGTGTGAAAGGCCCCGGAGAGTAAAAGGCGGGTTCGGGAGGACACTCAAGGGCGTCTCAGATATCCTGCGCTGCCGGCTTCTCACCTTGTCTGCCGGCTATTCGGATCAGTCACTCCCGAACCCGTCGTGCTGACGATGGTAGTCCTCAAACGGTCCTACGGCCAGAGCAATCTGGCGAAAAATGAACCGCCGCTGGCCCCCCTCTTGCCAGCGGCGGTTCACGTCCACCCCGGGGTATAGACACCCCGTGTTGTCGTCGGGTCGGGGGGTCAGACGGCAACACGGGGCTACCCGGATATCGGCCGGATTGACGGCCGCGTTACACCGCGCCGGAGGTTTTCTTGCCGAGCCGCTCAAGCTTCCAGAATGGCGGCGACACCCTGGCCGCCTGCTGCGCAGATCGAGATCAGACCGCGTACCGACCCGCCGTCGGCGTTCTTCTTCTCCGCAAGCTGTTTGGCCAGCTGCGCGACGATACGCCCGCCGGTCGCCGCGAACGGGTGACCGGCCGCGATCGACGAGCCGTTGACGTTGAGCTTGGACCGGTCGATCGATCCCAGCGCGCTGTCCAGGCCCAGCCGCTCCTTGCAGTACTCCTCGGACTCCCATGCCTGCAGGTGGCAGAGCACCACCGACGCAAAAGCCTCGTGGATTTCGTAGAAGTCGAAGTCCTGCAGGCTCAGCCCGTTGCGGGCGAGCAGGCGCGGCACCGCGTACGTCGGCGCCATCAGCAGTCCGTCCGCCCCGTTGACATAGTCGACCGCCGCCGTCTCCGCGTCGACGAAGTAGGCCAGCGGCTCGTGCGAGTGCTGGCCGGCCCAGTCCTCGCTGGCCAGGAGAGCCACCGAGGCGCCGTCCGTCAGGGGTGTGGAGTTGCCGGCAGTCATCGTCGCGTCGCCGGCCTTCACCCCGAACACCGGCTTCAGCTTCGCCAGCTTCTCGGCCGCCGAGTCAGCCCGCAGGTTGTTGTCGCGGTACACCCCGAGGAATGGCGTGACGAGGTCGTCGAAGAAACCGCGGTCGTAGGCCGCGCTCATATTGCGGTGGCTGGCGGCCGCCAGTTCGTCTTGGGCGACGCGGGAGATGCCCATCTTCTTGGCGGTGATGGCCTGGTGTTCGCCCATGGATAGCCCGGTGCGCGGCTCGCTGTTCACGGGGATCTCGATGCCCAGCGTCGCGGGCAGCTTGCCGACGAGCTTCACCCGGTCGACGTTCGACTTCGCCCGGCGAAGGCCCAGCAGCGTGCGGCGCAGGTTGTCGCCGAGGCCGATAGGCGCGTCCGACGCGGTGTCCACACCACCCGCCGCGGCGACATCGTACCGGCCCGCGGCAATGCCGTCCGCCGCCGAGATCGTCGCCTGCAGTCCCGTCCCGCACGCCTGCTGCAGGTCGAAAGCCGGGGTGTACGACGACAACGCGCTGCCCAGCACGCACTCGCGCACCAGGTTGAAGTCGCGGCTGTGCTTGAGCACCGCGCCGCCGATCACCGCGCCCAGCCGCTCGCCTTCGAGGCCGAAGCGGTCCACGAGTCCACCGAGCGCGGCGGTGAACATGTCCTGGTTGGATGCGTCCGCGTATGCGCCGTCCGAGCGCGCGAAGGGAATCCGGTTGCCACCCAGCACGGCCACCCGTCGGCCGGTTTTCTTGCTCGCCACGTTTGCCTCCACTGTGTTCCCGGCTATGAATACCCCATCGTAAACATCTTCCTTACTGCGGAGTAAGTTCGTGCTGACTCCCGACATGAAAGGCACTTCAGTGGCGTCCGATCTGTTCACCCAAGTCGTCAATTCGGGCCCGGGATCGTTCTTGGCCAAGCAGTTGGGCATCCCACAGCCCGAGCCGCTGCGGCGCTACAAGCCCGACGAGCCGCCGCTTGCCGGGTCTCTTCTCATCGGCGGGGATGGCCGCATCGTCGAGCCGCTGCGCAGCGCGCTGGCCGAGGATTACGGGTTGGTGCGCAACAACATCGGCGGCCGCTGGGCGGATTCCTTCGGCGGGCTGGTGTTCGACGCGACCGGCATCACAGAACCGGGCGGCCTCACGGCGCTGTACGACTTCTTCCCGCCGCTGCTGCGCAACCTCGGACACTCCGCGCGCGTCGTCGTCGTCGGCACCACCCCGGACGCGACCGGCGGCGTCGACGAGCACATCGCCCAGCGCGCGCTCGAGGGGTTCACCCGGTCCCTCGCCAAGGAAATGCGCAACGGCGCCACGGTGCAGCTGGTGTACGTGTCGCCGAACGCAAAACCCGCGGCGACGGGACTCGAGTCGACGATGCGGTTCATTCTGTCCGGCAAGTCTGCCTACGTCGACGGCCAGGTGTTCTATGTCGGCGAGGCCGACGCCACACCGCCCGCAGACTGGGACAAGCCGCTCGACGGCAAGACGGCTATTATCACCGGCGCGGCACGCGGGATCGGTGCCACGATCGCCGAAGTGTTCTCTCGCGACGGAGCCCGAGTGGTCTGCGTCGATGTCGAAGCCTCCCATGAGGCGCTCGGTCAGACAGCGACAAAGGTCGGCGGCACCGCGCTGACGCTGGACGTCACCGCCGACGACGCCGTCGACCAGATCACCGAGCACCTGCGCGACCACTATGACGGCCGCGCCGACGCCCTGATCAACAACGCCGGAATCACCCGTGACAAGCTGCTGGCCAACATGGACGACGCACGCTGGAATGCGGTGCTGGCAGTGAATCTCCTTGCGCCGCTGCGGCTTACCCAGGGTCTTGTGGACAACGGCACAATCGGCGAGGGCGGCCGCGTGGTCGGCCTGTCCTCGATGGCCGGCATCGCCGGGAACCGCGGCCAGACCAACTATGCGACCACCAAGGCGGGCATGATCGGCATCACGCAGGCGCTCGCCCCGGTGCTCTACGACAAGGGCATCACGATCAACGCCGTCGCGCCGGGCTTCATCGAGACCAAGATGACCGAGGCGATCCCGTTCGCCACCCGCGAGGTGGGCCGCCGGCTCAACTCGCTGTATCAGGGCGGCCAGCCCGTCGACGTCGCCGAGACCATTGCGTACTTCGCCAGCCCGGCGTCGAATGCGGTGACCGGCAACGTGATTCGGGTTTGCGGCCAGGCGATGCTGGGGGCATGACGTGGGAGCAGAGCGAGAAGCGGAGGCAGATCGCACATGAACAGAGTGCAGACTACCGACCAGCCCAGCGGGCTGCGCAACCTGCTGCGCGCCGCAGCGGGCGCTCTGCCGTTCATCCCGCGGGGCGACGAGTTGCCCGACCGCGCGCTGAAAGTCGAAGGGCTGCAGATCGACCGGTCGAACGTGGCCCAGTACGCCGCGGTCACCGGTCTGCGCTACGGCGATGAGGTGCCGCTGACCTACCCGTTCGCGCTGACGTTCCCAGTGGTGATGTCGTTGGTCACCGGCTTCGACTTCCCCTTCGCCGCAATGGGTTCCGTTCACACCGAGAACCGCATCACCCAGCACCGACCGATCGCCGTCACCGACACCGTCGACGTCAAGGTGCACGCCGAGGACCTTCGTGAGCACAGGCGTGGCCTGCAGGTCGACGTGCTCACCGACGTCCACGTCGGCAACGACCTGGCCTGGCAACAGGTGACGACGTTCCTGCACCAGCAGCGCACCAGCCTCTCCGATGAGCCGAAGCCGCCGAAGAAGAAACCACCGAAACTGCCGCCGCCGACGGGGGTGTTGACGGTCAACGCGGGCCAGATCCGCCGCTACGCGTCCGTCAGTGGGGACCACAACCCAATTCATACGAACCCGATCGCAGCCAGGTTGTTCGGGTTTCCGACGGTGATCGCTCACGGGATGTTCACCGCGGCAGCGGTATTGCGCACGATCGAGGGGCAACTGCCCGACGCGGTGCAGTATTCGGTGCGGTTCGGCAAGCCGGTTGTGCTCCCGGCCAAGGCGAACCTGTTCGTCTCCAGGGGAGCGGACGGCTGGGATCTCGCGTTGCGCAACTCGAAGGGCGAGCCGCACCTGACCGGAACGGTGAAAGGCCTCTAGCCGACGAACTGGGCGATGATGCGGCCCAGCTCTTCGCCCTTCTGCTCCTGGACGAAATGAGCGGCGCCGGCGATCGTCGTGTGGGCCTGGCCCTGAGCGCCGGGTATTCGCTCCTGGAACACCGTGTCCCAGCCGCGGGTCGGCGGGTCGCCGTCTGAGTAGGCGGTCAGAAACGGCCGCTGCCACTGTTCGAGCACCGCCATCGTCGCTCGCCCGATCGCCGCGGCAGGATCGTTGCGGGTCAACGGGATAAGCGCGGTGAGCTGTCGCAATCCTGCCTTATAGGTGCGGTCGGGGAAGGGGGCGTCGTATGCCGCGAGCACGTCGGCAGGCAATGGCCCCGACACTGCGTTCACGAAAAGGCTCGGCACGATATCGGGCACGCGCTGGTAATAGCGCACATAGTCGACGAGCTGCTCCTGCAGCATCACGCGGCCGTCGCCTACCGCGTGGTTGGCCCACGCGAGCTTGCCGGCCAACGCCGGGTCGCTGGTGTGCAGGGCAGTGTTCGTTGCGAGCACGCGAGCGAACCGGTCGGGCTCGCGAGCCAGTGCGCTCAATCCGATTGGGCCGCCCCAGTTCTGAACGACCAGCGTGACGTCGTGCAGGTCCAGGCGAGTGACGAAGCTGTGCAACCAGTCGACGTGACGGGCGAACGTGTAATCGGTCGGCTCCGTGAGCTTGTCGGACCGGCCGAAGCCGATGTGGTCCGGCGCAATCGCGCGCATCCCCGCGTCGGCCAGCACGCCGATGACCTTGCGGTACGAATACGACCAAGTCGGTTGGCCGTGGACCAGCAGAACCACGGGCGCGCCGGCCGGCCCAGCGTCGACGTAATGCATACGGGCGGGGGCGATTCCATCCGCGTCGACGTCCACATAGTGCGACTCGAACGGGTAGTCGGGCAGGTCGGCGAATCTCTCGTCGGGAGTCCGCAGCACGCTCATGTCTCTCTGCTTACATCGACACCGCGCACAGATCACAACAATCGACGAAATTGCGATCTGGGCGCAGTCTCAACGGGGCGCGCACCGCCTAGCTGGCAGCTGCGTCTTCCCCGGCCGGCCGTCCGCGGAGGCCACGCCAGAACAGGTTGATCAACAGCTCCGCGGCGTCGTCGACATCGGCCTCACCGGTGCTCACCCGCGTCGCGATCGCCTCGCCGGCACCCACCAGGGCGACGGCCACCATGTGAAAGTCCGTGTCCGGCTCGGGGTTTCGTGTTCCCGAGCTCAGCAGCCGCGCCACCAGGTCGACGATCCGCTCGCGGCCCTCGCGCACCGTGTGCGAGTACAGCTGCGAACTGGTGGCCTGCTGGTACAGCACGATCCACGACGCCCGGTTGGCGTCGATGTAATGCAGAAACGCCAGAATCGTGCTGCGCAGCAACTCTTTTGGGCTCTGCATGAGGTCAATGTCGGCTCGCACCGCCTCGATGAACCGGCCCAGCTCACGGTCAAGGCAAGCGCCGAACAGCTCCTCTTTGGAGCCGTAGTACAGGTACAGCATCGGCTTGGAGATCTCAGCCTCGGCCGCAATCGCGTCCATCGACGTCTCGTGGTAGCCGTTGCGGGAGAACATCTCCACCGCAGCATCGAGCATCTGCTGCTCGCGCACGGCGCGCGGCAGCCGCTTCGCGCCACCCGCCATCGTTGAACCCCTACCCCGCTCGCCGCTTGTCCGACTCCAGAGTAAGGGTCAGCACTGGTTGTTACGGCCCTTGAAGCCCGTCGCGCGCAGCATCTTGTCGTTGACCGCCTGTTCCGGAAGCTCACCCGCCTTCACCGCCTGCTCCAGCCGGTCCAGAACGGCAGACACTTCGTCGGTGGTCACCCACAACGCGACGTCGGCCCCCGCCTGCAGCGAGAGCAGCACCGCGTCGGCCACCCCGAAGCGGTCGCTGATCGCCCGCATGCTCGACAGGTCGTCGGTGAACACCGTCCCGCCGAAACCCGGCGCACCGTAGCTACCGCTGCGCAGAAGGTCGTAGGCCGCGGCGCTGAGGCTGGCCGGCTGATCGCCGGTGAGCTCGGGCACTTGCATGTGCCCGACCATCACGGCGACCCCCGGTTCCGCCACCAGCGTCCGGTACGGCACCAGGTCATCGTTCACCAGCTCCGACAGCGGCGGCGTCACCACCGACATGTTGTGCGAGTCGCCCGATCCGTGGCCGTGTCCGGGGAAGTGCTTGAGCACCGGCATCAGACCCGCATCGCGCAGGCCGCGGGCATACTGTTCGGCGTACTCGGTGACCTTGGCCGGGTCGTTGCTGAACGACCGGTCGCCGATCACGGTGTCGTCGGGCTGGTCACTGACGTCGACGACGGGCGCGAAGTCAACCGTGATGCCGAGGTTGCGCATCGCCTGGCCCCGCTGCAACGCCTGCGCATACACCTGGTCGGGTGTGCTCGTGGCCGCCAACTCGCGTGCCGAGGGCGCCGGACCGATCAGCGACGACAGGCGCGACACCCGGCCGCCCTCCTCGTCGACGCTGACGGCCACCGGGAAGATGCCCGCGGCCGTCGTGATCTCGCCCAGATTGCCCAGCATCGACAGGTCGGTCCAGCTGCCGACGAAGATGCCGCCGACGTGGTGGTTGGTGACCACGGCTTGCGCGTTCTCGGTGCCGGTGACGCCGACCATCAGGAGCTGGGCCAGCTTGTCGCGCAACGGCAGGGCGAGCGGATCGTCGGTGCAGACAGGCGGGGCAGCCGGGGCCGCCGCGGGCGCCGGGGTCTCGGCGCTCGGTGACGCGTTCGCGGTCGTCGACTCCCGGTGACGGAACCACAGCACTCCGCCGAAGATCAGGGCGACCACCGCGACGACGGCGACGACGATCTGCATGATGGGCTGCCAGCGGCGCAGCGAAGAGTGCCGACCCTGTTGCATTCGAGCGATAGTACCCACGGACACGGTGGGTTCCCGCTCTGGCGGGCGTAGCGGATTGCGTCTGCTAACTTGGCGAGAGCCCGATAGCCAGTCGCGAGGAGTCAGCAGTGAGTTCGACCGCGGTGATCGTGTTGGGCATCGTGTTCTTCGTGCTGGTGGTTGCGGTCGGCGTGCTGGGTTTCCGGTGGAACATCCCGCGCCGGACTCCGCGCGGGCAGTTCGCTCTCGCCGCGGCGAGCTCATTGGTGGTCGGTTTGCTCCTCGGCGCGGCCGCGATCTTCGGGGTGACGCTGATGGTGCAGCAGGACAAGAAGCCGCCGCTGTCGATCGGCGACGGTGCGTCGATTCTCAATCGGGTGGAGTACGGCGACCGCAGTTAGCCTCGCCGCGACGAACGTCAAGCCCGCCGTCGCGCCTCTGTCACGGCGTTGGTTGTGGGTCGTCGGGGCCGCTGCGCTGATCCTGTGCTTCGCCCAGTCGCCGGGGCGGATCTCTCCCGACACGAAGCTCGACCTGACCGCCGCGCCCCTGCGCTTCCTCACCCGCGCCACGAACCTGTGGAGCAGCGACGTCCCGTTTGGCCAGACCCAGAATCAGGCCTACGGCTACCTGTTTCCCCACGGCGCGTTCTTCTTGCTCGGCGACGCGGCGGGGATCCCGGGCTGGGTGACCCAGCGGCTGTGGTGGGCGCTGCTGCTGACGGTCGGGTTCTGGGGCCTGCTGCGCGTGGCCGAGGTGCTCGGCGTCGGCACGCGGTCGTCGAGAGTGAGTGCGGCCGTTGCCTTCGCATTGTCGCCGCGGGTGCTGACGACTATTGGGTCGATCTCGTCGGAGACGCTGCCGATGATGCTGGCGCCATGGGTGCTGCTGCCGGTGATCCTGGCCATGCAGGGGACCGGAGCCGCAGCGTCGGCGACATGGGGCCGACGCTCGGGGCGGGTGCTGGCGGCACGCGCGTCGGTGGCGATCGCCTTGATGGGTGCGGTCAACGCCGTCGCGACGCTCACCGCCTGTCTGGCCGCGGTTGTCTGGTGGGCATGCCACCGCCCGAACCGGTCGTGGTGGCGGTTCACCGGGTGGTGGCTGCTGGGTATCGCGCTGGCGACGGCGTGGTGGCTGGTCGCGCTGGTGCTGCTCGGCCGGGTGAGCCCGGCGTTCCTCGACTTCATCGAGTCGTCGGGCGTCACCACGCAGTGGACATCGTTGACGGAGGTGCTGCGCGGCACCGACAGCTGGACCCCGTATGTCGCGCCGGCGGCGACCGCCGGACAGTCACTGGTCACCAGCTCTGCCGCGATCCTCGCCACCACGCTCGTCGCGGCCGGCGGGCTGGCCGGTCTTGCGCTGCGCTCGATGCCCGCGCGTGGCCTGCTGGTAACCGTGCTGCTGGTCGGCGTCGTGCTGCTGGCGGTGGGCTATTCCGGCGGCCTGGGGTCCCCGATCGCGCACGAGGTGCAGGCGTTCCTCGACGCGGCGGGCGCGCCGCTGCGCAACGTGCACAAGCTCGAGCCACTGATCCGGCTGCCGCTGGTGCTGGGTCTGGCCCACCTTCTCGGCAGGGTGCCCTTGCCGGGCGACGTGCCGCGGCGGGTGTGGGTGCACGCACTCGCGCATCCCGAGCACGACAAGCGGGTGGCCGTTGTGATCGTCGTGCTCGTCGCGCTGGCGGCCGGCACCTCGCTGGCCTGGACGGGCCGGCTGACTCCGCCCGGCGCGTTCACCGCGATACCTCAGTACTGGCGCGACGCGGCGCATTGGCTCGACGAACACAACAACGGCGGCAGGGTGCTGGTGGCGCCCGGGTCGCCGTTCGCGACGCAGGTGTGGGGCACCAGCCACGATGAGCCGATGCAGGTACTCGGCGAAAGCCCTTGGGGGGTACGCGATTCCGTGCCGCTGAACCCGCCGGCGACGATCCGGGCGCTGGACTCGGTGCAGCGGCTGCTCGCTGCCGGCCGGCCCTCTGCCGGGTTAGCGCATACGCTTGCACGGCAAGGTATCTCGTATGTCGTCGTGCGCAACGACCTCGACCCCGACACGTCGCGGTCCGCGCGGCCGATCCTCGTGCACCGGGCCGTCGACGGCTCGCCCGGCCTGACGAAGGTGGCGCAGTTCGGCGATCCCGTCGGCGCCGGCACGGTGCCCGGGTTCGTCGCCGACAGCGGCCTGCGCCCGCAGTACCCGGCGTTGGAGATCTACCGGGTCGAGACGGCAAGTGCGGGGCCATATTTCGCCGATGTCGACGCGATGCCCCGCGTCGACGGCGGGCCGGAAGCGCTGCTGCGGCTCGACGAGCGCCGCCGGCTGCGGGGCCAGCCGCCGCTCGGTCCGGCGCTACTGACCACCGACGCGCAACGGGCCGGCCTGCCCGCGCCCGTCGTCACCGTCACGGATACCCCGCTGGCCCGCGAAACCGACTACGGCCGGGTCGACGACCACTCGTCGGCAGTCCGGGCCCCGGGCGACCAGCGCCACACCTTCAACCGGGTGCCGGACTACCCGGCCGGCGCGCCGCCGGTGTACGGGGACTGGGCCGGCGGCAGGCTGTCGGTGTCAAGCTCGGCCGCCGACTCCACCGCGCTGCCGAACGTCGCGCCGGCGACGGGCCCGGCGGCCGCGGTCGACGGCGACCCCGCGACCAGCTGGGTGTCCAACGCGCTGCAGCCGGCGCTCGGGCAGTGGCTGCGGGTCGACTTCGACAACCCGATCACTAACGCGATGATCACGATCACCCCGAGCGCGACCGCGGTCGGGGCGCAGGTGCGCAAGCTGGAGGTTTCGACAGCAACCGGCAGCACGACCGTGCGCTACGACGAGGCCGGCAAGCCGTTGACGGTGGCGTTGCCGTACGGCGAGACCCCGTGGGTGCGGATCACCGCGGTGGGCACCGACGACGGGTCGCCGGGCGTGCAGTTCGGGGTCACCGACATCGCGATCACCCAGTACGACGCCAACGGCTTCGCGCATCCCGTGACGCTGCGGCACACCGTGGTAGTGCCGGGACCGCCGCCCGGTTCGGCCGTGGCGGCGTGGGACCTCGGCGTCGAGATGCTGGGCCGCTACGGCTGCGCGGACGGACCGGACAGTGTGCGCTGCGCGGCGACGATGGCGCTCGCGCCGGAGGAGCCGGTGAACCTGAGCCGCACACTGACGGTGCCGCAGCCGGTCACCGTGACGCCGACGGTGTGGGTGCGAGCCCGGCAGGGCCCGAAGCTGGCGGACCTGGTCGCGCAGCCCGGCGCCGCGAGGGCCGTCGGCGACGCCGACGTCATCGACATCGGCGGCTCGGCGTTCGCGGCCGCCGACGGGGACCCGCGCACATCGTGGATCGCGCCACAGGACGTCGTCCACGACCGCACCCCGCCCACGCTCACCCTGAAGCTGCCGAAGGCGACGGAAGTCGCTGGGCTGCAAGTGATTCCGAGCGCATCGTCGGTACCGGCACACCCGAGACTGGTCGCGGTCGACCTCGGCGACGGGCCACAGGCGCAGACGCTGCCGGACCGTGGTGATGAGCCGCTTGCGCGAAGAACAGACAACGACGGCGGGACCGCGACAGTAAGGCTGCACCCGCGGGTCACCGATACGGTGACGATCAGCGTGCTGGATTGGGACGACGTCATCGACCGCACGGCCCTGGGCTTCGACCAGCTCAAGCCCCCGGGCATCGCCGAGGTGGTCGCGCTGGGTGTCGACGGGCAACCCATTGCCAGGGCCGACGCCGACCGTAATCGGACGCGCCCGATCGACCTCGACTGCGGCCGCGGCCCGACCATCGCGATCGCGGGGCGTTTCGTGCAGACCTCGGTCCACACCACGGTCGGCGAGCTGTTGTCCGGGAAGCCGGTCGCGGCGCAGCCGTGCCAGCGCGAGCCGATCGCGCTGCCGGCCGGCGAGCAGGAGCTGCTGATCAGTCCCGGCGAGGGCTTCTTCGTCGACGGCGTCCAGTTGACAACGCCGGTCGGGCTGCCGGTCGGCCTGCCGGTCGGGGCCACCGCGAAGCCGGCCCAGGTCGGCGCGTGGGGACCCGACCGCCGGCAGGTGCGCACCGACCCGGCACCCACGGCGCGCGTGCTCGTGGTCCCCGAGAGCGTCAACCCCGGCTGGGTGGCTCAGACCGCCGACGGCACCCGGCTCACGCCGGTCGTCGTCAACGGTTGGCAGCAGGGCTGGGTGCTGCCCGCCGGTACGTCCGGCGTCGTGACGCTGACGTTCCCGTCCAACGCGCTCTACCGCGCGGGACTGTTCTGGGGGCTGGCGCTGCTGCCGGTGCTGGCTCTGCTGGCGCTGGTCCGGCCGCGCCGAGAGGTTGACGACGAGCCCGCCCGCCCGTGGCGGGTGCCTGTCGCCGTGGCCGCGGTCGGCGCACTGGGCGCCGGATGGCTAATCTCCGGCGTCGCAGGCGTCGTGGTGTTCGGCGCTGCGCTCGGGACGCGGTACTGGCTGCGTGACCGACCGTCGGTGTCGGACGCGGTGACGCTGGGCACCACCGCCACCGGATTCATCCTGGCCGGCGCCGTGCTGTCGCGGCATCCGTGGCGATCGGTGAGCGGATACGTCGGGCATTCCTGGAGCGTCCAACTGCTCGTGTTGATCGCGCTCGGCGCGCTCGTGGCATCAGTTGTCCCGATCACGCGTCGCGAGTCGCCTCCGGCGTAGCACACTGCCCTTATGCCAGAAGTGAATACGGCCCGAGGCGCGATCGACACCGGTGCTCTCGGCGTGACGTTGATGCACGAACACGTGTTCATCATGACCACCGAAGTCATGCAGAACTATCCCGAATCATGGGGCGACGACGTCCGGCGAGAGGCAGATGCGGTCGCACGCCTCAACGAGCTGAAGGCAACCGGCGTGGACACGATCGTCGACCTGACCGTCGTCGGGCTCGGGCGCTACATCCCCAGGATCGCCCGAGTCGCCGCGGCAACCGAGGTCAACATCGTGGTCGCTACCGGCGTCTACACGTACAACGACGTACCGTTCTGCTTCCACTTCCTGGGACCGGGCGCACCGTTCAACGGCCCCGAGATCATGACCGACCTGTTCGTCCGCGACATCGAGCAGGGCATCGCCGACACCGGGGTCAAGGCCGCGATCCTCAAGTGCGCGACCGACGAACCCGGTGTGACGCCCGGCGTCGAGCGGGTGCTGCGGGCCGTGGCCCAGGCGCACCGTCAGACCGGGGTGCCGATCTCCACGCACACGCACGCGTTGACCCGGCGCGGGCTCGAGCAGCAGGCCATCTTCGCCGACGAGGGCGTCGACTTGAGTCGGGTGGTCATCGGGCACTCCGGCGACACCACCGACATCGCCTACCTCGAGGAGCTCATCGCGGCAGGCAGCTACATCGGGATGGACCGGTTCGGGCTCGATGTACTTCTACCGTTCGAGGACCGGGTGGCCACGGTGGCGACGATGTGCGAACGCGGCCATGCCGGCAAGATGGTGCTGTCGCACGACGCCACCTGCTACTGGGACGCGGTGCCCGAGGAACTTCGGTCGATGGCAACGCCGACCTGGCACTACCTGCACATCCATCACGACGTCATCCCGGCGCTGAAAAAGCGCGGCGTCACCGACGCGCAGATCCACACCATGCTCGTAGACAACCCGCGCGCGATCTTCGAGCGGCAGGGCGGCTACTGACGTGACGAATCCGATCGGGACGCAGATCTCGGCGCTGGCGGCGGCGGCGCCCGACGAGCCGGCGCTCACCTGTGACGGGCGCACTCTGAGCCGCGCCGAGCTGGACGCGGTCACGAATCGGCTGGCCCGCGCGTACCAGGAACTCGGCGTCGGCGCCGGCGCCTACGTCACGATCTGCCTGCCGAACTCGATCGAATTCCTGCAAGCGGCGATCGCCGCGTGGAAATTGGGCGCAGTGCCGCAGCCGTTGCCGCCGCGACTGCCCGAGGCGGAGTTCGAGGCGCTGTTGGCATTGCGTCCACGAGCACTGCTGGTCGGCCGCGCTGACCCGGCAGGCAGAATTCCCAGCGTCCCGTCGGATTTCATACCGCAGGGGCTGTCCGACGCGCCGCTGCCCGAGGCGGTGTCGCCGTCGTGGAAGTCGATGGCGTCGGGAGGCAGCACCGGCCGCCCGAAGCTGATCGAGGCGGGTGGCGACGGGCGATTGAACCTGACCCCGATGGCGTACGGGATGGGTACCCAGGAGGGCGACACACAGCTGGTGTCCGTGCCGCTGACGCACAACACCGGGATGACGGCGGCCACGATGGGTCTTCTGCTGCGCCACCACGTCGTGCTGATGCCGCGGTTCGACCCTTACGAGTTCCTGGCGCTGGTCACCCGGCACCGGGTCAACTGGCTGTTCACGGTGCCGACGATCATGCACCGGCTGTTGCCGGCCTACCGCGCGGACCCCGACGCGTACGACCTGTCGTCGATCCGGAGGTTCTGGCACGTCGGGGCGCCGTGCCCGCCCGCGGTCAAGGAGGCGTGGATCGAGCTGCTCGGCCCGGACACGGTGTGGGAACTGTACGGCGGCACCGAACTTCAGGCACTGTCCGCGCTGAGCGGACGCGAGTGGCTCGAGCGCCGAGGGTCGGTTGGCAAAGTGATCGCCGGGGAGATGACCGTGCTCGACGACAACGGCGACGAGTGCCCGGCAGGCGTCGTCGGCGAGGTGTACATGCGGCCCTCGCCGGGCAGCCCGGCGACCTACCGCTACGTCGGCGCCTCCGCGAAGAGCCGCGACGGCTGGGACTCGCTCGGCGACTTGGGCCACTTCGACGCCGACGGCTACCTCTACTTGAGCGACCGACGCGTCGATATGTTCACCGTCGGGGGTCGCAACGTCTACCCCGCAGAGATCGAAGGAGCGCTGTGCGCGCACCCGGATGTGTTGTCCTGCTTGGTGGTTGGCGTGCCCGACGAGGACCTCGGCCAGGTGTCCTACGCGTTGGTGCAGGCTCGCGGTCTTGACGAGGCGGCAGTCGTCGAGTTCCTGCGGGACCGCGTGGAGGGC
>JBLNEK010000313.1:0-9224 GCA_050262635.1 Candidatus Sericytochromatia bacterium | reverse complement strand
ATGCCTTAGTTGCTCGGGTAGGTCGCCGCCGCGAGCGCGAGGATCTCGTCCCGGTCCACCGGCACGATGAACCCGGACTCGATCGCCTCGTCCAGCGACTCGGTGAAGCGTTCGAGATACTCCCCCGCCCCACCCGGATAGAGCCGCGCAAGCGTCGCGGCGTCGAACGGCTCGCCCGAGCCGAACAGATACGACAGCGGACTCTCCGCGGTGCCGATGCCCGATGTCCGCGCAATCGGCACGTCCACCCACGGCGTGCGCACCCCGCCCTTGGCGAGCCCGTTCTCATCCAGGACCAGCTGCGGTGAATCGGTGTCGCTGCACTCCATCCACTCGGCCTCCGCCGGCGCAACACCGTCACGAATCCACCTGTGCAGACCGGCAATCGCCCCCTGCAGCACGTAGTGGTGCTGCGGTGCGAAGTTGATGTAATGCGACAACTGCTGACCCATCAGGGTGTTCGTCGGGGCGTACGCCGCCACAAGCTCTGCAAGTGGTGCGAAACCGGTATCGATGCGACCCACCTGGATGGTGTAGTTGTCCGCATGCGCGGTGCCGGGAACCTCCCACGCCCTCAACCGCTCGGTGTCGGGCTGCCTCGCCAAGTAGTAGCCCGACCGCCCACCGCCGACAACATCGGTTTCCGTCAGCACCGTCATCACCGGGACGCGCAGATCGGGACGGAACTTGACGGCGGCGGGCGCCGAATCGCCCGCCTCCGCGAAGATCGAGCTCCCGTCCAGCGGTGCAGCTGGCCCGAACCGCGAGTGGATCAAGAACCCGTCGTATACCTTCACGACCGGATCGACGGCGTTGACGTACGTCGTCAAGAACATCGCCGACTGCGACTCACCCACGGCGACAACGAATTCCGGAGCCAACCCGCCCAGCACACCGGACTCGCGGACCAGCCGGCCGACCTGGGAGAAGATGTCGTACGAAAAGGCGTCCTGAGGGTGACTCAGGCGCCAGTACCGTTCCGGATCCAGCTTCTTCAGCGACATATCGAACCCGAGGCTGGCGCCGCCCTCGACGCCGACCTGTTGCGCCGACACTGCGACGTAGGCGTAGCCCTGACGAACCAGTTCGCGATGCGCCATGAACCAAACGGCGGGCGCGTCTATGCCGCCACTGACGTTGAGCCACTCGACGGCGACGGTTCCGTTGAACTTCGCGGCGTCCGTCGGCTTCAGAACGACGATTCGCGTGGTGTAATCGGCCGCGCCCGAGGGCGTTGCGTCCCAGCGTCCGTCGGGACCAAGCTTGCCCACTGGGACGTAAGAGCACGCTGATCCGGAGACGAAGTACTCGTCGTCGGTGTAACCCAATTCGGCGATGTCGTATGAGCCGAGGAGTAGTTTCGCCTCGCCAGGTGCATGAGTGACGACCGCATTGGAATTCATGTCGCCGACGATAGCGAGCGTTAGCGCTCGACTTCCGCGCGCTCCCTGAACGGCGGAGGCGAGCTGGTAACGCTCATGACGAAGCGTTACCCAGTCGTGCGGGACGTAACCGTCAATGCGCCGGTCGACGGACCCGGTGGCATGTGCCGAGACGAAGGCACTCAGTGCCCGCATGAACACTTGCGTACCTCGCGTAGGTAATGCATACTCAGCGTATGCTTTTACCTACTGTGAGTATGCCGATCATCTGCGACCTCTGCGGCGGGAAGTCCCCGAACCGTCTGGCCACGCGTAAGCCGCAAGCCTCGACGCAAGAGGACACCGGGCGATGACCGCGACCCTCGACCACACCGACCAACTGCCGCTCCTGGACACACTGCCCGTGCAGCACCTCTGCGACATGCACGTCGATCTTGAACCCGCCCATTTCATCGCCTCGCCATTCGGCACCCGGCTGACCTTCGTCACGAAGGGCGGCGCGATCGACGGTCCCGGGCTGCAGGGGCAGATACTGCCCGGCGGCGGCGACTGGCTGATCGTCGGCAGCGACCGGGTTGGTCGCATCGACGTCCGCGCCACGATCCGCACCCACGACGGCGAGCTCATCCACTTCGAGACCCACGGCATCGTCAAGATTCCCACCGACGGCATGCAACGTCTGACCGCGGGCGAGGTGCTGCCGTTCGACGAGACCTATGTGCGCACCACACCGAAGTTCGAGACTGCCACCGAGCGCTACGGCTGGCTGAGCGAGGTCATCGCGGTTGGTTACAACATCCTGTCCCCGAACCACATCGACTACCGCATCTACACACTGTTGTGATGCTCGAAGGCGGAATGCCATGCGGTTGAACCAAGCTCGCGTCGCGCAACGATCGAACTGGGTGGTCCGCCGCCACCCGCGGTTACAGCGCGCAATGTCGCGACTTCACGCCCGCCTCTACGTGCGCAGCGGTGGCCGCGTCCTGCCACGCTGGTTCGACGGCGCCCCCGTGATGGTGCTGGAGACCGTCGGCCGCCGCAGCGGGCGCAAGCGCGCCACGCCGCTTCTGTACTTGCGCGACGGCGACGCCTTCGTTGTCCTCGCCGCCAACGCGGGCGCCGCCCGAACCCCCGCGTGGTGGCTCAATCTGCAAGCAGCCGGCGAAGGCGAGGTCCACATCGGACGCCGGCGCTTCCCGATCCGCCCGCGCGCCCTCGAGGGCCCCGAGCGAGATCGCCTGTGGCAACGCTACGTTCAGATGTATCCCCAGGCAGAGCTCTACACGGGATTCACCGCTCGCACGTTCCCCCTGGTCGCACTGCAGCCGGCACAATGAGGACTGGCTATCGTCAGTCCGTGGCATCACGCAGCCCCAGACGAACCCAGGCCGAGCGGCGCGAGGCGACCGTCACCGCCCTCGTCGAGACCGCGCGAGAACTCTTCGCCCAGGATGGTTTCGCCGCGACATCGCTCGACGCGGTCGCCGCGAAGGTGAACGTCACCAAGGGTGCCGTCTACCACCACTTCGACAGCAAGCAGCAACTCTTCGAAGCCGTGTTCGCGGGCGAGGTCACACGCCTGGCGAGCCTGCTGCCGACGGTTTACGCACGCAAGAGAGATCCCTGGGATGCCTTCGAGGCGGCGTGCCGGGCATTCCTCGAGGAGTGCCTCGACCCGGCAGTACAGCGCATCGTTCTTCTCGACGCACCGGCGGCGATCGGCTGGGAAGCCATGCGCCGCTTGGAAGCTCCGCTGTTCACCATGATGGAGTTCGCTATCACGCAAGCGGTCGACGCGGGCCGGATCGCCCGGCGACCCGCCGCCCCGCTCGCCCACTTCCTGTTCGGCGCCCTGTGCGAAATGGCCATGGTCGTCGCCCGCGCGGAGGAGCAGAAGGCGTCCCACCGCCAGGCGGTCACCGAACTCGGCCGGGTGATGGCCGGCCTCGCAGCGCCTCACTGATCACTGTGCGCATCACGCGCCCGACTGCGTGATCGCGATCAGCGCACCGGGCCGCAGCCACTGCATGATCTGTACCAGCGCGGAGTCGTCGATCGCGACGCAGCCCGCGGTGGGACCACCGTCAGTGGTGTGCAGGAAGAACGCGCCGCCGTCGCCGGGAATGCGCGCCTTGTTGACGCCCATCACCACCGCGTGCCGGTATTGCGGGATGTCGAGGTTCTCGGTGCCGCTGGCGGCCGACGTGTTGAACGGGCATTGCGCCTTCTTGCAGACCTGCATCGTGTTGTAGGTCGGGCTCGTCATATCGCCGTCCCACCAATGGTCCGGGCCGACCTGGACGTACTGCAGACCCCCGCCGGGATTGGGCGCCGCGCCGAATGCGAAGTCGAGCGTGAAGATGCCCATCGGAGTGAGCTGGTCGCCGTCATGGTGCTCACGGGCCATCCCGTTCGCGCCGACCCATGCTGGGATGCCGGCGCGGACGGCTTGCCAACTGGTGCCGCTGCGCTCCCATACGTCGACCTTCGCCGATGAACCACCCACTCCGACAACGGAAATCACTTGGGTAGCTCCACCTACCGCGGGAGCGAACCACGGCGTGTAGTCGGCCAGGGCGGGAGCCAGGCTCAACGCGGTCCCAATCACGACGGCAGCGCACAGCACTCTCAGCGATCGGCGCACTAGCCCATGGTCGCATTCAGGTCACTGGCCGGCGCCGCAACATGGCGCTTGGCGCGCACGCGAATCCGTGCGCCGCGGTGCGGCACCAGCGTGACGTGTTTGACCCGCTGGCGTTCCCCTGCCGCCGTGGTAGTGCTCAACTCCACCCGCCGCAGAATCTCCCGCAGCACCACCCGCATCTCGACCATCGCGAACGTGGCCCCCAGGCATCGGCGGTTTCCGCCGCCGAACGGCAACCACGTCGTCGGGCTCAACGTCGCGCCGATCATCCGGTCCGGGTCGAACCGTTCCGGCTCGGGATACACCTCGCCGCTCTCGTGCACGAGCCCAATCCCCGGCACCGCCATCGTCCCGGCGGGCAGCCGATATCCGCCGAGCTCGACGGGCTCCTGCAACGCCCGCCCGACGTCGAACACCACCGGCCGCATCCGCAACGTCTCTTTGACCACCGCGTCCAGGTACTCGTCGCCGCCAGTGCCCGCCTGGGCTGCCCGCACCGCCTTCGTTAGCACCGCCGGATGACGGGTCAACCGCTCCAGCGCCCAGGACAGTCCGGTCGCAGTGGTCTCGTGCCCGGCGACGAGCAGGGTCATCAGCTGATCGCGCAACTCACGGTCCGTCATTGGGGAGCCAGATCGCACCAGCATCGCCAGCACATCGGTCCGCGCTGCCAAGTCCGGATCAGCGCGCCGCTCCGCGATCTCGGCGTACAACAACCGATCACCCTCCGCCATGCGCTGCCGCATCGCCCGCCACGGTCGCCGCCGCAGCAAGCGAGGATTCACCAGCGCCAAAGTCTCCCAGGGGCCGACTTTCAGCAGCTTGGGCATCACCCGCCGCAACGCCGCCAGCCGGGCCGGGTCGCTCGCGCCGATCACGGTCCGCAGGATCACCTCCAGCGTGATCTGCGACATCTTCGGTGCAACCGCGAACTCGGTTCCCACCGGCCACTGCGCGACGTTCGCCGCGGCGATTTCCGACATCACTGCGATCTGCCGCGCCACCGCGTCGCGATGGAACGGTGGCAGCATCAGGCGGCGGAGGTCTCGGTGCACGTCCCCGTCCACCACCAGAATGGAACTCTCGCCGAGCATTCCGCTCAGCATCGAATTCGCCTCTCCCGCATGGTAAATACTCGGATCCCCGGCGAACACCGTCTTGATGTCGGCCGGATCTGCCAGATAGACCCAGGTTCCCATCGACGCGATGCGCAATGTGAACGTCGAGCCGTAGCGGCGTCGGCACGCCGACACGAACCGAGGCCAGTACCGCAGCATCAGCCCCGCCTGCAGCCACGGGGGCAGCGGAGGGCCGGGGGGCAGCGGCGACTCGCTCATCTCCCCGAGCTTACGAGCGCAGACGTGGTCAGGCATGTACGGCGAACACCGGCCACACGTCCGGCACCCCCTTCAGCCGGTGACTTCCGCGGTCGTCAAACGCTAGTCCGGAGCCGAGCACCAGGGGTGGCACGGCACCTGAGACGAGCACCTCGTTCGGTGCCGCAAGCGCCATGATCCGCGCCGCGATGTGCACCGCGATGCCGTGCACATCGCCGTCCACCACCTCCACTTCGCCCGTATGCAAACCCGCGCGTATCGACATCCCCAAATCCCCCACCACATCGCGAATTGCGCACGCGCAGTTGATCGCCCGGGCCGGTCCGTCGAACGTCGCCAATGCGCCGTCACCGGTGAACTTCACCACCGCACCCCGTGCGCCGGTCACCTCTCGCTCGACCGCGCGGTTGTGCGCCGCAAGCGCGCGCGTCCACGCCTCATCACCCAAAGCCGTTGCGCGCTCCGTTGATCCGACGATATCGGTGAACAACACCGTCGACAGCACACGATTCGTCGGTCGCGCCCCGCGCCCGCCCGTGACGAACGACTCGATCTCGTCCAGCACGCGGTCGGCGTCGCCCGCAAACCATTCATGGTCGTCGCCGTCGAGGTCCACAAGCCGTGCGTGTGGAATCCGTTCGGCGACATACTGCGCATGGCCGTCGATCACGTGCCGGTCGCCGCGCCGATGGATCACCAGTGCCGGCGCCTGGATGCTCTCGAGCACCGGACGGACATCGGTGCGATGAAACATCTCGAAGATCGCCCTGAAGTATCCGGGACCGCCCACCAGCCGTTCACCACGTGCGTACCAGCGTCGCTTGGCGGCGTCGCCATTCCAGCTCGGTGCCAACCGGTCGGCGACCAATCCTGTCCCCGCGGTCTGCGCGAAGGCGTCCGCGTACCTTTCGAACACCGGCTCGGGCATGGCGAACGGCTGGTCCGAGGCGCGCAGAAAGTACGCAAACGGCGCCCACAACACGAGCGATCGCACCCTCTGCGGATAGCTCGCCGCCAACAGCACTGCAGGAAGCGTCGACCCCGCAGTCGCAAAGACCGAGGCCTTTTCGATCCCGACCGCGTCGAGTACCGCGACGAGCCCGTCCGTCCACGCCTGCATGGCGGGACATTCAGTGATCGGCACCGCGTCGGAGCTACCGAGGCCGAGCAGGTCGGTCAAGATCAGCCGGCTGAACGACGCGAGCCGGCGAAGGTGGCCGGCCACCGTCGGGTCGTCCCACAGCAGGTCGATCGGGAACGTGCCGGTGGGCACGAAGAGAAGCTCCGGGCCTGCGTCACTGGCGATCTGGTACGCGAGGTGGTGGCCGTCGTTGTCGCGCGCGTAGACGGTGTCGGGAATCGCCGACATACCTCTGAGCATGCCAGCCGAACCGGTGCGATACGACGACATCGGATCGAGGGCAGAACCAGCGCGGCTTCGGTTGGGTCTTCACGGCAGCGCGCGAGGACCTCCTTGAGGGTCGCATTTGTCCCGTGACACAGCCGCGCCGCAATCAGAACGAGACCCTATTCGGAGGCCAAACGCTTCGAGCCGACCGCAATTCCGCTACCCTCCTTATCCAGGTTGATTCCCCAGCCTCACGGAAACGTCGCGGCGGCGATCGAAGTCCCCGCCGACGGGCCGACAGCTCCGACGTGGTCCGACTGCTAGAGGTCTGCACCTCAGGGGAGTCTGGTGCCAGAGAACCCACTGGTCAGCGGCGATATCGGCGCGCTGCCGCGCTGTGCTGCCAGCCGGTCTGTACTCTCAGTGCGTCCGAAACGCTCGGCACGGCACCCCGCCCGGGGCGCCGGATCACCCGGGGTGTTAACCGATCCTCCTACCGCTCCGCCCGTGACCGCGGCTCACCGTAGCTGGTGCCGGCTCACGGCCGGAGGCCCACGCGCCAATGCGTCAGAGCCAGAAGGACTTTCGTGAGCAGATTCACCGAGACGATGTTCGCCAACGCCCAGTGGAGTTCCAAGGGCATGGTCACCGGCGAACCGGACGCCCCCGTCCGGCACACCTGGATGGAGGTGCACGAACGAGCCCGACGAGTAGCGGGCGGGCTCGCCGCCGCGGGGGTCGGCCACGGCGACGCCGTCGCCGTGCTGGCCGGTGCACCGGTGGAGATCGCGCCGACCGCGCAGGGCATCTGGATGCGCGGCGCCAGCCTGACCATGCTGCACCAGCCGACCCCGAGAACCGACCTGCAGCGTTGGGCCGAGGAGACCACCGGCGTCATCACCATGATCGACGCCCGGGCCGTCGTCGTCTCCGAGCCGTTCATGGCGGCCGCACCGGTGCTGAGCCAGCTCGGCATGCACGTGCTGACCGTCGAGCAGCTGCTCGCCGCCAGACCGATCGACCCCGTCGAAACCACCGACGACGACCTCGCCTTCATGCAGCTGACCTCCGGGTCGACCGGGTCTCCCAAGGCGGTTCGAATCACCCACGCCAACTTCGTCGCGAACGCCGAGGCCATGTACGCCGGCGCGAAGGTGGACCTCGACTCCGACGTGATCGTGAGCTGGCTGCCCTGCTTCCACGACATGGGCATGACGGGTTATCTGACGGTGCCGATGTACTACGGCGTCGAGCTCGTCAAGATCACCCCGATGGACTTCCTGCGCGATACGTTGTTGTGGGGCAAGCTGATTGACAAGTACAAGGGCACGATGACCGCCGCCCCCAACTTCGCCTACAACCTGTTCGCCAAGCGGCTGCGCCGGCAAGCAACCCCCGGGCAGTTCGATCTGTCGTCGCTGCGGTGGGTGCTGTCGGGCGCCGAGCAGGTCGACCCGGCCGACGTGGAAGACCTCTGCGAGGCCGGCGCGCCGTTCGGGCTGAAGCCGGAGGCGATCGTGCCGGCCTACGGCATGGCTGAGTCGACTGTCGCCGTGTCGTTCACCGAGTACGGCACCGGCATGGAAGTCGACGAAGTGGACGCCGATCTGCTTTCGATGCTGCACCGGGCTGTTCCCGCAACCAGGGGCCACACGCGGCGGCTGGTGTGTCTGGGGCAACCACTCGAGGGCATCGAGGCACGGATCGTGGACGAAGACGGCGCCCTGGTCTCGGCTCGGTGCGTCGGTGTGATCCAGGTGCGCGGCGAGTCCGTGACCCACGGCTACACCACGGTGGCCGGCTTCGTGCCGGCGCAAGACGAGCGCGGCTGGTATGACACCGGCGACCTGGGATACCTCACCGAGTCCGGCAACCTCGTGGTGTGCGGCAGGGTCAAAGACGTCATCATCATGGCCGGCTGCAACATCTACCCGACCGACATCGAACGCGCGGCGGCCCGCGTCGCCGGGGTCCGGCCGGGATGTGCCGTTGCGGTGCGTCTGGACGTCGGCCAGCCCCGCGAGACCTTCGCGGTAGCGGTGGAGTCCCAAGATCATCACGACCAGAATTCGGTGCGCCGCATCGCCCATCAGGTGGCACACGAGGTGTTCGCCGAGGTCAACGTCCGGCCGCGCAACGTGGTGGTGCTCGAACCGGGCATGATCCCGAAGACGCCCTCGGGAAAACTGCGCCGGGCGCACGCGTTGGCGCTGGTGAACTGACCGCTGCGCATACGCCACGGGGTAGATTTCGTTCACGATGGCCGATTACGACGCCCAGGCCGACCGCACGCCGCCACCGCAAGCGGAACTGTCCCAGGTTCAGATCGACGCCGACGGGGTCGATCTGCACGCCGGGCTGAGGGGTGTCGCCACCATCGTGGCCGATGCCCGGCCGGTGGGGGAAATACTGAGGGATGTCGCAGAATTCGCCGTCCGGTCGATCCCGGGCGCAGACGGCTCGGGTGTGACGCTGGTCAGGTCCTGCAACCATCGCCCGCAGGTCCAGAC
>JBLNEK010000312.1:0-9333 GCA_050262635.1 Candidatus Sericytochromatia bacterium | reverse complement strand
GGCGCACGCCACCGCATCGCTGGCACGTGCGAATGCGACGACGAAGCTGTCGCCCTCACCTTGCTCGACCGGCCGAACGCCGTCGTGCGCCGCGACGAGCTCCGACAACGCGGCATCCAGGCGTGCGACGGCGGACGCCATTTCGTCTGGCTGGGCCTCCCACAGGCGCGTGGAACCCTCGACGTCGGCCAGCAGCAACGTCACCGTTCCGGTCGGCAGCAGCCCGCTCATGCCAAGCTCGCTCCAGTCAGTTTGACTCATGCTAGTCAGCATCCGGCGTAGGCATCCGCGATTACATCAGCGAAACCGCGTATATCCGTCAGCCACCGCGCACGATCGCGGCCAACTCCTCCCGGGTGTTCGCGCCAACCCGTTGACACGCCCGGTACACGTGGCCTTCGACGGTGCGCACCGACATGACCAGCCGGTCGGCGATCTCGCGGTTCGACAGTCCCGAAGCCACCAGCTCGATCACGTCCCGCTGCCGGCCGGTCAGCGGAATGCCCAGCCGGCTGCGCAACGCCGGCGTGCACAGCCCACCGCATTCGTTGGCGAGCTCCTGCGCGATCGCCGCCGCGTACGAGCCCCTGCTGCCGTGCTGCCCTGCGATGAGCATCGCCGCCGCCTGGGCCGCGGCATCCGCTGCCGTGGCCCGGTCGCCGATCGAGCGGTACCGCGCCGACACCGCGAGCAACCCCTCGCCGTCACCGGCCTGCAACGAGCTGGCATGGCACGCAATGGCATCCGCGAGCGGCAGCGACAGCTCACCGGCCAGCTCGCGGGCCCGGGCGGCCAACGACGTGTCGCCCCACTGCGTCGCCGCCTGGATGCAAGCCAGTTCGTGCGTGGGCTGGTCGCGATCCCTCGCCTCGGACGCCGCCGACCTGACGACCGCTACCGCCTCGGGCAGCGAACCGCCGGCCGCCAGCACCCACCCCTTGGCGACGGCGTCCGCGGTGTGCATGTACAGGTACTCCTCAGGCACCCGCGCCTCGGCGAGCGCTGCCGCCGCCTCCTTCGGCCGACCCAGCTTGGCGAGCGCCTCCGCCAATGCGAAACAGCTTGCAGACCGTAAACCCGTTGTGACACTTTGGTTCTCGGCACCGGCCAGCGCCTCTCGCAGCAGCCGCACCGCGCCCGCGACATCGCCGCGCATCAATGCGGCGTTGCCGCACAGCAACGCATGGTTGGCATAGGCCAGGCCGGGGAGATCGTGCGCGTCAGTGGCCAGTTTCTCGGCCGCGGCGACGAACTCGCTGATCCGGCCGGTAAGCCGGGACGCCCGTGCGTACACGCCCGCATACCAGAACCGCATCGGGGACGCTTGAAACGACGTCGCCGCGCGGCGCAACGCCGCCTCGGCCACGCCAGACAACTCGTCGGCACGACCCAACGCGCCCATCGCCATGGTCAGTGCCACCGACGAGACCGTCGCATGAAAGTCGTCCAAGTCCCCCGACGCCAGCGCAGCGCCGGCTTTCTGCTCCGCACTGCGGCAGCGCGCCGAGACCACGTCGACGCAGGCCTCGATCGCGGTCCGCTCCGGGGATTTCGGCAACGATGCGAGAAGTGTTGCGGCATCGGACGGCCGGGCCAGCATCCACACCAGGTTGGCCGCCCGCATCGTCACCCAGTCATCACCGGCCATGCCTGAGAACACCGCCTCGGCTTCTGAACCACGTCCCGCTAGAGCGAGATTCATTGCGAGCAGGGCGGTTGCGTCGGTTGCGCCCGCTTCGGCGGCGGCGCGGGCGAACCGGTCGGCCAGGTCGAGGTCGAGCAATGTCATTGCGCACCGGGCGGATTCGAGGAACAAGTCAGGATCGGGCGGCAAGTCGGATTCGAGCGTCAGCATCGCCCTGCGCACGGTGGCGTAGACGTCGGCGTCGCCGCCGTGCGCGAGACGTTGCGCGAGACGGCCACGGACTCTGGACAGATACAGCTCACCGGCCGTTGCGCGGCGCACCTCGCCGAACAGCGGATGCGCCAGCCTCACCATCAACCTTCCGCCAGCCCGCTCCACGGTGACCAGCCGCTGCTGCTCGGCCTCCTCGAGGTCGCCGCGGGCGGCCAACGAGCACACGACGTCGACCGGCAGAGGCTCGGCCTGCGACAACACGTCGACCACCGACGCCACGCCACGGGTCAAGCCGCCCATCTCACGTTGCACCATCTCGGCGACGCTCGGCGATGCGACAACCTCGTCGCCGGCCATCCACACGCCGGCCACTTGGCGGAACCGGCCCGCGGCCGCCAGGTCCCGGACAAGTTGGCGAAGGAACAAGGCGTTGCCACCGGTCAGCTTCCATAACCGGTGCGCCATGCGGCTGTCCACGGGTCCACCGAGCTCGGCCTCGATCATGCTGCGGGTGGCCTGAACCGACAACGGTTCGAGGTCCAGGCGGGCCAGCAGACCGTCCTTCCACAGCGCTGTCACCGCGTCGGGTTCGTCGGCCCCGCTGCGCAACGTGACGACGAGCCGGACACCGCGCGTCTGCGCCAGTTGGTGCACGACGTGCGCAGACAAGCTGTCCAGCAGATGAGCGTCGTCGACGCCGACCAGTGCCCTGCCCCGTTGCCGTTGCGCGACAAAGGAAGTGATGATGTGACGCACATTCGGCAACGGGTCGGCCATCGGATCGGAAAGCAGACTTGCGAAGGCGCCCAACGGAAGCGAGCGCGCCGACTCGGTGCCGACGATCCAGTCGGTGCGCTCGCCGGACGCCTGCGCGTGCGAGATCACCTCCCGTGCGAGCCGAGTCTTCCCGACTCCCGGCGCGCCGACCATCACGACGCCCGCATACCTGCTGCTCCCCCCGAGCGCACGGCGGACGAAGGCGAGTTCGTCGTCTCGCCCGGTCAACGGATCATCGACGCGCACAGTCATTCAGCGGTCAGCACGTGCGCCGCCTCCATCAGCATCCATCCCGACAGTTGCACCGACAGATCCCGCTCCGGAACCGCAGACGACATCACCGCGCCACCGGTGAACTGTGCGCTGCCACCGTCCGCCGTCGGCACTTGCGCGGTACGGTCCCAATGCGCTCCGAACAACGGCAGCCCGTCGACGGTTTGGCGGAAGTCCCACGCCGACTGCGCCGACGTCATCACCAGCTTGCGCGCCGTGTCACGCGCGGCCATGTCGGCTGCAGAGTCGCCCGGCAACGCCGACGCCACCAGCGCCAGGTACCTGACGGTCACCCCGCTGAAAAGTCCGCCGTCGCCGCCGCCTTCGCTTTTCAGCACGCCGTCGTTGCTCATGTATTCCGCCACCGCCGCCACCAGGCGATGTATCCGCGGGCGATGCCGGTCATCGCGCGTGCGGACGGCAAGCTCCGTCTCCAACCCCAGGACCACTGCCTGGCAGTAGGTGAACTGTGCCCTGTCGAGCGAACCGTCCTTGATGCCGTCGAACACCAAGTGCGTCTCCGGATCGACGAGAGTCTCGTCGATCCAGTCGGCCATCAGCTGTGCCCGACGCAATTCGCCGTTGCGCGCCAGGAAGATTCCGGCCGGGCCGTTGGCCGGGGCGTTGAAGAAGCGGTCCTGCTTGCGCCACGGGATGCCGCCGCCGTGTTCCGGCATCCATGCCCGGGTGAACTGCTTGGTGAAGGTGCGCAGAGCGCGCGGCCGCGCAACACCGGCGAGCCGGCCGGACCGTTCCAGCGCCAGCGCCAGCCATGCCATGTCGTCGTAATAGCTGTTCGTCCACCTTCCGACGTTGCGCAGATGGTGCCCGCGGATCTGCGCGGCGATGCGCTTCTGCCGCTCAGGCTGCGGGTCGCGCACTTCCGCGTCGACCAGACAGTCCAGCAGGTGCGCCTGCCACCAGTAGTTCCAGCTCGCGAACAGCCGGTCCCGCCGCACCGACGGCCATGCCACGACGCCCAGCTGCGTTCCCGGCGTCGCCCACACGCGCGCGAAGTGGCGCTTGGTGACCGCGGCCTCAGCGCTTGCGGCGCGGTTGGCCCACTGCTGCTCCATGCGGAGAATCCTGCCTCACCAGGCGCGTCTGAGGTCCGAATGTTGGCGAATCCAGGTGTGCATGGCGATGCCGGCGGCGACGGACGCATTGATGCTGCGGGTCGACCCGAACTGCGCGATCGAGACGGTCAGATCCGCACCGGCGCGAGCGTGCTCGGTGATGCCGGGACCTTCCTGGCCGAACAGCAGCATGCAGTCGCGCGGCAGCGTCGTCTCCTCGAGACGGACCGCGCCGGGCACGTTGTCGACGGCGACCACCGTCAGCCCGGCGCCGGAAGCGAACGCGAGCACCTCGGCCGTCGTCGGGTGGTGACGCAACCGCTGGTAGCGGTCGGTGACCATCGCGCCGCGGCGGTTCCAGCGCCGGCGCCCGACGATGTGCACGGTGTCGACGGCGAACGCGTTCGCAGTGCGCACGACGCCGCCGATGTTCGCGTCGTGTCCGAAGTTCTCGATCGCGATGTGCAGCGGGTGCCTGCGTTTGTCTATGTCGGCGACGATCGCCTCGCGCGTCCAGTACCGGTAGGCGTCGACGACGTTGCGGGTGTCGCCGTCACGCAGTAACTGCGGGTCGTAGCGGGGATCGTCGGGCAGCGGACCCTGCCACGGTCCGACCCCGTGGCTCTGTTCTCCCCACTCGGTTGGGCCCGCATCGGTCACGCATTCCTCCCATCCGCCGCGCCCCGGGCTCCGAATGACTGATTGAAAGCAACCGCGGCGACAACCGTCGCACGACATGAGAGGTTCGACAATGATGCGCAGTACTTCACGACGGGTGGCCCTGGCAGGCGGCGCCGCGGCGATCGCCGGTTCCGTTCTCTTACCGCTGAGCGCAACCGCGAGCGCCGAGCCGATGACCGGCCTGGTGGGCCCGGCCTGCGCCAGCTACGCGCAGCAGGTGCCCACGGGTCCAGGCTCCGTGGCGGGGATGGCCCAGGACCCGGTGGCGGTCGCCGCGTCCAACAACCCGCTGCTCACCACGCTGACCGCGGCGGTGTCCGGCAAGCTGAACCCGAACGTCAACCTCGTCGACACGCTCAACGGCGGGCAGTTCACCGTGTTCGCGCCCACCGACGACGCGTTTGCCAAGCTGCCGCCGTCGACCATCGAGGCGCTCAAGACCGACTCAGCTGCATTGACGAACATCCTGACCTACCACGTAGTGCCGGGTCAGGCCAGCCCGAACGAGATCGTCGGCACGCACAAGACCGTGCAGGGCGAGTCGGTGACCGTGACCGGCATGGGTGACAGCCTCAAGGTGAACAACGCATCCGTGGTCTGCGGCGGCGTGCAGACGGCCAATGCGACCGTCTACCTGATCGACACCGTGCTGACGCCGCCGGCGCGCTGACGAAGTAGCGCAGAGCCCGCCGCCGTGCCACAGTGGCGTTTGTGTACGCCACGCTCGTGATCCTTGCAGTAGGAGCGCATTTCGCGTTCCTGATCTACGTGGCCAGCGGCGGGTTCCTCGCGCTTGCATTGCGGCGCACGATCTGGCTCCACGCGGTGGCGGTGGCGTGGGGCGCGGCCGTGGTGGTAGGGAAGCTGCCCTGCCCGCTGACCTGGTTCGAGTCGTGGGCACGAGCACAGGCGGGGATGGGCCCGCTCCCGGGTTCGGGCTTCATCGACCACTACGTCGCCGGAGTGGTGTACCCCGCGAACGCCACCGGAGTCGCTCAGGCCCTTGCCTTTTCGGCGGTGCTGGTGTCCTGGATAGCCTACGCCGTCACGTCATCCGCGGCTCGGCGCCGTGGGTCGCAAGCAGGTGCCGCTCAATCAGTTCCGCACCGCGGGCTGTTCCACCGGTAGCCGCGAAGCCGGCCGCCACCCGGGCCGCGCCGGCACGCATCGCCATCGCCTCCCGCACCTTTGCCCGCAGTCTCTGTGCGGTCAGCTTCTTCGCCGGCAACCTGGTACCGCAGCGCGCCACCTCCACACGACGGGCCACTTCGGCCTGGTCGCGCGCGAAGGGCACGGCGCAGACCGGAACTCCGCGGCCGAGTGCCCTGACGGTCGTGCCCATACCGCCGTGCGTGACAGCGCACACCGCGCGCGCCAGGACGGCGTCGTGCGGAACGAATTGGCGGACAGTCGCATTTGCGGTGCGGGGCAGGTGGCCCGGGACGCCGGCCGGGAAGGTGGCCACCACGTGCACCGGCTCGTCGGCCAGCGCCTCCAGCGCCGTCAGGCCCAGGAGGACGTCGGCCTGCGCCACCGACGACGTGCTCACCAGCACGATGGGCCGCTCGATTCCGGCCAGCCATTGCGGCACCTGTTCGGTCGTGGGCGGCGTGCACGCACCGATCAGGTGCACGCTGCCGCCCCAGTCCGGGTGCGGGTACTCGAACGGCTCGCCGCCGACGGCCAGCAACAGCGGTGCCCGGCGCATCAACTCGTCGACGGAGCGCACGCCCGGAACGCCCAGCTCTTGCCGAATCACGTTGACGCGCGGCACCACCCGCCGGTCGAAGAGCCGCGTCACGATCGGCCTGACTTGCGCGTCGCGAATCCGGCCGATGATGCCGGGCAGCGGACGCAGGCCCGGCCCGAACGGCGGCACCCCGCGCGACCGGAGGTACGGCGTGAACGGCGAGAACACCGCCCAGGGGACGTCGGCCGCATCAGCGAGAGAGATGGCGCCCCAGCAGTTCGCGTCGACAATCACCGCGTCAGGCCGCACGTGGTCGACCGTCCGCCGCAGGTCGTCCACTTCCACCGCGGCGCGACGGCAGAGCACGTCGATGGTCATCTCAAGGACGTCGAACGCGTTGCGGGCGGTCCAGTCCCGGCTCACGATCGCCTCGATGCGTGGGTCGACGGGCCCGGCGCAGAGTCCGAGGTTGCGCACAGCCGGCACCCCTTCCGCCAGGGTGCGCAGATGCACCCGGTGACCGCGGGCGCTCAGTTCAGCCAGCAGCGCACTGATCGGAATCTGGTGGCCCAGAGCCGGCGACCCGTACGCGAGGATGACTGCCACAGCGTTTATTCGGCGCGGACGTCGGGTCGGTTTGGTGTGGCGTCAGTCACGGCTGGTCCACACCGCGGCATGGGTGCCGATCACCGAGAGGGTCGCGTACAGCACCGCTTGGTTGACCTCACCCTGCGTGCACAGCGACGCGTCTACCCGCACGGAGTCGAGCTTCGCGTCCGGCAGCACCAGCACCGACGACCCGTATGTCGCGCAGGCGTGGCTGAGGCCCTGCCCCGCCGGCAGCGTCGGGGTCACCACCACCATCAGCGGCCCGCCGCGCTGGGCTGACTCGTCGTCGTACTGTTGCTTGATCGCCGAGATCTCAAGGCCCAGAAGCATGTAGCCGCTTCCGGAGAACACCACCGGGTCGCCCAGCGAGGCGGAAGTGAGCATCGTGCCGTCGGCACGCCACGCCTCGGCACTGGTGGATTTGACGGTAATGCCGGTGTCGTTTCGGTTGGTGGGCAAGATCCCAACCGGGAACGCGACCGGGTACGCCGCGGTGGTGTTCGGAATGCGATCCCGCGGCGAATACGCGTACACGCCGCGTACTTCGCTCTGATTCTCCAGAGGTCCCAGGCATACCGTTCCGGTGAGCCGGTCGGGGTTTGGCGCCGAGAGCGGCGTAATCGCAAGGGAGGCAACCTGGTTGCAGCTGCCCAGGCCGTCGGCCTCGACGGGGTGGGCGAGCGCACCGTAGAGGCCGAAGCGGATGTCCTCGGCTTTGGCGTGCGCCTTGCCCTGCCCGGACGGGGCGGCGTCGACGTCGACAAGCACGTGTCCATGCTCCCACCGCAGATTCGCTATCGAGATGTTCCAGCCCAGCAGCGGGATGGATTCGCCGATGCTGGCCGTCTGTGCGCCATACGGCTTGGGCGCTTGTGACGGTGACGAGCATCCGGCCACCATGGCGAGCACTGCGATCGAGGCCATCAGGGCGCGCAATGTCTCAGTGCGACAGTCGCTTGTTGACCAGTCGCGTCATCCACGTCGGACTGACTTGCGAGAAGTAGTACGCGAGCTTGGTCTGGGTGCCGACCGGGTGGTGCACCTTCGGTCTCTTCGACTTCCGGTGCAGCGCACGCCATGCCTCGTTGGCGATGTCGTCGGGCGTGAGGTGAATGCCCAGCGACTCGGTGCTGCCGGTGGTGACGCCGGCGAGCATCGCGGTGCCGACGAACAGCGGCCACAGCGCCGACACGGCGATGTCCTGGTCCCGCCACTCCAGGTCGAGCGCCTCGGTCAGGCCGCGGACCGCGAATTTCGTTGTGCTGTAGGAGGCTAGCTCCGGCTGGCCGTAGATGGCCGACGCCGAGCACAGATTCAGCACCCGGGCGCCGGGCGTATCGCGCAAGTACGGAAACGCCGCATGGCAGCCGTACATGACACCGGTGACGTTGACGTCGACGATCTGCTTGTGGCGGGCCGGCGGGATGTCGGCGAATTGACCGGCCGACAGGAGGCCGGCGTTGTTGACCAGGATGTCCAACCGCCCGCCGGTCGTGGTGACGAACTCGCCCAGCGTGCGCTGCCATGCGTCGTAGTCGGTGACGTCCATCGGCGCGGTCCATACCTGTTGTCCCACTTCAGTTTTCAGGCCGGCCAGCTGTTCTTCATTGATGTCGACGGCGCCAACTGTGTATCCGGCGGCGGCGAACCGGCGCACGATGGCCAGCCCGATGCCGCGGGCGGCTCCGGTGACGAAAATCGACTCAGCTGCGGCCACGACCGTGTCCTACCGTCTTGGTCATGAGCCGCACCAGGTTTCGGGGCACCAGTCGTGCCGCGGTGGTCAGCGTCTTGTACTGAAGACCGGGGATGATCACCACCTTGCCTTTCGCGACGTCGGCCAGACAGTCGTCGACGACGCCGTCGACGTCGAGCCACATGAACTCCGGCATCGGCTTGTCGACTCCGGCGCGATCGTGGAATTCGGTGTGCACGAAGCCCGGGCATAGCGCGTGCACACCCACCCCGGTGCCGGCAAGGCCGTTGGCCAGCCCCTCGGAAAACGACACCACCCATGCCTTCGACGCCGAGTACGTCGAACCCCGGCCCGGAACCAGCCCGGCGACACTGGCGACGTTGATGACGGTGCCGATACCGGCGTCCAGCATCGGCGGCAGCGCCGCCCGGGTCAGATGCATCACCGCGGTCACATTGACGTCCAGCTGGGCCTGCAGCACGGCGGGGTCGGTGGTCCAGAACTCGCCGGACGTCCCGAAGCCGGCGTTGTTCACCAGCACGCGCACGCCCCTGCCCACGCGTTCGACGACCCGTGCGCGGGCATCGGCCTGGGCGAGGTCGGCGACGATGACTTCGCTGTTGGTGCCATGGTTTTCACGCAGTCTGTCGGCCAGCTGGTGCAGGCGTTGGGT
>JBLNEK010000311.1:0-15398 GCA_050262635.1 Candidatus Sericytochromatia bacterium | reverse complement strand
CGGCGCGGGCGTCGGCGATCAGGCCGGCCAGCCGTTCGGCGCGAGGCCGCTGTTTGTCTGTTCCGATCATCTGGCCGATGCGCACCGGCGTCTCCGTTCACGGCACATGGCGGTCCCACTCGTAGGGCACCACAAGCTGCAGTGGCGCGGCAAGCTGCGGTACGACACCGGTTGTGCGCCAGCGTTTCTCCAGCACGGGCCGCAAGCGCCGCGCCGTCTGGACCGGGTCGTCGTCCAGGAAGCAATAAGTGATCTGTTGGCCTGCTTCGGCTTTGATGAATCCGGGCACGGCGGTCGAGCTCGCCGACCAGACTCCGCCGACGCCGTCGACTTCCAGCAGATCCGCCGCCGGTGTCGCGCCTTCTTCCAGCAGCAGGTACACGCCGCGCGAGGGCCACCATGGCAGCACATCCGCACCCACCTTGATCCGCGCCGCGGCGGCCTTCCTCACCACTTCGAAGACACCGCGCTGCACCGGTGGAAGCAGTGACAGCTTGCGACCCGCATCGCCCAGCGCGGTGGACAGGTCGTTGAACCCTGTCAGTCCCAGCGTGTCGGAGAAGAAGTAGGTCATCACGTGGTCGATCGCGTCGAAGCGACCGTCGCTGGCGGCCCTCGCGGCCCGGCATGCCGGCGTGGACACCAGACGCATAGATGCCCGCACCGCGGACAGCCGGTGCTGCTCGGGGCGATGGTCCAGCGTGTGCCAGCGCAGGTACTCGGCGTCGAGACCTTCGGGATGGCGGGTCGCCATCGAGACGAACAGGATCGCGACGTCGCCGCGGCCGGTGGCAAGAACGGCTGGAACGTCGTCTGAGGGGGTGCCGGGCAGAGGCATCACCGCTGACCTTCCGCTGGTGCCGAATCCTGTTGGGGCCGTATCAGCTCGGGGTGCCGGGCAGTGACCATCCGACGAAAGCCGTCGCGCCAGTGGACCTGCGTGCGGCCGAGGATCCGGTGCATGTAGGTGACGTCGGGCCACAGCGGCGGATGCGCGTCGGGGGTGTACTGGAAGATCGGTTCGACCCCCACAAGCTCGCCCATGTAGGCGCAGTAATCTTCGACGCTGACGGTTTCGCTGCCGGCCCAGTTCACAACGACGGGCGGCATCCCGGCGACCTCCAGAGCCCGGATGCCCAACCGGACGTAGTCGTCCTCGTAGATCGGGTTGTAGTTGTTCGGGGCGTCCGGGTGAAGCCGAATCGGCTTGTGCGCCAACATCATTTCGAGTCGGTCGGCGGGGGCACCGCCGAGCGGTCCGTACGTCGAGCAGATGCGGATGATCGTCAGCGGAATTCCGAAGTGCCCGGCGACCCAGGTGCACACTGATTCCGCGGCCACCTTCGAGAAGCTGTAGTTGGCCCGCAGCCCTACGCCGGGCGCGTCGGCCTCGATCAGTGGCCGCCTGCCGTGGTAGCCGTACACCGAGCCCGTGGAACAGAACACGAAACCCTTTGCCGCGCGACAGTGGTAGAGCAGCTCGCCGGAATTGTGCGCGTTGGTGGTCACGCAGCGCTGCCAGTCACCGGTCCCGGTGTCGACCGCGGCGTGGAACACGTAGGTGAAGTCACCGGGAAGCATCGAGAAGTCGCCTGCGGCCACGTCCACGGCCTGCGGTGTGATCCCGGCGGCGGCGAGGTTGTCGCGGTCGTCGAGGTTGCGAAGCCGGGCCACCCCCCACACCTCGTTGCGCTCGGCGAGGGCCCGCGCGATCGGGAAGGCGATCTTCCCGGTGGCACCGGTGACGAGGATCTTCTCGCCGTCGAGCATCTGTGACCTCCTGTCGCCGCAGGTGCCGCTGACCTATAAAGTACTTGACATGTATCGCCACGGACTGGCGACGCAACTGACCCTGGATGCCGAACTGGAGGCTTGTTCGTCGGAGCGCACGATGATGTGCCTACGCCTGATCGCCGCCGGAACGTCGGAGATCGAGTTCAGCGTCATCGCCCAGCAGGTGCGGGGGTTACCTCGCGGCTGAACGTCTTCACCGGACGAACCACTCCGCCTCATTGTCTTCGGTTTTCAGCCCGGATTCGTCGACCGCTGCAGTCTCTTCGGGAACCGGGCCGTCCGGCGGCCGGTATTCGCCGATCTTCAGGATTGCGTGCACCGGGCAGTCCATGATCGCGCGCTCAACGGCGTCGTGGTCTTTCTCCGGCACGGTACCGTCGCCGATCAGCGACGCGTAGCCCCAGTCGTCAAGCGAGAAGTATCCCGGCGCGTGCTTGGCGCATATGCCGAACCCGTCGCAGACCGTCCGGTCGAGGCGGATCTTCATGCCGTTGCCACCGCCTCGGCTTCGTAGGGCCGCATCGCCCGGAATGCACCCAGACGGCATGTCTCGCAGTCATTTCGCAGGTGCTGGGCAACTATTTGCGGGAACTGCACGAGCAGGCTGGCGGCCAAGTTGGCTGCGCCGTCCAGCGTCGCGCACGCCCCGCGGCCGCGCAGCACCACGGACCAGCGCTCCAGGCGAGTCAGGTCCTCTGAAGTAGCGACGCCGTCGCGCAGCGCCGACGTGACCGCCGACATCGCCGCCGTGCCGTTGAAGCATGAGCCGCACTGGTCGGCGTTTTCGCGATCGAAGTAGGCCATCACCGAAGCGGCGACCGCGACAGGGCACTCCTCGGTGATGAGCGACATTGCGCCGCAGCCCAGGCCGCTGCCGAGGCGCCGCAGCGTCTCGTGGTCGAGCGTCGCGTCGAGGACTTCGCGGTTCAGCAGCCCGGCGAAGTAGCCGCCCGTCAACACGCCACGCAGGTCGTCCGGCGAAACGCCGTGCCAGGCCACCAGGTCGGCGAAGGACAGACCGTGTGGAACCTCGTAGAGGGCAGCGGGTTTGCCCGCGCCGGTGATCGTCATCAGGAAGGTGCCCGGGGAGGCCGACGTGCCCGCGTCGCGGAACGCCTCTGCGCCGTGCCGGTGCAGGTAAGGCAACGACGCCAATGTCTCGACATTGCTCACCAGGGTGGGAAGGCCTGCCACGCCCTCCTGGAAGGGCCGCGGCGGCTTGTCGGTCGGCTTGGCCGGGCCGCCGTTGATCGCCCGCACGGCGGCGGTCTCCTCGCCGGCTACATATCCGAAATCGACCGTGACCACCGAGACAGCCAGTCCCGCAAGGGTTTCCCGATCCAGCTGGGCCAGCGCATCCTCGACCGCCCGGGCAGCCAACGGGTCGGAAAGGTAGACATATGCCCGGCTGGCACCGACCATCAGGGCGGCGAGCCGCAGCCCGTCAAGCACCAGGTGCGGACGATTGCGCAGCAGCCACCTGTCTTTCACCGATGCCGGTTCGCCTTCTTCGCCGTTGGCCACCACGACGGTGTCCCCGCCGGCGTCGCGCACCGCGCGCAGCTTGACGGCCATCGGGAAAGCCGCACCGCCGCGGCCGAGCAAGCCGCTGCGGTCCACCTCTTCGAGCAGTGTGTCGGTCTCCGCAAGTGGCTGGTAGCCGTCCTGCCGGCGATATTCGGCAATGGACTCCACCCCGGGCCTCGTGCGCAACAGCCGCGGCGCGCAGCCCGGCCAGGCTGCCACCCTGAGATCCGCTATCGGTGAAGTGGTTTTCATGACGGGCTCTTTTCGTGCGCCGATAGGCTTGCGGTCATGAGGACCGCCGTGGTGCGCATCCGGGTCGACCCGGACGGTGTACTGACGGCGCCGCAACTTCGCGACGGCATGGCGGCGCTTCGCGTTCTAGCCGACGATGTGGGCGTCGGGTTGGTCGACCGCGATCTGTCGGGCATGCCCGCCGCGCGCCGCGAGGTGGAGCTGCTCATGGCCGGCGCCGATTCCGAGCAGCTTAAGCTCAGGGCAATCCAGTTGTGCGCAAACGCATTCGGCACCGTCCCTGTGCCCGGCGTGCTGACGTACATCAGTCGAGGCACAGACGATGACGCCCACGGCGTGCTGGCCGGGTTCGGGCTGACGGGCCACGTCGAACGCATCCCTGGCGACGAGGGCTGGGACATCGTGCACGTGACGCTGTGCAAAGCGGACCTGGCGAGAGTTCCGGAGAGCCGCATCCACACGGCGCTCGAGGCGTCGCTGAACTGCGAAGTGGTAATCCTGACGTCCTGACCGCATGGGGCGAGCGCGCGGTTTGGTCCGCGAAACGCCGGTGAACGTGTACGGATCCGCACTCTCGCGCAGCCTCGTGGCGCCCCACTCATTGGCGGTCCAGGAATTTCAGGATCGCCGGTGCAGCCTGCACCCAGGTGTCGAACATGTTGAACCGCTTGGCTTTTCCCTGCGCGCGGGCTTCCGATGCGCGCTCCCACGCGTCCTCGGGCCAGGGTGGGTCGATCAGCGTCGAGCCCTTGATCAGGCAGCTGACCTCTAGTGACGTGCGCTTGGGGTGGTCCCAGTCGTTCTCGCCGCCGCGAATGATCAACGTCGGCACCCTGATGTTGTCGAACATCTCGTCGTCGACGCCGGGGATGGTCTGGCCCGGTTTGGGGACGAACGCGTTCAGCCACCGCAGCATCACCTTGAGGAACTCGTCCGCGTCGAGCGACAGGATCCGTTCTTCGTTCTTCGGGTTCTGCGCGATCCGCTCTTTCCACTCGGCCACGCGCAGAAGGCCTTCCATGCCGAGGCCGCGCACTGCGTGGATGCTCGGCATGATGTAGTAAGAGCCGAGCGCGAACATGCCGTACACGCCGCCGACGATGTTCCACACCACCAGCTTCGTGACGATGTCCGGATAGAGCATGGCGGTCAGCATCGAGTCACGAGCACCCCCCGAGCCACCGGCCAGGATGCACGGGCCGATCTCGAGCGCGTTGACCAACCCGTGCAGGGTCTCGGCCCGCATGTGGGATTCGCTCTGGCCGTAGAACTGGACGTCGGATTTCCCGCAGTTGGGCCGGTCCCACAGCAGCACCCGGTATCCGCCGTCGGCGAGCGCCTCGGCGAGCGGCCGCAACCCGTCGATGTCCTTGCTGAACCGGCCTCCGGGTGTCAACGCGATGAAATCGCCTGTGCTGCCTATAATTTCGTAGACAACGTTGCCGCCGTTGATCTCGACGGTCTGCTCGCTCACGCCTGCACCAGCACTTCGTTGCCGACGACGCGCACCGGATAGGTACGTATGCTCCACTCGGGCTTGACGGCGGTGGTCCCCGTCGCCAACTCGAATCCCCACTGATGCCAGGGGCAGTAGATGAACTCCAGGTCGCGGACCATGACCGCGTCACCGGGCACGTCGTGGTCGACGACGGTCTTGCCGCGGGCTCGTCCGGAGCACAGCGGGCCACCTTCGTGCGGGCAGTAGTTCGCGATTGCGTAGAAGGTGCCGTTGACGTTGTAGACGCCCACCCCGTGCCGGCCGATCGGCACCAACTTATGTGTGCCGGGCGGGATTTCGTCCACCGTCGCGACGGCGTGCTCGCGCCCCTGCGCCAGGCGGGGCGGTTGGGCCTGCGTCACCTCAGAACACCCGGACTTGGCCTTCCAGAGCGGGCACAGTCTCCGGAAGGTGGTAGGTCGCAATCCCGTTGCGGAACATGACGTTTTCGCGGGCATGCTCGGGCAGGTGCTTGACCAGCCAGCGGGGGTCGTCGAACGTCCAGTGCGGGTAGTCCGACGAATACAGCAGGATCTTGTCGCACTCCATCCACTCGAACACCCGGCTGAGCTCGGTCTTGTCCTCGGGGTAGTCCAGCGGCTGAGTGGTGAACTTGATGTGGTCCTTCACGTACTCCGACGGCTTGCGCTTGATGTCGACCCACGACTTACGCGCTTCGTAGATCGCGTCCATGCGCCACATCAGCGGCAGGATCCAGGTGAACGCGTGCTCCACCAACACGATTCGCAGCGTCGGGAACCGGTCGAAGACCCCGTCGAACACCAAACTCATCACCTGGTTCACCGCCAGCAGCGAGTAGGTGACCATGAAGTCGTGGTTGTAGCTGGGCATTCCGACCGGCGGCATCGGGAGTTCCTCGTGGTGGCTGCGGGACAGGTGGCAGCTCACCGTGATGTCGTGCTTGGTCGCCGCCTCCCACAGCGGGTCGTACTTCGGGTTCCCCCACGAGGGGCGGGGCTCTGCCTTGATCAGCACCTGCGCCATGTACGGGTGCCCTGCCCAGCGCTCGATCTCGCGTGCAGCGGCTTGCGGTTCTTCGATCGCGACGCAGATCGAGCCACGCCAGCGCTGGTGCCAGTTGTTGTGGCTGTCCAGCCAATGGTTGTCCTGCCAGTGGTTCAGCGCACTCGACATGGCGGTGTTGGCCTCGGGGATCCGGGCCGGGTACGCGGCGGGCTCGAGGACGGCGATGTCGGCGCCGGCGTCCATGATCAGCTGCTTGAACGCCAGATCAGGGTCGCTGCCGGGGAACTCGCCGTCAGGCGGGAACGTGTCGACGCGCATCGCGAACGCGTGCGCGTAGTCGGGGGCGTCGTAGTAGATCAGCTCGCCGACCCTGCGGTTGAGGAAGTACTTGCTACGCCACGGCTCGGGAATGAAATGGACGAGGTCGCCCCGCCTCGGCACCGGATGGACGTCGGAGTCGACGCATCGGACGGCGATGCGCTCGGCCGCGGGCTTTCGCTCGCGCTGCTCTGTCAAGCTCATCGTGGCCTCCTTGAACTCTTCTTCTACTGTGCGGCCACACCGGCCGGAATGTCTATGCCGTACAGCGCCGCGGCGATCGACCAGCAGAACTTGTCGCGCTGCTCGGCGGTGAACGCGGCCGGGACCTTCAGTTCGCCGTGATGCCAGTGCGGATAGCTCGATCCGAACATCACCATGTCGTCCTTGCCTGTGAAACCGAACCACTCACCGGCGTAAGGCGCGTCGCCCGGGCCGTCGAAGCTGCCTTGGACGAAGTACACGTGACCGGGCAGGTAGTCGCTCGGAATCCGCGGCGCCCACGGTGTCTGCTCGAGGTGTGGCCGCCCGAAGCAGTCCATCCGCCAGATCAACGGCGTCACGAAATCGGCGGCTCCGTCGGCCCAGACGAACTTCAACCCGGGCATTCTCTCGAACACCCCTTCGGCGATCATGTTCATCAGGTGGTACAGGTAGTTCAATGCCATGAAGCCGAGGTACTGCTCGTAGGTGCGGGTGTTTCCGGACGGCGTGGGCGCCGCGGCGATGCCGGAGCCCACCTCGATGTGCACGGCCACCGGAAGGCCAGCCTGGACAGCCGCCTCCCACAGCGGCCAGAACTGCGGCTTGCCGAACAGCTCACGCGACTGCAGCGGGACGCCGAGCTGCACGACGCGCGGATGGTCCTTGTACCTGTCGATCTCGCGCAGCGCTCCGGCGATGTCGTCGGGATTGACCCGTATCGTGCCGCGGAAGCGGTCCCCGAATTCGTCGTTGTCGAGCCAGCGGGACACGAGCATCTCGTTGTGAGCCGCGGCGATTGCGGTGCCGAGGTGACGGTCAGGCATGATGCCGCGCGTCATTGGGTGCAGCACCGCGACGTCGACTCCGCGCTCCTCGAACAGATGGTGGGCGACGAGCGCGGGGTCAGAGCCGGGATATTCGCGGTTGGGGCCCTTGGTGTTCTTCGCGTACTCGCCTCCGGGGGCGCCGTACCAGTCCATCTCGTAGTCGGGGAAGCCGCGGCTGCGGTAGGGCTCGTTCATGAAGCCGCGCAAGTCTTTGTTGGACTGGCAAAAAATGTGCACGCTCGCATCGATCACCGGCGTCCGGGCGCCGTCGGGATGTTCGATCATTACCGGCCGCCCGATAGTGGGGCTAAGGAAAATATGGGAGCACTACACATCACGTCATCAGTGTAAAGCTTAGTTCTTCTATTGCAAGAATAGTGTTCTCCTGGCGCCGTCGCGGCGCCGTGGTTTCCGGTCCTCGCCTGGTACCGAAATCGCTTGCCGCACCTGGTGATGAGCGGTCCGCTTAGGAGATTCTTCCTTCCCTGGATGAGAATGCTATTCTCGTCGAGAAGTCGTCCTGGGAGGAAACACCGGCATGCTCTTGGAGTTCGACGCTGATCAGAAGCTTTGGCAGGACACCGTACGAGATGCCGTGGCCAAACAGTGCCCGCCGTCGCTGGTGAGAAACGTGGCCGAGCAGGGAGCAGATACCACGCCGTTGTGGAAGGCGTACATGGATGCCGGCTGGACGGAGATGAACGACCCCGAGAACGCCGTCGAGCTCGCCATCGTGGTGGAAGAACTCGGCCGCGCGACGGATCCGACGCCGTTCCTGGCGACGATGACGCAATACGCGCCCCTGGTGGGCGATCGCTTCGAGCCGCGGGAGTCCGGCACGGCCGTGCATGGCGGCGTGACTGCCCGTCGCGACGGCGACGGCGGCTGGGTGCTCGACGGCACCGCTTCCTACGTCCTCGACGGCGACCGGGCCGACCGGCTGGCGGTGGTGACCGACGGCGGGGTGTTCGTCGTCGCGGCGGAGGACGTCAGCGCGCACCGCATCCCCGTCTTCGATCCGGTGCTTCACGTCGCCGACGTGTCGTTCGCCGGCCTGCGCGTGCCGGAGACCGCGCGGGTGCACAGCGCCGACACTGAGCGGGCCCGGCATGTCGCGCTGACCGGGATGGCGTTGACGACGGTCGGCGCGTGCCAACGGATTCTGGACATGGTTCTCGAGCACGTGCGCGAGCGTCACCAGTTCGGGGTGCCGATTGGCTCGTTCCAGGCGATTCAGCACAAGGCCGCGGACATGCACGTCGCAATCGAAAGAGCGCGCGCGCTGGGCTATTTCGCGGCGCTGACGATCACGGCGGACGACCCGCGGCGGCGGCTGGCGGCGGCGATGGCCAAGGCGGCCGCCGGCGAGTGCCAGGCCCTGGTGTTCCGCTCGGGGTTGCAGTCTTTCGGCGCAATGGGTTTCACGTGGGAGAACGACCTGCAGTTCGCGCTGAAGCGGGCCAAAGCCGGGGAGTTGATGCTCGGCGGTGCCGCTGAACACCGCGCGATGATCGCGGAGGAATACCGTGCAGCTGACTTTTGATTCCGACGTCGAGGAGTTCCGCGCCGAATTCGCGGCCTTCCTCGACGAGCACCTCCCCGCCGCGGTCGCGGAAGCGTTCGAGCGCCCCCGGTCGGTGTCGCACATGCCGCAGTGGGCGCGCCGCTGGCAAGGCCTGCTGTTCGACAACGGCTGGCTGCTGCCCACGCAGCCGCCGGAGTTCGGCGGACGCAACGCCACGGTTCTTCAGCAGTACGTCTATCTCGTCGAGCTGTGCCGACGGCGGATTTACCACAGCTTCAACCCGCAGGGTGTGAACATCGTTGCAACGTCGTTGATTTCGTTCGGAACCGACGAGCAGAAGCAGCGCTGGGCGGTGCCGATCCTGCGCGCGGAGATCACCGCGTCGCTGGGCATGAGCGAGCCCAGCGCCGGCTCCGATCTCGCGTCGCTGCGCACCCGTGCGGTACTGGACGGTGACCACTTCGTCGTCAATGGCCAGAAGGTGTGGACGTCGGGGGCTCATGACGCCGACGTGCTGCTCGCGTTCGTGCGCACCGACCCGGATGCGCCGAAGCACAAGGGGATCAGCGCTCTGGTGATCCCCACCGGCACCGAAGGGGTGGTGTGCCGGCCGTTCCCGTCGATCTGCGGGCAGGACGACCTCGACTTCAACGAGGTGTTCTTCACCGACGCGCGGGTGCCGGCCGAGAACCTGGTCGGTCCCTTGAACCAGGGTTGGCGGGTGGCCAACGGGTCGCTCGGCCACGAGCGCACCATGATGTGGCTGGGGTTCGCGGATCGAATCAACAACGCAATGACCGACTTTCGCCCGCGAACGGCATTGGAGCGTGACCATTACGCCACGATGGTGATGGATTACGAGGCGCTGCGGCTCCTGGGATCGGCGGCACTGGCACGGGCGGCGCGCGGAGAGCAGGACACCGCATCGGTGTCAGTGCTCAAGCTGCTCGGCTCGGAGGCCGAGCAGCGCGGCTTCGAGCACGCCCTTGCCGCGGCCGGTTCCAACGGGCTCTGCCATCCGGCGATGACGGGTCCCTACGCCCCGATGAACCTCGACCACTACTTCGCAAGCTGGTTCGAGCGCTACGCCCGCAGCTTCGGCGGCACTATCGCGGGCGGCACGTCAGAGATCCAGCGCAACATCATCGCTCAGCAAGTGCTGGGGCTACCGCGAAGGTAGGTTTCTGCGCCCTTCCCGACGCTGAGCGTCGATTCGCGCGCCGAAATCACTAGTCGATGACGGCTGCTTCCTTGCGCTCGGTGATCGGCCGCGCGAGCTCCTGCTCGTCGCAGATCCGCTGCAGCTTGTCCAGCGTCTCGTCGAGGCCGGGACCCAGCCGCTGGCCGGGCGTGAAAGTCGCCGGCAGATGGCGCATGCCCTGGATGACGCCGATCGTGTCGTAGTGCACCGTGCCCTCGGGATCGCACGTGTAGTCGGGCATCCGGTCGAGCACTGCGGTGACCATCGACTTGAACACCGAACGCGCCACGTTCGACCCGATGCAGCGGTGCACGCCGAGGCCGAAGCTGAAGTGGCGGTTGCCTTTGCGGTCGAGGATGACCTCGTTCGGGTCGTGGAAGACGGACGGGTCGCGGTTGGCCATCGCCCACGAGATCCACAGCCGCTCGCCGTATTTGAACTGCTGGCCTTCGACGTTGACGTCCTCGGAGAACGTCCGTCCGTCACCTGGCGCGGGCGTGAAGAAGCGCAGGAACTCCTCTGTCGCGCCGTCCAGCAACGCGTCGCGTTCCTTGCTCAACCGCTCACGCTGGTCCGGATGCTCGGAGAGCCATTCCAGTGCGTGCGCCGTCAACGCGGTGGTGGTGTCGAAACCGCCGCCGATGACCAGCCCCAGCATCCCCAGGATTTCGATGTCCGGCGCCGGCTCCCCGTCGATGCGCATCGTGAGAAGCGCATTCACCAGGCCGGGCCGCGGGTTCCCGCGGATCTCCAGCATGGCGTTCACGAGGTCCAGTCCCATCTCCCGGTGCATAGCCACCACCCGGTCGATGTCAGGGGAGTCCTCGGGTGTGTACACCGAGGCGTGCGTGGGCTCGCTGTACAGCGACCACTTCTTCAACGGGATGCCGAGCATCGCCAAGGTCAGAACGGCGGGCACCAAATTGGCGAGATCGTCGACGAAATCAATTGTCCCGCCTTCGATCTTCTCGTCGATGCTGGCGCGTACGATCTCGTCGATGAACGGCTCCCACCGCTTGACCGCGGCGGGGGACAGGTACGGGTTGACCGCGCTTCGATACAGCCGGTGCTCGGGGTCGTCCATCTCGAGCATGCCGCCCCGCACGCCGCTGACCCGCTTCGCGTACGGGATCGAAATGCCCGTGAACGGCGTCTCTCCGGAAACGTCGTGATGGTTCGAGACGGCGGGGCAGCGGGCGAGTTCGAAGACTTCCTTGCTGCCGGCCGCAACCCAGTGCCCCCCGTAGGTGTCCGACCACGCAATCGGGCACCGTTGCTGCATCTCCTCGGTGATCTTCTCGAACTGCAGCCGATACTCCGGAGCGTGGCGGTCGAAGTGGTAGCGATTCTTCTTCCGGTCGCTGTCGCTGTCGCTGTCGCTGTCGCTGAGGACGGTCACAGCCCTTGTCTCCCTTGGTTATTCACTCTTCGATGCGGATCGCTTGCTCGGGGCAGGACTGGACCGCCTCCCGGACCAGGTCCTCCTGGCCCGGTGCGACCACTTCGGACACGGGCGAGGAGGTCCCGTCGATCTCGTTGAGCTCGAACGAGTTCGGCGCGATCATCTTGCACAGGGTGTGGCCCTGGCAGCGCTCAGCGTCAACCCAAACCTTCACGAGTCCCCTTTCAGATGTGGTAGTCGTACCACTTGAGGTAGCCACCAGCGTCCACGCGCAGTTGCATGCCGGTGACGTAACGGGCCTCGTCGGAAGCCAGCCACAACACCGCGTTGCTGATGTCCTCGGGCTCGATCCAGGGGACCTTCATGGCCTGCTGCACATAGAACACCGGCTCGGCGTCCTCGCGCTTCGGATCCTGCAAGTCGGGCCGGAAGGCTTGGTACATGGGGCCGCTCTGCAGCATGTCGGTGTTGCAGTTCGTCGGGTGGATTACGTTCGCCCGGATGCCGCGGGGCGCCAGTTCGGTCGCGAGGTCGTGGACATAGCTGGACAGGCCGCGCTTGGCGGTGACATACGCCATGCCGCCGGGATCATTGCCGGGGTCGGGCTTGTTGTGCGTATCCATCAACGCGGCGGTGGAGCCGGTCGCGACGATCGACGCGCCCTCGCCCAAATGCGGCAGCGCGACCTGGATTGCGTTGATGGTGCCGATCAGGTTGGTGTTGATCACATCGCACCAGGCCTGCAGCGGTGGCTGGCCCTTCATCCCGGCAATGCCGGCCTGTGCGACGACGATGTCGACCTTGCCGAACTCCGACAGCCCGTTCTGCAACGCGTCGCGCAACTGTGCCGGCTCGCGGACGTCGGCCTGGGCGATGACGATGCCTTGGCCGGTTTTCTCCACCATCCGCGCGGTCTCGTCGAGGTCTTCCGGTCGCGCCATCGGGTAGCCGATGGTCTCGATGTCGCGACAGATGTCGACGGCGATGATGTTGGCGCCCTCTTCGGCCAGCCGGATCGCGTGGCTGCGGCCCTGCCCGCGGGCAGCGCCCGTCACGAATGCGACTTTTCCTTCAACGCGTCCCACAGCATGTCCTTTCGTTAGGTGATTGGTGCATCAGGTGTTTCGCCCGCCGTTGACGCCGAGAATCTGACCCGTGATGTAGCCCGCCTCTTCCGACACCAGAAACGCGCACGCGGCGGCGATGTCCTCAGGTTTGCCCATCCGGCGCACCGGCGTTCGCTGAATGTTCTCCGCCACGTCGCCCAGGTAGCCGCGCGCCTCGGCGCTGCGCAGCATCGGCGTGTCGATGAAACCCGGCGGCACAGCGTTGACGGTGATGCCGCTGGGGCCGTATTCCAATGCCAGCGTCTTCGTGAGTCCGTTGACGGCCGACTTCGCCGCGACATAGGCGCCCATGTACGCCACGCCCGAATGCGTGCTCGACGACGAGATGTTGACGATGCGGCCCCAGCCGGCCTCGAGCATGTCCGGGAGCACGGCTTGGATGCAGTGGAAGACGCCGTTGAGGTTGACGTCGATCACGCGCTGCCAGTGGTCGAAGCTGATGTCGGTGAACCGCTTGAATGAGTCCATGCCCGCCGCGTTGACCAACACCGTGACCGGACCGAACCGGCCGCGGATCTCCTTCAGCGCGGCGTCCACCTGTGCGCGGTCGGTGACGTCGGCCACGAACACCGACTCTTCGTCCGACGCACGCAGATCAAGCGCGGCGACTTGCAGCCCGTCGTTGCGCAGCCGCGTGACGATGGCCTGACCGATCCCCGAGGCGCCACCGGTGACGACGGCGGTTCTCACTACCGCAGCTCCCCGCTCGACGGACAGCGCGAACCGGCGGGTGTGGTGACGGTGTCGAGCGCTGGCAAGAATCTCCCTTTCGGTTTTGAGAACCCTACTCTCAAATATCGGTTCGGCGCAACCGTCCGACGCCCCTGCTCAGCGCCTCTTGCAGCGGCAACGACCGCCGCTGACCAGCACCGCAATGCTCGATCGGCGTGCTTGAGTTCTCGCAAGCGGAATGTATGATTCGCCGCAGATGAGAACCCAATTATCAGGGTGACGTAGGAGGCCGAATGGCGAAGCAAGACACGGTGACCGAAACCGTTCGGCCCTCCGCCAACGGAAGCGCCGGCGAACAGGTCGACCGGCGCCTGCTGATCGACGGGCGCCTCGCCACCGCCGACAGCACCTTCTCGTCGTACAACCCGGCAACCGGCACGCTTGTCGGTTATGCGCCCGACGCGTCGGTGGCCGACGCCGAGGCCGCGATCGCGGCCGCCCGGCGTGCGTTCGACACCACGGACTGGTCGACCAACATCGAACTGCGGATCCGCTGCCTCGATCAGCTCCACCGGGCGTTGGTCGAGCATCGCGACGAACTGGCCGAGTTGACCGTCGCCGAGGTCGGCGCCACCCGGATGCTGTGCGCGGGCCCGCAACTGGACCAACCGATCGACATCGTCCGCTACTACGCCGACCTGCTGAGGACCTATTCGTTCACCGAAGACCTCGGCAACGCCCAGAGCCGCGGCATGCAGCACCACCGTTGGGTGGAGAAGGAAGCCGCCGGCGTGGTCGCCGCGATCATCGCCTACAACTATCCCAATCAGCTTGCGCTCGCGAAGTTGCCGCCCGCACTGGCTGCCGGCTGCACGGTCGTACTCAAAGGCGCCCCCGACACCCCGCTGGTGACACTGGCCCTCGGCGAGCTGATCGCCAACCACACCGACATCCCGCCCGGCGTGGTGAACGTGCTCAGTTCGTCCAACCCGCAAGTGGGCGCGGTGCTGACCACGAGCCCGGACGTCGACGTCGTCACGTTCACCGGGTCCACCGCGACGGGCAAGAAGATCATGGCGGCTGCCGCCGACACTCTCAAGCGCGTGTTCCTCGAACTCGGCGGGAAGTCCGCGGCGATCGTCCTCGACGACGCCGACTTCAACACGTGCGCCATGATGGCGGCCTTCATGATCACGTCCCACGCCGGCCAGGGCTGCGCGATCACCACCCGAATGTTGGTGCCGCGCAGACATCACGACGAGATCGTCGAGCAGGTCAAGAACTTCCTCGGCATGGTGCGGCACGGCGATCCCGCCGACGAGTCGACCTACATGGGCCCGTTGATCAACGAGCGGCAACGCGAGAAGGTCGACGGCATGGTGCAGCGGGCGGTCGCCGCAGGTGCCAGTTTGGTCACCGGCGGCAAGAAGGTGGACGGATCGGGCTACTTCTACGAGCCGACGTTGCTGACCAACGTCGACCCCGACAGTGAGATCGCGCAGGAAGAAATATTCGGGCCGGTTCTTGTGGTGATCGCGTATGACGACGACGATGACGCGGTGCGCATTGCCAACAACTCCATCTACGGGCTGTCCGGAGCGGTGTTCGGCAACGAGGACAGGGCCGTCGCAATCGCCCGTCGGATCAGGACCGGCACCTTCTCCATCAACGGCGGCAGCTACTTCAGCCCCGACGCGCCGTTCGGCGGGTACAAGCAGAGCGGCATCGGTCGCGAGATGGGCACGAAGGGACTCGAGGAGTTCCTGGAAACCAAGACCCTTGCGACGGTGGTCGGGGCCGATGAGCCGCTTGCGCGAAGAGCAGAAGGCAGTGCCGAATGAGTAAGCCGCTGGACGGAATTCGCGTCCTCGAGGTCGCGATGTACGGGTTTGTCCCGTCGGCCGGCGCGGTGCTCACCGAGTGGGGCGCCGACGTCATCAAGGTCGAGCATGCGGTGACCGGCGACCCGCAACGGGGCCTGCGCCAGACGGGGCCGTTGCGCGTCGAGGGCGACCCGAACCCGAACATCGAGCACGCCAACCGCGGCAAGCGCAGCATCGGGCT
>JBLNEK010000310.1:0-9527 GCA_050262635.1 Candidatus Sericytochromatia bacterium | reverse complement strand
GCCGGCTTGCGGGTGCCGGTGAACGTGAACACCGCGTCCTCTCCGGCGCCCTCGCCGTCCCAGTTGTCGACGTCGACCGTGACGAGCTGGCCGGGACCGACCTCCTCGAAGAGGATCTTCTCCGACAACGCATCCTCGATCTCCCGCTGGATGGTGCGCCGCAGCGGGCGGGCTCCCAGCACGGGGTCGAAGCCCCGCTTGGCCAGCAGCGCCTTCGCCTTGTCGGTGAGCTCCAGCGCCATGTCCTTGCTCTTCAGCTGCTTCTCCACGCGGCTGGTCATCAGGTCGACCATCCGGATGATCTCGTCGCGAGTCAGCTGGTGGAAGACGATGATGTCGTCGATGCGGTTGAGGAACTCCGGACGGAAGTGCTTCTTGAGCTCGTCGTTGACCTTCTGCTTCATCCGCTCGTAGTTGTTCTCGCCGCCACCTTGGGTGAAGCCCAGACCGACGGCCTTGGAGATGTCGGCCGTGCCGAGGTTGCTCGTGAAGATCAGCACGGTGTTCTTGAAGTCCACCGTGCGGCCCTGGCCGTCGGTGAGCCGGCCGTCCTCGAGCACCTGCAACAGGCTGTTGTAGATCTCCTGGTGCGCCTTCTCGATCTCGTCGAACAGCACCACACTGAACGGCTTGCGGCGCACCTTCTCGGTGAGCTGGCCGCCCTCCTCGTAGCCGACGTAGCCCGGAGGGGCACCGAACAGCCGGGATGCGGTGAACCGGTCGTGGAACTCGCCCATGTCGATCTGGATCAGCGCGTCGTCGTCGCCGAACAGGAAGTTCGCCAGCGCCTTGGACAGCTCGGTCTTACCGACACCGGACGGGCCGGCGAAGATGAACGAGCCGGACGGTCGCTTGGGGTCTTTCAGCCCGGCGCGGGTGCGGCGGATCGCCTTGGAAACGGCCTTGACGGCGTCCTCCTGGCCGATGATCCGCTGGTGAATCTCGTCCTCCATGCGGAGCAGCCGAGTGGTCTCCTCCTCGGTCAGCTTGAACACGGGGATGCCGGTCCAGTTGCCCAGCACCTCGGCGATCTGCTCGTCGTCGACCTCGGCAACCACGTCGAGATCACCTGAGCGCCATTGCTTTTCCCGCTCGGCTCGCTGTGCGACCAACGTCTTCTCGCGGTCGCGCAGACTGGCGGCTTTCTCGAAGTCCTGCGCGTCGATCGCAGATTCCTTCTCGCGGCGCGCGTCGGCGATCTTCTCATCGAACTCGCGCAGGTCTGGCGGCGCTGTCATCCGGCGGATCCGCATCCGGGCGCCGGCCTCGTCGATCAGGTCGATGGCCTTGTCCGGCAGGAAGCGGTCGTTGATGTAGCGGTCGGCCAGCGTCGCGGCGGCCACTATCGCGCTGTCGGTGATCGACACGCGGTGGTGCGCCTCGTAGCGGTCGCGCAGACCCTTCAGGATCTCGATGGTGTGCGGGACGGTCGGCTCGCCGACCTGCACGGGCTGGAACCGGCGCTCGAGCGCGGCGTCCTTCTCGATGTACTTGCGGTACTCGTCGAGCGTGGTGGCGCCGATGGTCTGCAGCTCGCCGCGGGCCAGCTTGGGCTTCAGGATTGACGCCGCGTCGATGGCGCCCTCGGCGGCACCGGCACCGACCAGCGTGTGCAGCTCGTCGATGAACAGGATGATGTCGCCGCGGGTGTTGATCTCCTTGAGCACCTTCTTCAGGCGCTCTTCGAAGTCACCGCGGTAGCGCGAGCCGGCCACCAAAGACCCCAGGTCCAGGGTGTAGAGCTGCTTGTCCTTCAGCGTCTCGGGCACCTCGCCATGCACGATCGCCTGCGCCAGACCCTCGACGACGGCGGTCTTGCCGACGCCAGGCTCGCCGATCAGTACCGGGTTGTTCTTGGTGCGGCGGCTCAGCACCTGCATAACCCGCTCGATTTCCTTCTCGCGGCCGATGACCGGGTCGAGCTTGCCTTCCATCGCGGCGGCCGTCAGGTTGCGGCCGAACTGGTCGAGAACGAGCGAAGTCGACGGGTTGCCGGACTCGCCGCCGCGGCCGCCGGTGCCGGCCTCCGCGGTCTCTTTGCCCTGGTAGCCCGAGAGCAGCTGGATGACTTGCTGGCGGACCCGGGTGAGCTCGGCGCCGAGCTTGACCAGCACCTGCGCGGCCACGCCCTCGCCTTCGCGGATCAGGCCGAGCAGGATGTGCTCCGTGCCGATGTAGTTGTGGCCCAGCTGCAGCGCCTCGCGCAGCGACAGCTCGAGCACCTTCTTGGCTCGCGGGGTGAAGGGGATGTGCCCGGACGGCGCCTGCTGGCCCTGGCCGATGATCTCCTCGACCTGGCTGCGCACACCCTCCAATGAGATGCCCAGCGACTCCAGCGACTTGGCGGCCACGCCTTCGCCTTCGTGGATCAATCCGAGAAGGATGTGCTCGGTCCCGATGTAGTTGTGGTTGAGCATCCTGGCCTCCTCCTGGGCCAGGACGACAACGCGACGTGCGCGGTCAGTAAATCGTTCGAACATCGGTGGCTACCTGCTCTCCCTCACCAGTGTGAGTACGGCGGATCGAATCGGTTGAAACCGCAGACCCGCTATCCACTCTAATGGCCTGCTTGCATCGTTGCCCCGCCGTGGGAGCCAGGCCCGGCCGACTTGTGATCAGCCTCGCGGTGCGTTTCTCGTTACAGGAGGTGTAACGCGGTGGAGCGCCGAATCGTTTCCCCGCGCCGCCCGATCCGCTTCGCCGGTGGCGAACGTAGGACCCAAGCGACGGAGAGCCGGATCACACCGGCTTACGTCGCAGCGTGGAATGCGTCGATCACGTCTGCCGGGATCCGGCCGCGGGTCGAGACGTTGTGTCCGTTGCGGCGCGCCCACTCGCGGATTGCAGCACTCTGCTCGCGGTCGATGGAGGCACGCCCCCGGCCTGAGCCTCCGCGGCCGCGGCGGCGACCGCCGACGCGGCGGCCTTTTTCCACCCAAACCTTCAGGGCGTCGCGCAGCTTCTTGGCATTTTTCGACGAAAGATCTATCTCGTACGTCACCCCGTCGAGACCGAATTCCACTGTTTCGTCGGCCGCTTCTTCGCCGTCGAAATCGTCGACCAACGTAACGGTTACTTTCTTGGCCATATTTATACACCGCTCCTTGCTGAACACTGCGGCCTCGCGCCGGTGACGCGGAAGTCTACTCCGATTTTCCAATCTACCAAAACCGGTATCGACAGCAAAGGGTCCGTTTACGGGGCGTGCAGTTCAGTTGATATGTCGGCGCACAATGGGGAACAATACTGTCTCCCTAATTCCAAGTCCCGTCAATGCCATCAACAACCGGTCGACCCCCATTCCGGTGCCAGTGGTCGGAGGCATCGCATACTCCATCGCCGCGAGGAAATCCTCGTCGAGTGCCATTGCCTCGTCGTCTCCGGCGGCCGCGGCACGGGCCTGTGCTTCGAAGCGCTCCCGCTGGACCACCGGATCCACCAATTCGGAATAGCCCGTGGCCAACTCGATCCCGCGGACATACAGGTCCCATTTTTCGGTGACCCCCGGAATGCCGCGGTGCTGGCGCGTCAACGGCGTCGTTTCCATGGGATAATCGCGCACGAACGTCGGGGCGGACAAAGTATCGCCGACGGAATACTCCCACAATTCTTCAACCAGCTTCCCGTGCCCGAACGGCCGATCGGTCGGTATCTCGATGCCGAGCCGAGTTGCGATGCCCACAAGTTGCTCTATGGATGTGTCTGGTGTAATGAGCTCGCCCACCGCTTCAGACAACGACGGGTACATTTCCACCGCCTGCCATTCACCGTCGATGTCATAGACAGTGCCGTCGGCAAGCGTCAACTGCCGAGTGCCGAACACCTCGTCGGCGACTTCTTGAATTACTTCCCGGATCATCACGGCTGAATCGTCGTAAGTGCCGTAGGCCTGGTAAGTCTCCAGCATCGCGAATTCCGGCGAATGCGTGGAATCGGCGCCTTCGTTTCTGAAGACCCGGGACAACTCGAAGACCCTGTCGAATCCGCCGACGACGCAGCGCTTGAGGAACAGCTCGGGCGCGATGCGTAGGTAGAGGTCGGTGTCCATCGCGTTCGAGTGGGTGACGAACGGACGGGCGGCAGCACCGCCGGCCAGGGTCTGCAGCATCGGCGTCTCGACTTCGAGGAAATCGCGCCGGTGCAGCGCGTTGCGCAGCGCACGCACTACCGCAACCCGCTGCCGCGCCACCGCTCGCGCCTCGGGCCGCATGATGAGGTCGACGTAGCGCTGCCGTACCCGGGACTCCTCGCTCATCTCCTTGTGTGCGACGGGCAGGGGTCGCAGCGCCTTGGCCGCCATGCTCCACGAGTCCGCGAGGACGGACAGCTCGCCTCGGCGGGAGCTGATCACCTCGCCGTGCACGAACACGATGTCGCCGAGGTCGACATCGGCCTTCCAGGCGTCCAGCGCCTCCTGCCCGACGCTGGCGAGGCTGACCATCACCTGCAGCTGGGTGCCGTCGCCTTGTTGCAGCGTCGCGAAGCACAGCTTGCCGGAGTTGCGGGCGAACACGACGCGGCCCGCGATCCCGACAATCTCGCCGGTCGTGGCGTCCGTGGGAAGGTCTTGGTGCTTGTCCCGGATCTGCTTGAGCGTGTGGGTGACGGGGACCTGAACCGGGTAGGGGTCGCGGCCCTGGGCCAGCAGCCGCTCGCGCTTGCCCTGGCGAATCCGGAACTGTTCTGGGAGATCATCGGCCTTTTCTGTTCGCGCAAGCGGCTCATCGGCCTTTTCTCTTCGCGCAAGCGGCTCATCGGCCTTTTCTCTTCGCGCGAGCGGCTCATCGGCGGACTCGCGCGGGTCTGAACTCACGACGTGCCAGCTTAAATCAACACATGAGCGCTGCAGAGTTGGACAGGGATTCGGTCGCCGCGCTGGCCGACGATCCGGTGGACTGGCGGTTCAAGGGGCTGCCGCCAACGTGGGCCGGCCACACGCCGGCACAGGTCTGCGCCGAGATGCCGGTGTTGTTCGACGACGAGCCGACGGGCCCGGTGTGCGTGCTGAGCGCCGACGCGCTGACCCACAACCTGACCACGATGGCGGACTGGTGTTGCGAGGCAGGTGTGAAGATCGCACCGCATGGCAAGACCCACATGGCCCCGCAGCTCTTCGCCCGACAGTTCGACGCCGGCGCGTGCGGGATCACCGTGGCGACGATCAGCCAGGCGCGGGTGTGCCGCGCGTTCGGGGTGCGCGATCTGATCCTTGCCAACGAGCTCGTCGACGCTGGCGGATTACGTTGGCTCGCAGCAGAACTCGATCGCGATCCGGAGTTGGGCTTCGTCTGCTGGGTGGACTCGGTGCGCGGCGTGGAGGCGATGGCCGCCGCGCTGACCGGACGACCCGTCGACGTCTGCGTGGAAGTCGGCATCCCTGGCGGCCGCACCGGATGTCGCACCCAGGGCGCCGTCGACGAGGTCGCGCAAGCGGTCGTCGACTGCCCGCGGTTACGGCTCGTCGGCGTCGCCGGATACGAGGCGGCGCTCGGCCACGACGTCAGCGACGACGCGTTGGCGACGGTCGCTGCGTTCCTGCGCGAGATGCGGTCGGCCGTCGAACGGCTGCAATTCGAGACCGACGACGTGGTGGTCACAGCCGGCGGCAGCACGTACTTCGACCTCGTCGCAGACATCCTGGCCGGCGATTGGCGCACGGTGATCCGCAGCGGGGCCTACGTGACTCACGACCACGGCGTGTATGAGCGGACGTCGCCGCTCACCCGCGGCGGAAAGCACGGGTTGAGGCCGGCGATGACCGTCTGGGCCCAGGTGAGCTCGATCCCGGAGCCTGGGCTGGCACTGGTGACGATGGGCCGCCGCGACGTGTCGTTCGACCAGGATCTGCCGGTGCCGCTCGCACTTCCGGACAGCCGTGTCACCCGCCTCAACGACCAGCACACATACATACAGCTTGGCTCAGCTGATCGCGTCGACGTCGGCACGTGGCTGGAGTTCGGTATCTCGCACCCGTGCACGGTGTTCGACAAGTGGCAGCTGCTCCCGGTGCTCGACGGCGACGGCCGCGTCGTCGAATTGGTCCGAACGTTCTTCTGACGCTCACCCCGTCCCGAGCGTGCGTCGTTGTACGGCTTGGCGCGGCGCGTCGACGTGCAGACCCGCACGCTCGCGGAGTCAGGCGGCCGCGTCGCAGCCGCGGCGCCCCTCGTGCGCCCAGGCGATCAGGTCGCGTGGCGCCAGCTGGTCGACCCGGTGGATGTAGCGGCGCAGTTCGCGCTCGCTGAAGATGCTGCGCCACTCGCCGCGGCCCCCGGCGCGGAAGAACCGCTCGTCGCTGCGCCAGACGCCGTCGGTGGAATTGGGTGCGAGCTCCGACGCACGGGCCCGCATGACGTCGAGGCTGGCGTGTTCCACCAACTCCTCCGCTCGCTCACGGCGCACGTCGTAACCGAGGACGCGGCCGAGCCGGACCAATTCTCCGGCGAGGTCGGCCTGATAGTCGAAATAATGGAAGACCGCGACGTTGGGCTGATGGCGACGCTGCCAGACGGTGTTGAAGTGGTGCAGCAGGGTCGCCAGCGACGACATTCCCTCCGGCGGCATGATCGGCCGTTCCATCCAGCCCCGGAACGCCTGGTGCAGGTCGATGTATTGCGGCGGTGGTCCGGGGGGCGGGCCGAACGGAGCGTGGGGCGGCGCCGCGGCTTCGTGCAGTGCCCGCATCCGGTCTTGATCAATGTTGGCCTCCTGGAACAACATTGACACCGCGGCGTCGCGCGGGTCGCGGCCGACGCCGATGTAGGTGACGCGGCCGTCGAGCACCAGACCGTCAAGAGGTGTGTGGGTCTTGATGAAGCGGCGGTGTCGTTGCGCGTCGAGGTCGGCGACGACGTCGGCGATCGGCCGGATCGTCTGGTCCAGCCACGGCGACACCGTCGACATCGGCCCCGGCATGTCGGGTCCGTCGAACACGAGCAGCGATACCAGACGCTGTGTCCACGTCATCCCGCACTTCGACGGGGCCGAGATCACGATGTCGCCGTCGCGCAATTCGAGCGCGTCCCAACGGAAGTTGTCACTCATCAACGAGCGGTACGCGACCCGGTCGGCCATCGACGCATGATCGCACAGCGACTCGTCAGACGCGGCAGGCACCGCACAACTCCGCCTCAGCGCCGCCCTCGCAGTGCTCATGGGTTGTCGCTGCGGGGAATTCACCGTCCGCGACGTGGCCGAAGTCGAGCTTGACGATCTGGTCGGCGTGATGGAAGTAGCGGTCGTCGTGCGTGATGACGATGACGGTCTTACCGCGCCGGGCGAGCCCCGGCAGGATCTTGGTGTAGAAGACGTCGCGGAACCGCGGTTCCTGGTCGGCGGCCCACTCGTCGAACAGGTAGATCGGGCGGTCTTCCAGCAGCGCGGTCAGCAGCGCCAACCGCTTGCGCTGGCCTTGGGACAGCGCCACCGTGGACAGCCGGCCGTCGTGCACGGTGACCTTGTGGGCAAGCTGCAACTCCTGCAGATAGTGGCGCACCTCGTCGTCGATGCCTGGCCGGTCGAATCCCAGGTAGTCCTCAAAAAGGTGGAAGTCGGTGAAGATCGCCGAGCAGTTCTGCCGGAACCATTCGATATTCTCGTGGCCGACCTTCTCGCCGTTGATGGTGACGAAACCCGTTTCGGGCGAATACAACCCGGTAAGCAGCTTGGCCAACGTCGACTTACCGCTGCCGTTTCCACCGACGATGAACGTGATGGTGCCCGGCTCGAACACCAGGTCCAGTGGACCGAGGTGAAAAACCTCGTCGGCGGCGGGCGGATGCGGGGGCGGCGGCGTGGCGCCTTGGCGCCCGAGGTGGGGACCGCCCGGCGGCCGCGGCGGCGCCATCGCCGGGCCGTACGCCGGCGGCTCCGCCTCCCCCTCGTAGGTGTAGCCGAGGTTAGTCACTTCCAGGCGGGCCTCGGTGACGGCAGGACGGTCGGCGTACGGCAGCTGTTGTTCGTCGGTGCTGGTGTGCATCGACAGGTTCATCGCGCGGATCTTGGCCAGCGCGACGTCGCCGTGCAGCAGGTCGGGGATGCGCTGCATGAAGCTCTGCATCGGCATCGCCAGGAAGATCGTGACGAGGATGTAAGTGACCATCACCTCGCGCGGCAAGTTCAAAGCTCTAGCGAGCACGAACAGTACGGCGCTCATGGTGACCAGTTGCAGGACCCGGCCATAGCCGTGGGCGAGCGAGAACCGGGACCCGGCAGCGACGTTCTGATCGCGCAGGTCGCCGGCCGCTCCGAGCAGGTGGTGGTCCATGAAATCCTGACGGCGTCCGCGGTGCAGCTTGAGTTCTTTGATCCCCACGAGCACCGACTGGAACGAGCGCAGCAGCGCGTCCTCGTTCTCGCGCGCCTCCCGGTACAGCCGTCGTACCCGCCGCAGAAACGCCTCCACGCCAGAGATGCTCAACGCCGTGCCGGTCGCCATCACCGCGAAGATCGGCCCGGAGACCAGCCCGAGCACCACGAAGCAGCCCAGGATCGTAACGGCGTTGACGCAGATGTTCGGCAGGGCGGTGACCGCAAGCGACAGCGCGCGTACGTCCTCGGTCAACGTCACGAGCAGCCGGTGCACGCCCAGTCGTTCCAGTTGCTCCAGCGGAGCCGAAAGCACCCGCGAACTCAGTTGCGCCCGTAGCTGATAGATTGCGTCCTGAGTAAGCCGGATCAGCAGGAGCTGCGACACCAGGCTGCTGAACAGAGCTACCGCCGCCGTCACCCCGAAGCGCTTCCAGGTGGTTCCGTGCTGGGTCTCCGGCGACAACACACTGCCGATCAGGGTCAGCAGGTAGGTATTGGCCACCCCGCTGACCAACCCGGCCGCGAACACCGCCACGATCCTCGTCTTAGAGATCGTGAACAGGAGTTTGATCATTTGCATTGTCAGTGCGCCCTTTTCAGTCTGTAAATCGCGATCAGCTGCGAACGATGTCGAACACCAGTCCCTCGACCGCGACGCCGGGCGCAAACGAGAACGCCACCCCCGTCGAGATGGCCTTGCTCGAATCGTGCTGCGTCACCATCAGTTCCATAACGAACAACAGCGAGACGCTCAGCATGTTGCCGAACCGGGCCAGAATCTCCCAGCTCGGTGTCGCCGCATGCGACGCGAGGCCCAGCGAGCGCACTGACTGCTCGATGATCTTGGGGCCACCCGGATGGATGGCCCACAGGTCCACGTCCGACTTGCGTAATCCATTGTCGGCCAGGACGTCCTCGACGACAGGATCGACGCCCGCGTAGATATAGGCCGGAAGGTTCTCCGACAGTCCGCAGGTGATCCCGTCATGATTGACGCCGAGGACGATACCGTCCTCCGCATCGCCAAGCAGCCGACTGAAGCTGTCGCGGATCACCACTTTGCCTGGCGCCAGCGGATGCCTGACCTGGCTGGCGCCGATCACCACCGCCGCACACCCGTCCCCGAACAGGCTGGAGATGATCGCGTCGTTGACGTCGTCGGCGAAAACGGCATTCACCGAGCACAATTCGATGCACACCACCATCGCCTTCATGTC
>JBLNEK010000309.1:0-9589 GCA_050262635.1 Candidatus Sericytochromatia bacterium | reverse complement strand
GCCAGGCGGCGCGCGCTCCTCGCATCCGAGTCTCGTGACCTTCGAGGTCGGAATCGTCAGCGAGCATGGCCAAGCGCGTCACGCGCCCGAGCAGCGCAGCGGTCGTCTTCACCAGTGGGTGCTGTTGCCGCCGTCGCAGGTCGGCCGGTCGGGCGACACGCTGGAAATCTTCGCGCTCGTCGTCGGTGTTGTAGGGGTCCGTGTTTTCGCCATAGATCGGATCCGGCTCGTCCGGTCGGGTCGGCAGCGGCTCGTCGCCGTCAGCCCATGACCACACCGCCCATCCGGGCGCTGACACGTGACTGGTCAGCGGGATTGGTTCGTTGCCGGCGTGAGACGGCAGCAGCAGTGCGGATGGATTGACCTTCAATGCCAGCGCGAGTGCAGATAAGTCGTCGACGTCGACGCGTCGGTCGCCCTGCTCGATCTTGCTGATCGCGGTCGGCTGCAGCGGACGGCCGGTCTTGGTCAGTCGGTCTGACAGTGCTCGAACGGTGAGCCCGCGCAGGGTTCGCAGGCGGATGAGGTTCGCCGCAGCGTACCCGGCCACGGGGCCTGCCATGATTTCTCTTGTCGCCATGATGTGGATATTAGGAGGTTAACCTTGCCTCTGTCCAGACACTAAGCGAAGTCAACTGGACGTCATGGGGACAAGACGCTAGGCTCTGGGTACGTGAACGCGCGACTTGGTCCGCCGGTCCTGTTGTGGGCCCGCTCGCTGATCCATGCGGGGCAGCGTCGCGGAGAGCTGCCGCGATATGGCGACGAGACCTGGCTCCGACTCGATGATCGCGACCCGCGCAAAGTTGCAGCCTGCGTCGTCGCAGCAGAGGCGTGGCGGACTGACGGACTGGACACCGAGTGCCGGCTCCAGACCGAGCTTGAGAGCACTCGCGCCCACGACGAGGCAGTTGACGCCGAGATCGAGCAGCGCGCGATCCGCATCGTGAGCCAGGCTGCACGGCGGCTTGGGTGACGACGGCCGGCGTCGAGTGGCTGCCGATGGAGGCCGTCGAGGGTGCGGCACTGCTCGACAAGGTCGCGGCCACGCTCCGGCGCTTTGTCGCGTTCCCGTCGCCAGAGGCGTGCGATGCCACCGCGTTATGGGCGGTGCACACTCACGTTGTTGAGGTCTTTGAATCGACGCCGCGGCTCGCGTTGCTGTCACCGGAGCCGGGCAGCGGCAAGACCCGCGTCCTCGAGGTGCTCGAGTTGCTGGTGCCGCGGCCGATGCTCGCGTTTAACGCTTCGACGGCCGCGGTGTTTCGCTCTATCGAGGCTGAGCACCCGACGCTGCTTTTCGACGAGGTCGACGCGATCTTTGGTCGTCGTGCACAAGACGAGGGTGCCGAAGATCATCTTCGCGGCCTGCTTAATGCCGGCCATCGTCGTGGGACCACGATTCCGCGCTGCGTTGGCAAGTCGATGGAAGTGCGTCGGTTCGTCGTGTACGCCGCCGTCGCGCTTGCCGGGCTCGGCGACTTGCCAGACACCCTGATGTCGCGGTCCATCATCATTCGAATGCGGCGGCGCGCGCCGCATGAGGACGTCGAGCAGTTCCGGCATCGGCTCGTCGCCGAGGAGCTCGGCGTCCTGCAGGATTACATCGCCGAGTGGACTGCGTCGATCGCCCGCGACTTGGAGTACTTCCGGCCCGAGCTACCCGAGGGCATCACCGATCGCCCGGCGGATTGCTGGGAGCCGATCGTCGCAATCGCCGACGTCGCCGGCGGCGATTGGCCGGAGCGGGCGCGCCGAGCCTGCGTTGAACTCAACAAGGTCGCTGAAAGCCGCGAGGCAAGCCTCGGCGTGCGGTTGCTCGCCGACCTGCGGACAGCGTTCGGTGCTGCCGACGGGCTGCACACCGAGACGATCCTCGATCAGCTGCACAACCTTGACGAGGCGCCCTGGTCCGACCTGCGGGGCAAGCCGCTCGACGCCCGCGGGCTCGCTCACCGGTTACGTGCCTACGACGTTCACTCGCGTGACGTGAAGGTCGCCGGGATTAACAGGAAGGGGTACCGGCGCGAGGACTTACACGACGTCTGGATTAGGTATCTCCCCCCAGATAGGGCTACCGGGGCTACCAAGGGGACCGCGGAGGACGAAACCGCAGGTCAGGACGGGTATTTAGCGGTAGCCCATGAGGTAGCCCATGGGGCTCCGGTAGCCCATCGATGGGCTACCGACCCAGCAAGGGCTACCGGAAACGACGCCTCTGACCTGCAAGGTAACCCGGGTAGCTCCGGTAGCTCCCCTGCGGAGAACAACGCCTGCGCCAACTGTGGGCACCCGCTAGACACCCTCGACCACCTGCTCGCGTGCGGTGAGGCGACGTCGTGAAGGTGACGACGTTCGTCTCCGAGGACGACCGCGCGATGCTTGCGAACTGGTGGTGCCGTCGCTGCGCCGCTCGTTCCGATCGCTGTCCGCGTTGTTGTCAGCGGTTAGATCGATCCGGTGCTCGCGGACGTCGGCGTGCACTTTGGCTGCGACTCAGTCTCGCCCGGCGACGAGTTGGCCGAGCGCCGTGCGCTGGGTGTCTTGGCCGCCGCGTTTCCCGGTACTCGCGTCGTGTGCCGCCACGACAGGGCTGAACCGTGAGCGCCCCACGCGACCCGGCCGCGCTGTCCGCGCTGTCGTCGTGCGCCACCCAGAGGTGGGAACCCAATCCCTAACAAGGAGGAACCAGTGCCGTTAGCTACGGTCCAATCCAAAGGCTCTGACTACGCCGCTCCTGAGGGCGTGCCGTTGCCGGCGCGGTTGCAAGCGGTCACGTACCGGCGTACTCAGTTCGAATACAAGCCGCACCACCGCGCTGTGCAAGAAGGCACCGCGAAGGTTGGCGAGATCGGCGTCGTCGAAGCGTGGCGTTGGGAATTCGAAGTCGTCGAGGGCGACCACAAAGGCGTCAGGCTGTTCGGTGAGACTCCACCAAAGATCACCGAGCCAACCGGGCGGGCCAGTGGATTCGAGCTCTGCTCGGCCGAGACCTCGACGCGGGCGAGGATGTCGACACCGATGATCTGATCGGCCTGCTATGCCAGGTCATCGTCACCCACCAAGAGCCACGCGTGACCAGCAGAGGGTCGCTGTTCCACCCATGCCCCGTGACAGACGTGCAGGCCAGCGACGTTTTCTGAGAGAGAGAGGAGAGATTGCTATGAGCGGGAAGCCCCTTGCCGAGATCGCTCGCGACATGGGTCAGTCGCAGGAGATGCAGGAACAGTGGGCCGAGTTGGACCGGCGTTGGAAGTTCGTTGAGCCATTCGATCCATTCCTCGAAGTCGACCCGCGCATCACGGTCGGCGACGCACTGTGGGCGGCCTACCGTCTCGACGTCGTGATGACAGTGAGTCGACGGCCAAGCCCGGAACAGGTTGAGGCGATCAAGGCCGAGTTGCGACGAGGCGTGCAGACGAGGGAGTACGGCGAGCACCCCGATCTCGAATTGTGACCGCTTTCAGCGGCAAGGTTCATCCCGCCGTCGGCGACGAGGTCCACCCGCGCTGCGACTTGCGACCCGGCGACGAACACGCCGAGCGCCAGGCGCTGCGCGCCCTCGCGGCCACGCTTCCCGGGACCCGCGTGGTGTCCCGCCGGCCTGTCACACCGTCACACGACCAATAAGGAGTAGTAGAGATGACCGACGCGCTCACGGTGCTCGCCGAGGAGTTGCTCATCGCGACGGACGAAGAGCTCGACGACGCCGCCGCCGCGCTGGGACTGACCGGCGACGATCTTTCGCCGGACGACATGGCGCGCGTGCTGGCCGAGGCACGCAGGCGACGACTCGCCGAGGAGCGGGAGCGGCGTGTGGGCCTGACCGTCACCGACCCTGGCGGTCACTGCGGCACGAAGACCCTCCTCGAACTCGGAGCGGTGCTGCCGCCGCAGTCTCCAGAGGAGCCGCCGTCCTCGCTGATCCGCTGTTCACTCTGCTCGGGACTGGCAGAGGTGTCGGCGAACGCCTTCTGCGTCTGTCCTGAAGCGCGCCTAGTCGAGCGGTTCGCTTGCCGACGCTGCGCCGACGCCGTCGCGCCCGGCTTTCTCGACGCCGCTGTCGAGTACGAAGGGGCGATCCGTGACCGGCGCGCGTTCGACGACATCCGACGCGCGTTCGACGCCATGTGGGAGGTCGCTCCGCCCTTGCTGCAGGTCTTGGGTTACGACGAGGAGACCGCGCTGACGGCGGGGTGGCTTCGCGTCATCAGCTGGGACACGCCGTTCCTGCCGTGGGAGGGGACCCAATGACCGAGATTGCCGACGTTCGACAGGCGGTCGTCCACGCCTACATCGCACTTCACCGTGCGCTCGCCTCGGCCCCCCCCGGCGTACCCCCTCTCGCCCAGTGACGGCCGGCGAGCGGGTGGTAGCGCCGCGTAGTCGCGGGCGAGTTTTTGAATCTTGCATTAGCACCCAGCAAGCAGGAGGAGGGGCTGATGACCGACCACGGCGACGACGAGATGTTGCGCGCACTCGACCCGGATAACGACGCCGTGCCGGAGGAGCTGCGCCGACTCGACGGGCAGCAGGTGTTCGTCGACGGTGAGCCCGCGGTGTTGCTGATCCTGCCCGGGCAGTTCGGCGATGCCCGGCGCAGGCGGGAGTCGTGACGCTGCACCCCTTACTGGACCACACACCCCCACCCCGGCCCCGATCGCGACCCTACGGCCGTCTCAGGGCCGTCAACACCGACCGAGAGGTGACATGACCTCCCAACCCACCACGACGGCCGAGCCCGACGAGCAGCCAACGGCCGCCACAGGCGACGCCGATCCCCACGCCGACATCGCCGATGAGGCTGACGACGAGCACGACAGCGCCGACGACCGCCGTGATCGCAAGTACCGGGCCGAGTTACGACGGACACAGTCCGAGAACGCGGCCCTGCGCACCGCGCTGACCGAGCACGTTCGCGGCCGGGTCGAGCGCCTCGCCGCCGAGCGCGGGTTAGCTGACGGGACTGCCGTCTGGTTGCTCGACGACGACCCGCTGCGCTACGTCGACGAGTCGTACGGCGTCGACGCCGACCGGGTGGCCACGGCCGTCGACGAGCTACTTCGGCGCGCGCCGAGGCTTCGTGCGCAGGTTCCGGACTTCGATTCCGGTGTCCGCCAGCCAGCCACTCCCGGCCCGTCGTGGCGCCAATTACTCGGCGGTGGGTCCTAGCACCGCACCCCGAGCAGCTACCCGACGCGCAGCCAGGCTCCGCCCGCTCCGGCACGCTTAGCAGCTCTACAGAGATCGTCGTTAGCCTGCGGCCCGTGACGCTGCTGACCCCCGACGTCGCCGCGCTCGCCGCTGGAGTCGCGCCGTCGACGCTTCGCCAGTGGGTGCGCCGAGGGAAGTTACGCCGCTACGGGAGCCGACGACTCGCGCTCTACTCGCTCGACGAGCTGTCTGATCTCGTCGCGGGCCCCGGCTAGACTTGATCCGATCGCCGCCGCCGCGGGTCGCGGTGCGCGGCGGTCGCCAACTGCGAGCCGGCGGGTCGCCGGCGCCGGGGGCCGGGTCGGCACCGGAGCGCACACCGTCTCTACGTGCGTGAAGGACGTCTGTAATGGCCCTTACCACTGCCAGTAATTCCGGTGGCGACATTCTTCGCCCGGAAATCGTCGGTCCACTAATTGTCCAACCCGTCATTGCGGAATCTGTTGCCGCGCAGGTCTCGACCGTTGTGCAAACCGCGAGTCACGATTACCGGCTTCCAATTGTTCAAGCCGACCCGACCGCCGCATGGGTTGCGGAGAGCGCGGAAATTACCCCGACCGATGCCGATCTCGGCGCGGTCGTCGCGACTCCAGCCAAGGTCGCCGCGCTTTCGGTTATCTCGCGTGAATTGGCGGACGATTCGAGTCCCGAAGCTGCCGACGTGATCGGTCAAGGGCTGGCGCGCGATATCGCGCGAAAGATCGACCTCGCTTTTTTCACCGCCGTCGGCGGCGTCGCCCCAGTGGGCCTGACCGGTGCGACCTCGGCGCAGGACGTGACGTACGATGCCACTGACCTGGACGTTTTCGCAGAGGCGATCTCGCTCGCCGAGACGGTTGGCGCTCGGACAACCGCATTTGTCACAAACCCAACGGTCGCACTTGCGCTTTCACAATTGAAGGAAGCGACGGGAAGTATCAAGCCACTACTTTCCACCGATTCCGCGGCTGCGGGCACTGCTCCCGGCGCTCGGACAGTTCTTGGCGTACCGCTTTACGTGGCTCCGGACGTGGCGACAAACACCGTTTGGGCGATTCCCAAGGACCGGGTTTACGTAGTGATCAGGAACGACACCCGTGTGGAAGTCGACCGTAGTCGATTCTTCACCAGCGACCAGGTCGCTATTAGGGCGACAATGCGGGTGGCTTTTGCGTTACCGCACCAGGAAGCAATTGTGAGAATCGCCCCCGCGGCATAATCAAAACTCCGGGGCGACTTGCGTGTAGGGCCGTGGGTCCGTCCCGGGACAGGGCCGTCGCGTCCTCGGGCGGCGGCCCGGGGACGTGGTGTCGTCCGCTGGTCCGTCTCTCACCGGCGGGCGGCGCCGCTCCCTAGCCCCCGGGCTAGCCCCGTAGTGCTTGGGCGCGCTGGTAGACGTCGATCGCAGCAAGACCGCGGCCCCCAGGACCCAGCCCGACGCGGCCGTGTTCGCCCAACGCCGCCAACAGCACCGCAGCGTGGCGGCGGCAGCCGAACACCTCGTCACCGGTGGAGTCGGTCACTGCCACGGCGTCCGGCGGGCCTTCACAGACGGTGCTGTCCTCGGGGTGCCGCGCGCCGCATCCGGTGCTCGTGTCCGTCATGGCGCCGCCACTTCCTCCCGCGCGGCACGCCGCGCCACCTGTCGTGGGGTAGGAAGCGCCCGGTTGGCTCTCGCCCACGCCGTCACGGCTGTTCGAACTCTGCCGAGGTGCTCCGACGCTTCTTCCTCGCGCACGCCGGCCTTGACGAGCGCGTCCCGGGAGAGCTCCAGGTAGCCGGTGGCTTCGTCCAGCAGGCTCAGCGCCGTGAGCCCGGCGTATGGGCCCTCGGGCTCGGCGTCCTCGCCGAATCCGGGTTCAGGTTCGTAGTCCTGGTATGTGACCTTGGGGGGGTAGAACTTTCCGTCGTCGCCACGCACCCAGTCGACGTCGATCGGTTGTCCGAGCCGCTGCTCGATCGCTCGCAGGTCCCGCAGGACGGTCACCTGAGTGACGCCGAGCTCGTCGGCGATGCCGCGTAGAGACATGCTCTGCCGACGCAGCTGCTCGACCCGCCGTTGTCGGTGCTCGATCCGGCGCCGTCGATCTGTCGCCTTCGACATGGGGCCCCCCGTTACTTGGTACACAACCCTGCTCAATGGGTGTGTTTGCCTGTTACTGTAACACGTGACAGGAAGATCGAACCGGAGGCGAGGGCTCAGGCCGCCGGCACCCACCCGCCGAGCAGCACGAGGGCGACCAGAACGACCAGCACTAGCCGGACGACGACGACCACTAGCCGGACGACGAGCCCGTTGGGGACGGTGAGCACGAGCGCCGACGTAGGCGCCGTACATTGAAAAGTGCACATGCGGGTCAACCTCTCGGGGTCCCATTGGGAAACGTGACCCGCCGGTCGGCCCGTCGTCGTCAGCGGCGGGCCTTCCACTTGCAACGGGCAGTTCGGAGCCTACGGACGTGACGGACGCGACTTCGTCCAAAGCCGGGATCATGGCGCTACGGCTGCTCTGAAACGCACAGGACCCCCCGGACGGGGTCATCGCTCGCCGCAGACGGCGCACCTTGGATTTGCCTCGCTACGTGCGCCGTGTGTGTCCCCGGCCTGCCGTCGACGGACGACGTAGCTGCCACGCCCGCGCGTCGCGGGGATCCACTCGTCGTCGCCGAAAAACGACCGTGCCGGCGCCACCCGCACCAGCTCACCGAGCTCCCAGCGCGCGTCGCCTCGAAGAGCCGTAGCGGGGCAAGCTTGCCGCGCCGGTGCCACTGCCGGAGGGTCGCCGGCGTCACGCCAGGGACGCTACGGCGAGCGCAGCCGGTGGTGCTCGGCGCCGCGGCAGGCGTCAACCGCGTGGTAAGCCAGCGACGGACGATGCCGAATTACCACGCCCCTAGGACATTTTTCGGCGCGCCTCCCTGATCTGACGCCTCGCGCGCGGGAGGGTGCCCTCGACAGCCCGAAGGGCGCCAGGTTCACGCCCGACGCCCTTCGACCACGTCGACCGTTGCGGGCGGTCTCAGTGGCTTACGAGCCAGTTTGCAAGAACCCGGGTGCCCCGGTCTACGGCGACACGCGTCGACGATGTGAGGGCCCCTCTTGGGAGCAGACGGTCCGCAGGGCGGCTCGGCAGGCAACTTGGCTCGCGGCCTTCAACGCTCACCCCGGCACCGCGCCGCTACGCCGCGACTTCCACCGCAACCTCAGCAAGGTCGCGTGGGCGCACGCCTGCTGCATGGACTGGGAGGCTGGCACCTCGCGGCCGACCGTGGACCAGCTCGTCGAGCGAACCGGGCTGAGCGAGCGGACTGTGCAGCGGTGCCGGAAATGGCTGCGTGAGCACGGCTTGCTCGAGGAACTGGAGCCTGGCAGCACGCCGCGGTACCGCGACCGCTACCTGCGCGCCGTCCTTGGATCAAGGGTGGGCAACCGCGCGGCGCTCTTCCGACACGCGGTGCCTGGCGAGGCCCCCGAAACCGTCGCTGACCTGCACGTCGACGAACACGTGGACGAAACTGTCACCCCTTCCCTAGACCCTTGCGTAGCAAGGGTCCAGAACGCGCACGCGCGCGAGGCAAGATCACCGCTGCGCGGTGTGGACGGAACTGTCACCCCCTGGGAGCTGCGCCGATGTGCCCAGACGCGGTTCGAACGGCTGGCACTCGCCGAGCGATTGCGGGCCGAGTCACCGCCGGCGCGAGCCGCCGGGTCGGCACGACGGGTCCGCCACGCCCTGCGGCCGTGGCTGCTCGCGGGCTGGTCGGTGCGCGATGTGCTGGAGGCACTCGACCATCGCCCGGACGGCACGTCCTACGGCTACGCCTACCGGACCCACGAGCTGCGCAACCCAGCCGGGTGGCTTGTTCACCGGCTGCGGGCCTGGCTCGACGCCACCGGCAACCCGCTCCCCGCCCGCTACGCCGTCACCCGTTCGGGTGATGAGAGCTCTCTCGATCAAGAAAAGATCAGCGAAGGGAATGTGGGCGCCCAGACGATCTTGATGGCTGCGGTGTGCGAGCACGGCGATGCCGTCGGGCTGCTGTCAACCGGGCTACCGCGCTGTCCGCTCTGCCGCTGCGGGGCAGGTCAGGGCGGAACGGCGGAGCCGGCGTAACGATATGCGCGCCGGATCACTGCCAGGCAATCTCACGGGCGCGTTGTTCGACTCGCTGCTGTGCTGCTGCGACCATCACGCTCTACTCCCCTGGGCGACACGCCGTGCCCGCTGGCTTCTAACCGCCTCGTCGTACTCGTCGATTTCGTCGCCGACGCGGCGCCAGGCGGCGCGCGCTCCTCGCATCCGAGTCTCGTGACCTTCGAGGTCGGAATCGTCAGCGAGCATGGCCAAGCGCGTCACGCGCCCGAGCAGCGCAGCGGTCGTCTTCACCAGTGGGTG
>JBLNEK010000308.1:0-26661 GCA_050262635.1 Candidatus Sericytochromatia bacterium | reverse complement strand
CACGCCTCCCGTCAACGACATGCAGCGGGCCACCGTACTGGAGGCCCTGCGACAAACCGGGTTCATCACCTACTCCGACAAACTCGCGGCGGCCAACACCGCGATCGTCGTCAGCGGCGGCGCGATGAAAGAGGACGCCGGTAACACCGGTCCCACCGTCGCACGGTTCGCGGCGGCGCTCGCGCCGCACGGCTCGGGCACGGTGCTGGCCGGGTCGGACGGCTCGTCGTCGGGTACCGCAGCGGTCGCGGTGGCGCGCGCCGACTCGGGAATCGCGGGCGCCGTCACCACCGTCGACGACGTCGACGTCGAGTCTGGCCGTATCACCGCGGTCCTGGCGCTGCACGACCTCGTCAGCGGTGCGCGCACCGGTCAGTACGGCACCGGTGAAGGTGCGCAAGCAGTGACCGTCCCGCAGTAGCCGTCACCGTCCGCCCGGGCGTGTTAGCGCCGGGTTGTCGGGCTCGGTGTTAAGGTGAAATTCCGTGGGTCGGCAGGCCCCAGCTCTTCAAAGCATTGCCCTGCGCCGTCGTCACGGGAGTCGCTCTTGCCAGCGTTACGCAAGCACCCGCAAACCGCCACCAAGCATCTGTTCGTCAGCGGCGGCGTGGCGTCTTCGCTCGGCAAGGGCTTGACGGCGTCCAGTCTGGGCCAGCTGCTGACTGCGCGCGGGTTGCAGGTGACGATGCAGAAGCTGGACCCTTACCTCAATGTCGACCCCGGCACAATGAACCCGTTCCAGCACGGTGAGGTTTTCGTCACCGAGGACGGCGCCGAGACCGATCTCGACGTCGGCCACTATGAGCGGTTCCTGGACCGCAATCTGTCCGCGCAAGCGAATGTGACCACCGGGCAGGTCTATTCGTCGGTCATCGCCAAAGAGCGGCGCGGCGAGTACCTGGGCGACACCGTGCAGGTGATCCCGCACATCACCGACGAGATCAAGAGCCGGATCCTCTCAATGGCCGAGCCCGACGCGGCCGGCAACCGCCCCGACGTCGTGATCACCGAGATCGGCGGAACAGTCGGCGACATCGAATCGCAGCCGTTCCTGGAGGCGGCGCGCCAGGTCCGCCATGACGTGGGGCGCGACAACGTGTTCTTCCTGCACGTGTCGCTGGTGCCGTACCTGGCCCCGTCGGGCGAACTCAAGACCAAGCCGACGCAGCATTCGGTGGCGGCACTGCGCAGCATCGGCATCCAGCCCGATGCGTTGATCCTGCGCTGCGACCGCGACGTCCCCGAGCCGCTGAAGAACAAGATCGCGCTGATGTGCGACGTCGACATCGACGGTGTCATCTCCACACCCGATGCGCCGTCCATCTATGACATCCCCAAGGTGTTGCACCGTGAAGAGCTCGACGCGTTCGTGGTGCGCCGGCTGAGTCTGCCGTTCCGCGATGTGGACTGGGCCGAATGGGACGATCTGCTGCGACGGGTACACGAACCGCGCGAAACGGTACGAATTGCTCTGGTAGGCAAGTATGTTGATCTCTCCGATGCGTACCTGTCGGTGGCGGAGGCATTGCGCGCCGGTGGATTCAAGCACCGGGCGCGAGTCGAAATGCGATGGGTCGCTTCCGATGACTGCCGAACCGACGGCGGGGCAGCGGCGGCGTTGGCCGACGTGCACGGCGTGCTGATCCCGGGCGGCTTCGGCATCCGCGGCATCGAGGGCAAGATCGGCGCGATCCGCTACGCGCGCACTCATGGCTTGCCGGTGCTCGGGCTGTGCCTGGGTTTGCAGTGCATCGTGATCGAGGCTGCGCGGTCGGCGGGACTGACGCAGGCGAACTCCGCCGAATTCGATCCGGACACTCCGGACCCCGTGATCTCCACGATGGCAGACCAGAAGCACGTCGTCGCCGGGCAGGCCGACATGGGCGGCACGATGCGGCTGGGCGCCTATCCCGCCGTGCTCGAGCCGGATTCGATTGTGGCAGAGGCGTATCAGGCGACCGAGGTGTCGGAGCGGCATCGACACCGCTACGAGGTCAACAACGACTACCGCGATCAGATCGCAGCCAGTGGGCTGCAGTTCTCCGGCACGTCACCCGATGGACGGCTTGTCGAGTTCGTCGAATACCCGCGCGAGGTGAACCCGTTCCTGGTCGGCACTCAGGCGCATCCCGAGCTGAAGAGCCGGCCGACGCGGCCGCATCCGCTGTTCGTCTCCTTCATCGGCGCGGCGCTGGAATACAAAGCGGCGGAACGCCTTCCGGTGGAGATTCCCGAGCAGCGGCCCAACGGCAACGAGCATGCCACCGGCGTCGATGGGCTCCTGCATCAGCCAGCGGCGCAGCTGTGAGCAGACTCTGTGGCTGACCACGACTTCCAGACTGTCTCCTCGGAAACGGTCTACACCGGGAACATTTTGGCGCTGCGCGTCGACGAGGTCGAGATGCCCGGTGGTGAGACCGCGCGGCGTGAAGTCGTCGAGCACTACGGCGCCGTGGCGATCGCAGCGGTCGACGACGACCGGCGGCTGGCGATGATCTACCAGTACCGGCACCCGATGGGGCGTCGGCTGTGGGAACTGCCCGCCGGCCTGCTCGACGCCGGCCATGAAGACCCCGTCAGCACCGCCCAGCGCGAACTTCAGGAAGAAGCCGGCTTGGCCGCCAGCGACTGGCGGGTGCTGGCCGACACCGCACCCTCGCCAGGCTTCTCGGACGAATCGGTGCGGATCTATCTGGCGACGGGACTGTCGCACGTCGATCGGCCCGATAGCGAGCATGAGGAGGCCGACCTGAGCCTTCACTGGTTCCCGCTCGACCGGGCGGCCGCCATGGTGCTGGCAGGTGAGGTCGTCAACTCCACCGCAGCGACCGGGGTGCTGGCCGCCTATGCGGCGGTGATCGACGGCAAAGCGACCCGCCCGGTCGACTCCCCGTGGCCCTACCGGCCGACCGCATTCGCGCAGCGGCAGGGTCCGGAATGACCGCCGTCGCGCCCACACTGGACGGCCAGCTGCAGGGCTACCTCGACCACTTGACCATCGAGCGTGGCGTGGCCGCGAACACGCTCAGCTCCTATCGGCGCGATCTGCGTCGTTACCACGAACACCTGATGTCGCGCGGCGTGCACGACCTTGCCGATGTGACCGAGGCCGACGTCAGCGACTTCCTGGTGTCGCTGCGACGTGGCGACCCTGACAGCGGCATTGGCGGGCTATCAGCGGTGTCGGCTGCGCGTGCTCTGATCGCGGTGCGGGGGCTGCATCGCTTCGCCGCGGCCGAGGGGTTGACGACGCTCGACGTCGCCAAGGCGGTCAAGCCGCCGACGCCGAGCCGCCGGCTGCCAAAGAGCCTGACCGTGGACGAGGTGCTGGCGCTGCTGACCGGTGCCGGCGGCGACAGCCCGTCCGATGGCCCGCTCGCGCTGCGCAACCGAGCGCTGCTCGAGCTGCTGTACTCCACGGGCGCGCGGATCTCGGAGGCGGTCGGCCTCGACGTCGACGACATCGACACCCACGCCCGGTCGGTGCTGCTGCGGGGGAAAGGCGGCAAGCACCGGCTGGTACCGGTCGGCAGGCCCGCGATCGACGCGCTGGACGCCTATTTCGTGCGGGGCAGGCCCGAGCTGGCGCGCCGCGGTCGGGGCACGCCGGCGATCTTCTTGAACGCCCGCGGCGGCCGGCTGTCCCGCCAGAGCGCCTGGCAGGTGCTCCAGGACGCCGCCGAGCGGGCCGGGATCACGTCAGGAGTGTCGCCACACACGCTGCGGCATTCGTTCGCGACGCACCTGCTCGACGGCGGCGCCGACGTGCGCGTCGTGCAGGAGCTGCTCGGGCACGCGTCGGTGACCACGACGCAGATCTACACGCTGGTCACGGTGCACGCGTTACGTGAGGTGTGGGCCGGGGCGCACCCCCGCGCGCATTAACCCAAGTACGTCGACTCCAGAACCACGTCGGACAGCAGCGTCTGGTACTCGACGTGAGTCTTGTGCTCGCGGGTGTCCCAGTGCGTGCCCTGCTGCTCGCGCATGTAGGCGCGGTACTTGGGCGAACCGGGCACACCGACGTTGTCGGCGACAACGACCGTGCCGGGGTGCAGCCAGCCCCGCGCCAGGATGCTCAGCAGGTCGGGCAGGTACGCATTCTTGTCGTGGTCGACGAACATGAAGTCGAGGCAGCCCTCGCTGAACCCGTGCTGCTCGGCCAGCGCGTCGAGCGTCGCTCCGCCGTCGCCGATCGTGCCGACCACGCAGGTGATGCGGTCGTCGACACCCGCGTGCGCCCAGATCCGTCGGGCCACCTCGGCGTTCGCCGCGGCGAACTCAACGGAGAACACCTGCGCTGCGGGCGCCGCCCGAGCGATGCGCAGCGCGCTGTATCCGCAATATGTGCCGAGTTCCAGCGCGCGCTTCGGATCGGCCCGGCGAACGGCAGCGTCCAGCAGGGCGCCCTTCTCGTCGCCGACGTTGATCAGCATCGACTTCTCGTAGGCGAACCGGTCGATGGTGGCCAGCACGTCGTCGGCGTCCCCGCGGCGGGCGTGGCTTTCGACATACTGCGCGGCCGCGGTTTCGCGCCCGTCGCCGAACTGCCCGGTCCGGGCGAACGTGCGCCCGCCCAGCGCCAGCCGCCACACCGACCAGCGGAGCAGAGGCAGGCGCTGCTTGAGGCCCATGCCAAAACTGTACGTCGCGGCGGACCGGTGCGATCGGCAGACATCAGCCTGCGGGTCTGCCATTCAAGAACCATTCATCCCGATAAACTTGCCCGGATGTCCGGACCACTGTGCACGAATGCCTGGCGTGACTGACGACGCCGGCAGCAGCGAAGCGACGGGAACAGAGACAGAGGGTCCCGGGGTGGGTCTGACGGGCCGGCCGCCGCGCAACATCCCCGAGCCCCAGCCTAAGACCACCCACGGCCCGGCCAAGGTCATCGCGATGTGCAACCAGAAGGGCGGCGTCGGGAAGACGACGTCGACGATCAACCTGGGTGCGGGCCTGGCCGAATACGGCCGCCGGGTGCTGCTCGTCGACCTCGACCCGCAGGGCGCGCTGTCGGCCGGGCTCGGCGTGCCCCATTACGAGCTGGACGCGACGATCCACAACGTTCTCGTAGAGTCGCGAGTCTCGATCGACGACGTGATGGTGCACACGAAGGTCAAGCACCTGGATCTGGTGCCGAGCAACATCGACCTGTCCGCGGCCGAAATCCAGCTCGTCAACGAGGTGGGTCGAGAGCAGACGCTGGCCCGCGCCCTGTACCCGGTGCTCGACCGCTACGACTATGTGCTCATCGACTGCCAGCCCTCACTCGGCCTGCTCACCGTCAACGCACTGGCCTGCGCCGACGGCGTCGTGATTCCGACTGAGTGCGAATACTTTTCGCTGCGCGGCTTGGCCCTGCTGACCGACACCGTCGATAAGGTCCGCGACCGGCTGAACCCCAAGCTGAACATCACCGGGATCCTGATCACCCGGTTCGACACCCGCACCGTCAACGCCCGCGAAGTGATGGCCCGGGTGGTGGAGCGGTTCGGCGACCTCGTCTTCGACACCGTCATCACCCGCACCGTCAGGTTCCCCGAAACCAGTGTGGCCGGCGAACCGATCATCACCTGGGCGCCGAAATCCGCTGGCGCCGAAGCGTATCGATCTCTGGCGCGCGAGGTGATCGACCGGTTCGGCGGCGCGTGACCTCGACGGACTCGGCGCCGGCGTTCCACGTTCGGCTCAGCAATTTTGAGGGGCCGTTCGACCTGCTCTTGCAGCTGATCTTCGCGCACCGCCTCGACGTCACCGAAGTGGCACTCCATCAGGTCACCGACGAATTCATCGCCTACACGAAAGCGATTGGCGCCCAGCTGGAATTGGACGAGACGACCGCGTTTTTGGTGGTGGCCGCGACGTTGTTGGATCTGAAGGCGGCGCGCTTGTTGCCCGCGGGGGAGGTGGAGGACGCCGAGGACATCGCACTGCTGGAGGTGCGTGACCTCCTGTTCGCGCGACTGCTGCAGTACCGCGCGTTCAAGCACGTCGCCGAGATGTTCGCGGAGCTGGAATCCGCCGCGCTGCGCAGCTACCCGCGCGCAGTGTCACTGGAGGACCGCTTCGGCGACCTGCTGCCCGAGGTGATGCTGGGCGTCGACCCGATGAGTTTCGCACAGGTCGCAGCCACGGCGCTGACGCCGCGACCGGTGCCGACCATCGCCACCGAGCACCTGCACGAGACGATCGTCTCGATCCCCGAACAGGCTGGCCAGGTACTCGACCTGCTCGAGCGCCGCGGTCCAGGACACTGGGCGGCCTTTTCCGATCTGGTCGCCGACTGCAGCGAGCCGATCCAGATCGTCGGGCGGTTCTTGGCGCTGCTCGAGCTGTACCGACTGCGGGCGGTAGCATTCGACCAGTCAGAACCGCTTGGTGTGCTCCAGGTTTCGTGGACCGGAGACCGGCCGACAGACGAAGACTTGGTGAAAGCTTCTGATGAGTGAGGAAATCCCGGATCTGGATCTGGGTATCGAACTGGAAGCTCAGACCCAGCTCGACGACGACGAACTGACGTCGGTGCTGGAGGCGCTACTGCTCGTCGTCGACACTCCGGCGTCGGCCGCGACTCTGGCCACGGTCACGCAGCAGACCACCGAGCGGGTGATCGCGGCACTCGAGCGGATGGCCGCAGAATTCGCGGACCGGGGCAGCGGCATCGACCTGCGGGAGGCCGGCGGGGGTTGGCGGATGTACACCCGGGCGCGGTTCGCGCCATACGTCGAGAAACTGCTGCTGGACGGGGCGCGTTCGAAGCTCACCCGGGCAGCGCTGGAGACGCTTGCGGTGGTGGCGTACCGGCAGCCTGTGACCCGGGCCCGGGTGAGCGCGGTCCGTGGCGTCAACGTCGACGCGGTGATGCGCACCCTGTTGGCGCGCGGGCTGATCACCGAGGCGGGAACCGATCCCGACACCGGCGCGGCCACGTTCGCGACCACCGAGCTGTTCCTCGAGCGGCTCGGACTCTCCTCGTTGGCCGACCTGCCCGACATCGCGCCGTTGCTGCCCGATATCGACGTGATCGACGACATCACCGAATCATTGGACAGCGAGCCGAGATTCGCGCGTCTCAAGCGTGGTTCGACGCCAGGAGACGAGCCGCTGCCCGACATCGACGTGGACCGGGACTGACGTGGCCTCCGCCGAAGGCGTGCGGCTGCAGAAAGTCTTGTCGCAAGCCGGAATAGCGTCACGCCGGGTGGCCGAGCAGATGATTGCCGACGGCCGCGTGGAAGTCGACGGGCATGTGGTCACCGAGTTGGGCACCCGGGTCGACCCGCACGCGTCGGTGGTCCGCGTCGACGGCGCCCGCGTCGTGCTCGACGACAGCCTGGTGTATCTCGCGCTGAACAAGCCGCGGGGGATGCACTCGACGATGTCCGACGACCGTGGACGGCCGTGCATCGGCGACTTGATCGAACACCGAGTTCGCGGCAACAAGAAGCTCTTTCACGTGGGCCGGCTCGACGCCGACACCGAGGGGCTGATTCTGCTGACCAACGACGGCGAACTGGCGCACCGGTTGATGCACCCGTCGTTCGAGGTGCCCAAGACGTACTTGGCGACGGTGAACGGGTCGGTGCCCCGCGGGCTCGGCAAGACGCTGCGGGCAGGCGTGGAACTCGAGGACGGACCGGTCGCGGTCGACGACTTCGCCGTCGTGGATTCGGTTCCCGGCAAAACGATGTTGCGGGTTACTCTGCACGAGGGCCGCAACCGCATCGTGCGCCGCCTGCTGGCCGCTGTCGGGTACCCGGTGCAGTCGCTGGTGCGCACCGACATCGGCACGGTGTCGCTTGGCAACCAGCGGCCGGGCAGCATTCGGGCGCTGGCGCGCAACGAGGTCGGCGGGCTCTATAAGGCGGTCGGGCTGTGAGCGCGTCCGTGACGGTCGCGATCGACGGCCCGGCCGGTACCGGAAAGTCCTCGGTGTCAAAAGGTTTGGCACGGGCGATAGCTGCCCGTTACCTGGACACCGGAGCAATGTATCGGATCGTGACGTTGCACATGTTGCGCGCGGGCGTGGACCTGACCGACCCGGATGCCGTCGCGGCGGCCTCGGCTGATGTGCCGCTGTCCGTCGGCTACGATCCCGAGGAACCCCATTTCTTCCTTGCGGGAGAGGATGTTTCGCGGCTGATCCGCGGTGATGAGGTGACCCGCGGCGTGTCGGCGGTATCGGCAGTACCCGCGGTGCGTCGGCGCCTGGTGCAGCTGCAGCGGAAACTCGCCGCGGGTCAGACCAGTGTGGTGGTGGAGGGCCGGGACATCGGCACGGTGGTGTTGCCGGATGCGGACGTGAAAGTCTTCCTGACGGCGTCGGCCGAGACCCGGGCGCGCCGTCGCAACGACCAGAACATCGAGGCCGGCCTGGCCGATGACTACGACGCCGTGCTCGCCGACGTGCGCCGGCGCGATCATCTCGATTCGACGCGGGCGGTGTCGCCACTTCAGGCCGCGGATGACGCGATCGTCGTCGACACGAGCGACATGACCGAGGAACAAGTGGTGTCGCACTTGGTCGATGTCGTCAACGAGCGGGCACAGGCGTTGCGATGAGTGACGGCACGTGGGTCGACGAAAGCGACTGGGAGATAGGCGAAGACGTCGGCGCCGAGCCCGGCGCTGACACGGCGCCACCTCCAGTTGTCGCTGTCGTCGGCCGCCCGAACGTCGGCAAGTCCACCCTCGTCAACAGAATTCTCGGGCGTCGGGAGGCTGTGGTGCAGGATGTCCCCGGCGTCACCCGGGACCGGGTGTCCTACGACGCGTTGTGGACGGGACGCCGGTTCGTCGTGCAGGACACCGGCGGATGGGAACCCGACGCAAAAGGGTTGCAGCAGTTAGTCGCCGAGCAGGCGTCGGTGGCAATGCGCACGGCCGACGCGGTCATCTTGGTGGTCGACGCGGTCGTGGGCGCCACCGCGGGCGACGAGGCGGCGGCGAGGACGCTGCGCCGATCCGGAAAGCCAGTCTTCCTGGCCGCCAACAAGGTTGACAACGAGCGCGGCGAAGCGGACGCGGCTGCGCTGTGGTCGCTCGGTCTGGGGCAGCCACATCCGATCAGCGCCATGCACGGACGGGGCGTGGCGGATCTCCTCGACGATGTGGTGGCAGCGTTGCCTGCGGTGTCGGAAAGCCGACCGGTGACGGGCGGTCCCCGCCGGGTTGCGCTGGTGGGTAAGCCAAACGTCGGCAAGAGCTCGCTGCTGAACAAGCTTGCCGGGGACCATCGTTCGGTGGTGCACGAAGTGGCCGGAACCACCGTCGACCCCGTCGACTCGATGATCGAACTCGGCGGAAAGGTGTGGCGGTTCGTCGACACCGCGGGCCTGCGGCGCAAGGTGGGCCAGGCGAGCGGCCACGAGTTCTATGCGTCGGTGCGAACGCACGGGGCGATCGACACCGCCGAGGTGGTGATCGTGCTGATCGACGCGTCGCAGCCGTTGACCGAGCAGGACCAGCGGGTGCTGTCGATGGTGATCGAAGCCGGGCGCGCGTTGGTGCTCGCGTTCAACAAGTGGGACCTGGTCGACGAGGACCGGCGCGAGTTGTTGGAACGCGAGATCGACCGGGAGCTCGTGCAGGTGCAGTGGGCGCCGCGGGTAAACATCTCGGCCGAGACGGGTCGCGCGGTGCAGAAGCTGGTGCCCGCGCTGGAATTGGCTCTGGACTCATGGGATACCCGGATCCCGACGGGACGGCTGAACACCTGGCTGAAGGATGTGGTGGCCGCGACGCCCCCGCCGGTGCGCGGCGGCAGGCAGCCGCGGATTCTCTTCGCGACGCAGGCCACTGCGCGGCCGCCGACCTTCGTTTTGTTTACGACGGGCTTTTTAGAGGCGGGATACCGGCGCTTTCTGGAGCGGCGGCTGCGGGAGACGTTCGGGTTCGAGGGCAGCCCGATTCGGATCAACGTACGGGTGAGGGAGAAGCGCAAGGCGCGATCGCGGTAGGCGAAATCACTCGAGGAGGTAGTGGGCGGGTGTCCGTTTTCGACATGTGCTTGATCGCGCTTGCCGGTGTGGCAGCGGGGGCGATCAATGCGCTCGTCGGCTCCGGCACGCTGATCACGTTCCCGACGCTGGTGTCGTTGGGAGTTCCGCCGGTGACATCGACGATGTCCAACGCGATTGGCCTGGTCGCGGGCAGCGTGTCGGGGACGTGGGGCTATCGCCGCGAGCTGCGTGGGCAGTGGCACCGGCTGCGCTGGCAGCTGCTCGCGTCACTGGCAGGGGCCGCGCTGGGGGCATGGCTGCTGCTGCACCTACCGGAGAAAGTGTTCACGCAGGTGGTGCCGGTACTGCTGGTCGTGGCGCTGGCGCTGGTGGTGGTCGGGCCGAAGATCCAGGCGTGGGCGAGCCGACGGGCAGAGCGGGCGGGCCATTCGCCCGATCATGTGCCGCCCGGGAGAATGGTGGCTCTGGTGTTCCTGACGTTCGCGGTTGGGGTGTACGGCGGCTACTTCACCGCGGCGCAGGGGATCCTGCTGATGGGGGTGATGGGTGCGCTGCTGCCCGAGGACGTGCAGCGGATGAACGCGGCGAAAAACCTGCTTGCTCTGGTGGTCAATGTCGTTGCCGCGCTTGCTTATACGTTGGTGGCCTTCGACAGAATCAGTTGGCTGGCGGCGGCGCTGATCGCGATGGGCTCGCTGGCGGGTGGTTTTCTCGGCGCGCATTACGGGCGGCGGTTGCCGCCGAATGCGCTGCGGGCGGTGATCGTCGCGGTGGGGCTGATCGGGCTGTACCGGCTGCTGACCCTGTGAGTTGATAGGCTTTCGACCTGCTGCCGGGGTGACGGCCGGTGGCGACGGGCTGTGGCGCAGTTTGGTAGCGCACTTGACTGGGGGTCAAGTGGTCGCAGGTTCAAATCCTGTCAGCCCGACGAGAGAACAGGCAGGTGAGAGGCGGTTTGGCGGCGACGTGAGCTGCCTTTTCCATACCCGACGAGGGTAAGTACAGCAACCGGTACAGCAACAGTGAGGGGACGCGGCCATGGCAGAAGCTGGTTTGTTTATCCGTTGGGGGGAACCGGTGCGGGGCCGCGAACCGCAGGCCGTCGAAGTTTTCAACGAGACAGTGCAGTACTTCGCGCTCCTTCAGCAAGAAGGAAAGATCGAGAACTTCGACATGGCTGTCTTCATGCCGCACGGCCCCGACAACGGCGGCTACTTCATGCTGCGCGGCAGCGCACAGCAGATTGACTCTGTCAGAAATGAGCACGGGTTCTGGCGGTTGCTTAACCGTGTGAGACTCAGGGTCAACGATTTGGGAGTCGTGAACGCCTTCGTTGACGAGGGAATCGCACAAGTGATGAGTCTGTACGAGGAAGAGGTCGGCATGGCCAGCCAGCCGCCGGTAGTCCCTTAAGACGTTGCCAATGCTCAGAGTCCGAGCGCCCCACTCCACCCGTCGACCGCGAGCGTGCGGTGTCGTCGCTGGTGTGGCCGTAAATGTCGCCCGTGACGGCTAAGCTGCTGTGCCCGAGCAGGTCGGCGACCGCCTTGATGTGCACACCGGACTCCAGCTAGCCGACCGCGACCGAGTGCCGCAGCGTGTGCACACCGACACCCTCAAGCCCGCGGCCGCCGCAGCGACTTCGACGACGCGCAGCAGATTGCGCGGCAACCGGCCCGCCGAACTCGGTGGTGAACACCAGCCCCGACTCTCGCCACTGATTGCCGGCGCGCATGAGCCCATGGAGCTTTTCTGCTTCGGTCATGGTGACCATGACAACATCGTCGTCGTAGGGTCCGAAATGCGGCTGCGATGGCGGCTGATGGACGGGAATGCCGTGGTTGGCGCGCAGGATCACCGCCCGTGCCCGGGTGAAGGGCAGCCCGGTGGCGGTGCGGCGCTTTTGTTTGGCCAAAATCACCGCAATAGCGCGGTCGTCGTGGTGTTGAGCGAGCGTCGTACCAGGTCGATGGTGTCCTCGTCGGTGACGCGCAAGTGCCCACCAGGCTTGTTCATCGACATCGAGACCTCGGTGACGGCCCCGGCCCTGCCAGACGATGCGCAGCTCGGCGACACGCCTCTGGCGGTGCACGGTGAGGCCGATCTCGGCGATGACGGCGCGGATCAGTTGTTTGCGCCCGCGCACCGCGGTGGTGGATGCGTTGAAGATCGCGCGGATATCGGCGCCGGCGGTGGCGATCCAGGCCAGCTCCTGTTGGGTCAACACGATCGGACGGCGGGCGCGTTGAATGGCATGATCATTCTCGGCGGCGCGGATCGCAGCCAGTTTGGCTTCCAGGTTTGCTTCCAAAGTCCTTGCCGCTAAACGGTTCTCCGATTCGACGTTATCGAACTGGCGCAACACCCGGTCGGCCTCGTAGCGGGCGCGTTGGACTGCCAGCTCGAACACCGCCAGCCCGCGCCGATAGTTGGCGTCGGCCTCGGCCAGGGCTTGAGCAGTCGCGGTGAGCGCGGCCGGTGCCAGCACGTCGAACAGCTCGTCGAGGATCCTGTTCTCCAATCGGATGCCGCCGATGCTCTGGCAGACGTGCTCGCCGGCATACAGCTGCTTGGCGCGGGCACACAGACAGCGTGGGCAGTTGCCCTTGGTGCCCGAGTAGCCGGTCTACATGATCCGCCCGCACCGCCCACAGCGCAGCAGGCCCCGCAACAGGGACGAGGTGAACCTACTTGCCCTTGTCGACAAATCCCGCGACACGCGACGCGAAAAGCCGCTGCACCAGGCGGTGCAACTCCCGCACCCACACCGGAGCGGCGTCCACAGGTGGCGCGGTTTTGGGCCCGAACACGCGCGAGAGCGGAGCTGTCGCCCGATCTATTTGTTGCGGTTTTCCGAGGAGCCGGGAATCCGCAGCTGCGGTCTTCCACCCACGCAACCGTTCAAGGGACCTAGATAGTTGGGGTTGCTGGGATAATTCTGGCTACCAGCACCCCGCGATGGCTGATTCCGATGCACTCCCCAGCCGCAACGCGGTCGAAATAGGGGGCGGCGTTTCGTCGCACTTCAGCGATTTCGATCTGTGCATCGGCACCCCAGCCGGGCGCCTTTCTCCAGCCGTCGCGATCATCAAGTGATTCAGGTACCGCCGCGAAGGCCGGCACGATCCGCGCCACGACTTTGCGGCGTCGGACGACTTCAAGCGTTTCCCCCGCGGCCACACGGTCCAGATAGCCGCGAGGACCGCTCCGCAGTTGGCCAAGACCAATCGGTGCCCCCATGTGGCGAACTTAAAGGAATTTGCGGTGCTTCGTTGGGTTAACGGAGAACATCAATGCGATGCGCCATGGCATCCAACGCCCCCGCCGGCGGCTCGACAGCGCACTGTACGTTGGCGGAGCCGCAGCCGCAGTGGGTGGGTGGGGGTGTGCCGGTCGCAGGAGTCGCTGTACACGGGGTTGCGTGGAGCGTTGCGTGGGACGCCGGTTCGGCGCAGCGGAATTGAGCGGACGGCGCCGTGCCGCATCGCCGTGTTGGCGTTGCTGGTCGACGTCGACGTGACGGTGGCCGGCGGGGAGCCGACGGCAAGGGCACCATTGAGCGGTTGCGGGCGCTGGTCGGCCGGGGCTGGCGGCCGCGGGACTGTTCGACGATCGACGACTACTGCGGTCAGCTGGAGCGGTGGGTGTTTACCGCGGCTGATCTGCTCGACCGGCGTGTCGTTGCATGTGCCGTGTCCACGGTGCGGCGCGAGTTCGCATATCGCGACAGCGCTGGCGAGCAGGTGCGGGTGCGGGCGCTGCGGGTGTCGGAGAACGGGTGCTGGTGTCAGGCGTGTCAGGCGTTCTGGGAGCCAACCGAGTTTCATTGGCTGGCTCGGCTGCCTGGCTGTGAGCCGCTGCCAGCCTGACGGTGGTAGCGCGACGGGTAGCGCAACGGCTCCGGTTCTTGGGTGTTCACGGCTGTCGGCCGACGTACACGAAATGGTTTGACGTCCCGAAACGAGGTTGTCCCGGGTCAACCTCGCCAGGTGCGCGGCGATGGTTTCCGTGCCGACGTCATAACCGACTTTGGAGAGCTGTTTGCGCAGCCGCACGATGAGCTCTTCGAGCTCGACGCCGACTGCGTGTGGGCCCGTGTGCGGGCGGCGTGAGCGAGGCTCAAACGCCGCGGTCCCTTCGCCGTGATAGCGAGTGACCAGTTGATGCACCCGCTGCCGAGACACACGTCGTAGTCGCGGGCGACTTCGCTCTTGCCGCGTCCTTCCACGACCACGGGGACGAGGCCGGCGGGCGTATCGCAGATCCGCTGGCGGACACAGACGAAGCACCGAAGGTGCCGTCCGCCCGATTAGCCGAAGAGCTGGCCCGCGTACTTGGGGCAGTAGGACTGGACCGCCCTTGTCATGAACAGACCGGTCTGACGTGGCAAGAGTGGAAGCTTCTTTTGCATTTCCTTATTTATTGTCGCCGGCGGCGAGCCTGCAGAAAATGCCTGGCAGACCACCTGGGCCTGATGGATAAGTACTTCCGGTAGGTCGAAAGTAAGTGCATCGGCACCTACCGCGCGGAGGAATGCCTCGTCGGTCGTGTCGGCGGCTGCAGGTAATTGGATGCCCAACCCCATGGCAGCAACCGCTGCCGTGGTGCCAAACAGCTTGATGATGTTGTGACTGGCTAACATCATCTTTCTCCTAGCCCGGGCACCGCACAAACAAGTTGCTCCCGCGCGGTCCCCAATCCCACCCGTCAACGTGATTATGAATAGATCCTCCGCTTCCAGTTCACTCGGCACAAGACTCGCGGAACGATTGACCCCCGCCGAATTAATTAGGCGTTCATAGCAAATGAATTGAACACAGCATCAGAGCTCGCCATGCGATTGCAGCAAATTCAGGCTCCAATGTCCCGGTGGCCGGGCTGGGATCGTAAGCTATCGTCAGTTCAGATCACGAAGGTGATGGATGTGCCGCTCCGGCCCCGGCGCATTACCGAGATCGTCTCCTCGCCGTCACGTGCTCGTCGGCCTGCCGCCTGACTCGCGCCAGCCTGCGCCGTGCCGCCTCGGGCCGAGCCGTTACTACCTGCGGCCACCAGAACCACCGGCCAAGCATCGCGGCGATCGACGGCGTCATAAAGGCCCGAATCACCAATGTGTCGAATAGCAGACCCAACCCAATCGTGGTGCCGACCTGGGCGACGACGAGCAGTTCGCTGACCGCCATCGACATCATCGTGAACGCGAACACGAGTCCGGCCGCGGTGACGACGGATCCGCTGCCCCCCATCGCCCGGATGATTCCCGTGTTGATGCCAGCGGGTAGCTCTTCCTTCATCCGCGCCACCAACAGCAGGTTGTAGTCGGCGCCGACCGCCAACAAGATGATGACGGCCATTGCCATCACCATGAACTGCAGCTCGATCCCGAAGATGTGCTGCCAGAAGAGAACAGAGACGCCGAACGACGCACCCAGCGACAGCACCACCGTGCCGACGATCACCGACGCTGCGACGACGCTGCGCGTGATCAGCAGCATGATGATGAAAATCAGTGTCAGCGCGGAGATCCCAGCGATCAGCAAGTCGAAAGTGTTGCCTTCCTCCATGTCCTTGAACATCGATGCGGTGCCACTGATATACACCTTGGATCCCTCCAAGGGCGTCCCTTTGATGGCTTCGAAGACCGCGTTCTTGATGGCGTCGACGCGCTGGATGCCAGATGCGGACAACGGATCTCCCTCGTGGGAGACGATGAAGCGAACCGCGTGCCCGTCCGGTGAGATGAAGCTCTTCATGCCGCGGTTGAAGTCGGCGTTGTCGAAGATCTCGGGCGGGAGGTAGAAGGTGTCGTCGTTCAGCGCGTTGTTGAACGCATCGCCCATGGCGGCCGAGTTCTTGTCCATCTCGGCCATTTGGTCTTGCATGCTCTTCTGCGACTGATACATCGTCAGCATCATCGTCCGCGAGGTCTTCATGGTTTCGATCGTCGGACCCATCATCGAAACCAGTTGCGGCATGAGGGCATCGAGGCGATCCATGTCCGGCAGCAGAGCCAACACGTCATCGGTCATGGTGTCGATGCCGTCGAGGGTGTCGAACATCGAGCGGATTGCCCAGCACACCGGGATGTCGAAGCAATGGGGCTCCCAGTAGAAGTAGTTGCGGATCGGCCGGAAAAAGTCGTCGAAATCGGCGATGCGGTCGCGCAACTCGACGATGTCTTCGGCCATGCCGTGCACCTTGCCCACCATGCTGTGCGTCATGGCGGTCATCTCCTCCATCAACGCGATCATCCGCGTCATGTTGTCGACGGTCTCCTGCATGGCGTCGGCTTGCACCAGCATGTCGGCTACCCGGTCTTCTAGATAGGTGCGGTTCATAGTCTGGAGGGTGCCGCTCATGCTGAGCTGAGCCGGAAGGGTGCTGTACTTCAGCGGTTTCCCCTCGGGACGCGTGATCGCCTGCACCCTTCCGATGCCCTGCACCCTGGTGACCGCCCTCGCGATCCGCTCGATCACCAGAAAGTCCGCCGAGTTGCGCAGGTCATGTTTGGACTCGAGGAGCAGCAGCTCCGGGTTCATGCGTGCGATCGGGAAATGCCGTTCGGCTGCTGTGAATCCCGCGTTCGCCGGCAGGTCGGGCGGTAGATAGTTGCGATCGTTGTAGTTGGGCTTGTACCCCGGCAGTGCGAGGAGACCGACGAGCGAGAGCGCGATCGTCGCCGTCAGGAAGACACCGGGCCATCGCACCACTGCGGCGCCCATCCGCCGCCAGCCACGAATGCGCATGGCCCGCTTGGGTTCCAGCACCTTCCCGAAGCGGCTCGCGACCGTGATCAAAGCCGGGCCCAGCGTCAGCGCGGCGAACACCGCGATGACCATGCCGACGGCAAGCGGGATGCCCAACGTCTGGAAGTAGGGCAGTCGGGTGAACGAGAGGCAGAACGTCGCGCCGGCGATCGTCATTCCCGAGCCCAGCACGACGTGGGCGGTCCCCCGGAACATGGTGTAGAACGCGGACTCCCGGTCCTCACCGACCGTGCGGGCTTCTTGGTAACGCCCGATCAAAAAGATCGCGTAGTCGGTGGTTGCAGCGATGGCAAGCGTCACCAACCCTCGCGTTGCAGACAGCCCGAGAACCACCATCGACAGTACGAGTACGACGGTGATGATCGAGCGATAGAAGAACAGCAGCATCAGGACGATGACGCCGATCGTCACTATCTCGATGATTCTGACGCTGCGGTCACCGGCGCTCTGCTGGTCTGCCTGCAGCGCCGATCCGCCGGTGACGAACACGATGACTCCGGGCGGGGGGGTCAGCCCGGCGACAAGATTCTGCACCGCCATCGTTGACTCGTTGGCCAGCGCTTCTCCCATGTTCCCGGCGAGATACACCTGCACGTACGCGGCTTTGCCGTCCGCGCTCTGCGCGCCGACCCGCGTCAGCGGATCCCCCCAGAAGTCCTGGATGTGCTGGACGTGCGCGGTGTCGGTCTCGAGCCGGTCGATCATGTCGTCGTAGAAGCGGTGGGCGTCTTCTCCGAGCGGCTGATCGCCCTCCAGCACGATCATCGCCGAGTTGTCGGAGTCGAACTCGCCGAAGACCTCGCCGACACGCTGCATGGCGATCACCGACGGTGCGTCTTTGGGCGACATCGACACCGACTGCATCTGACCGACTACTTCGAGCTGCGGCACGGTGACGCTCAGCATCGCGATCAGCGCTATCCAGCCGACGATGATCGGCACCGCCAGCCGCCGGATCCAGCGGGCGATGCGTGACCGCCCGATCGGGGCGCCGCCGGGCGTCGGGGGATCGATGGTCGGAGCACTCACCACGGCGGCGACGCTCCTCCCTGACGACAGATTAGGTGAACCTTAGTAAACCAGAATGCTCGCCACAGGGCCGACCCAGCTCGGAGTTCTGCTGCGAGAGGGCGTAGTTCGACCGCCTCGCCAGCGCCTGCGAAAGTCGACGTAGGCTCCGGCCATGCACGTCGACGTGATGACGACCCCCGAACCGCTGGGACGTATCGGTGATCTTGCGGCACGAGTCCGGGCCGCCGGATTCGCGGGTTTGTTGTTCACCGAGACGGGCCGCACCGCCTACCTCAACGCAGCCGTGGCCTCGCAGGCGGCGCCCGGTCTCGAGTTGTCCACCGGCGTCGCGGTGGCTTTTCCGCGCAGCCCGTTCATCACGGCGGCCACGGCCTGGGAGCTGCAGGAAGCAACCGGCGGCAAGTTCCGGCTGGGTCTCGGCACGCAGGTGCGCACTCACGTCGTGCGCCGCTACGGCATGGCGTTCGACCGGCCCGGCCCACGCCTGCGCGACTACGTCCTCGCCGTCAAGGCGTGTTTTTCGGCGTTTCGCACAGGAGCTCTCGATCATCACGGCGAGTTCTATCAGCTCGACTTCATCACCCCCCAGTGGAGTGCCGGCCCTATCGATGCACCCGACCCGAAAGTCGATGTGGCGGCGGTGAACCCGTGGATGCTGCGGATGGCGGGTCAAGTTGCCGACGGAGTGCATGTCCATCCGATCGGCGAACCGGGATATCTCGCCCGGCACGTCCTGCCGAACATCGCCGAGGGCGCCGCAACTGCGGGCCGCTCGCCGTCGGACATCGCCGTGATCGTGCCGGCGATGACGATCGTCGGGGACAGCGACGAAGAGCGCCACAACGAACGCGAACTCGTGCGCGCGAGCATGGCTTTCTACGGCAGCACCCCCAACTACGCATTCATCTGGGACGAAGCAGGTTTCGAGGGCACGACGGCGCGCATCCGGGAGAAGCAGAAGGCAGGCGATCTTGCCGGCATGGCCGCCCAGATCAGCGACGACCACATCGCCGCCTTCGCCACCGAAGCGACGTGGGACCGCCTAGCCGACGCGCTGACCGAGAAATACGCCGGGATCGCCGAGCGCATCGTCCTCTACAATGCCCGCGGCGACCAGGAACGGCTCGAACGGTACGGCGAAGTGGCCCGCCGGCTGCAGCACTGAACTCGTCAGGCGTGGACGGCCTCGGATCCGGAGAGATTATGGAGGACATGGCCGAAGACGTCTCCGCGCTGAGCGGCGATCGTCGCGCGGTGCTCACCCGGCGCGTCCGACTCCTCGTCGGCGCGACGATCACATACAACATCGTCGAAGCTGCCGTCGCCATCAGCGCCGGCGCGGTCGCGTCGTCGACGGCCCTCGTCGGTTTTGGCCTCGACTCTCTCATCGAGGTCGCCTCCGCCGCCGCGGTCGCATGGCAGTTTTCGGGTGAGGACCCCGAGCGCCGGGAACGCACGGCCCTGCGCGTCATTGCGCTGTCGTTCTTCGCCCTTGCCGCCTACGTCACCGTCGAGTCCGTCCGGACCTTGTCCGGAGTGGTCGACGCAAAACCGTCCACTGTCGGAATCGTCTTGGCTGCAGTGTCTTTCGTTGTCATGCCTGTGCTGTCCTACGCCCAACGACGGGCCGGCCGAGAGCTGGGATCGACGAGCGCGGTCGCGGACTCCAAACAGACACTGCTGTGCGCGTATCTGTCGGGCGTGCTCCTGCTCGGCCTAGCCCTCAACAGCCTCTTCGGCTGGTCGTGGGCAGACCCGGTGGTCGCCTTGGTGATCGCCGCCGCAGCAGTCAGGGAAGGCCGCGAAGCGTGGCGCGGCGACCCGTGCTGCTAGTGCGCCGTCAGTCCTCCTTTCGGATCAACCGCTGAAGGGCCTTCTGATCGGAGGCCAGCAGTTCCTCGATGCGCTCGTGGTTCACGTCGGCGACGATGATCTCGCCCACCTCCTGGTAGACGTCGCGGAAGATGCCGTGCGACTTCATCTTCTCGGTCTGGTAGAGGTTGTCCTCTGTCGGCGTCACGTAGTACACGGCCTCGGCCTTGAAGCGGTTAATCAGCCACAGGTGGATCAACGTCATCAGTCGCTTCTGCCGCAGCTTCTCGGAGAAGGTGTTCTGGTCGCGCACCGTGAGGATGCTGCGGCCGTGCCGGTCCTTGATGGGGTCGACGATCACGTTGGCCAGCTTTTCGGCCTCGCCGTCGCCCCGGTCGCCGTAGATACCGAGCTCCAGCACGTCCCCGCCGGGGCGCGTCGGCCGCAGCTGGACGCGCAGCTTCTCGCCGAGCTGGTAGTGCTCGCTCCACATCGCCAGCCACTCCTCGAGCAGCTTCTTCGGGACCTCCGTCTGCACAAGATGCTGGTGCTGCGTAGAGCCCTTGCCCATCGACTTCGTCGTCGCGGTGCGGCCGGACGATGCGGCCAGCGCGGCGTCGCTGCGCGGTCCGCCGACCAATGTCTGCGGCGTGCGGTAGGGCGACTCCACCAGCCGCAGCTTGCGCTGTAGCCGCGCCAGCGACAGCATTCCGTCCTGCCGCAGCGAGGTGGCGAACTCCTCGGCGGCAACACCGTCGATCTGGTGCCCGCCGTAGGTCATGAAGTTGAAGACAAAGCCCATCTTGCCGAGGTCTTCGGGGAACGCCCGCATCTCGTCATCGGTCATGCCCGTGGTGTCCCAGTTAAAAGACGGTGACAGGTTGTACGCCAACATCTTGTCCGGGAACTCGGCATGGATCGCGTCGGCGAACTCCTTCGCATCGGCGAGGTCGGCGGTCTTGGTCTCCATCCACAACAGGTCGGCGAACGGCGCCGCCGCAAGCGACTTGGCAATCGCATAGGGGATGCCGCCGCGCAGCTGGTAGTAGCCTTCGGGCGTCTTGGCGAGTTCGCAGTCCCACTTGGCGACGACCCCGAGCTCCTTGGCCTTCTCACGCGCGGCGTACAGCGACGCACGGCTCGCGAACTTGCGCCACTCCTCGGCGCTCATGCCGAGCGGTTCTCCGTCGCTCTCGGCGAACTCGATCAGCTCGGCCACGGCCTCGCCGTAGGTCTGCAGCCCCGCGTCGTTCTCCCAGGCCTCGATGAACCGGGACTCGACCCCGTCGTAGAGGTCGTCGTTCGGCGGCATCCCGTGCTCCAGCCACGTCGCCGCCGCGTCGGCGATCGCGTCGATCAGGCCCTGACGGTCCAGCCACGCACGGGCAGCGGCGTACTCGCCATCGGCGAGCGAGTACAGCATCCAGCCGTTGAGCTCCTTGACGCCGCGGTCGTAAAACTCCCGCATCATCGCCAGGAAGCACGCCTTGTACGGCGGGATCTTGAGATTGGTCGCGCCGAGGAGGAACGGCTGGTCGCGCTCGTCGGCGCGGCTGTCGATCAGGTTCGCTGCCTCGGCGTCGGTGCGGGCCACAATGATGCCCGGCACCCGCATGACGTCGAGCTGGAACCGCGCGGCGTTGAGCCGCTTGATCTGCTCGTCCGACGGCACGAGCACCTTGCCGCCCTGATGACCGCACTTCTTGGTGCCCGGCCGCTGGTCCTCGATGTGGTATCCCGGCACGCCGGCTTCCACGAAGCGCCGAACGAGGTTGCGCACATGCGGGTCTCCGCCGTGGCCGGTGTCGGCGTCGGCGATGATGAACGGCCGGTAGTCGACCGGGGGGTTGGCGGCGCGCTGCGCGTCGGTCATGCGCAGACGCTGGTACTGCTGATTGCGGTCGGCGGTGAGCAGTGCCCGAACCAGCCCGGCGGCCTCGTCGGGGACCTGGCTCAGTGGATAGCTCGCGAGGTCCGGGCCGGGGTCTTCGCTGGTTGACCCCTTCGCCGAAGTCGCCCAGCCACCGAGATAGATGCCCTCGATGCCCATCCGCTTAATCGTCACCGCCTGGCCGGGCGAGTAGGGCCCGAACGTCGTGATGCTCTTGCGTTGGGCGAACAGCTCGCGAAGCCGGGCATGAAACGCTTCGGCCGCCTCACGTGCCACCGTGTAGTCGACGGGGATCGTGCCGCGCTGTTCTACCACCTGGCGGGCTGTGTAGAGGCGGATGATTCCGTCGAAGCGCGGACTTTCGAAATATCGTTGCGTGGCGGCGACATCTTGCTCGAACGGTGTGTCGGCGGACAGATCCGCCTCGATGATGGCCATGGTTCCTATGCTCCTCGCTGAGCCCGGTTTCCCGCTACGGTGCCTCCCCAGCGGCCTACCGATTATCGCGCGAGGACGTGAGCGGGTGGCCATTCGGGGCCACATTGCCCGTTCGGGAAACGCGTCTAGCGGAGGCCGCCCTGCCCGGCTGCTCGAAATCTGTACGCCCGCTTGGCCGTTGCTGTCGTGACCAGCCGCATCCGGCGTCACGCAGTTATATAGCTTATCAATGGAGTTACGCCGTAAGAACATGTCGTGAGGTAGCACATGTGCGGCATCACGGCTGGGTTGACTTCTCTCGTGACCTCCGGACGACAGGAGACCGCGTTTGAAGGCCGTTAGCCGAGGAACGTCAGCGTGGTGTTGAAGAGGTAGACGGCGGTGTCGGACGGCAGGATCTCCATCAGCGTGCTGTCCGGTAGGTCACCGTTGCCGACGATGTTCTCGGGATGTGTCGGCGCGCAAGGCACCCCGCTGCACCGCAGCCAGAAGCCCGGCGCCTTGAAGATTCCGGGCGCCGGCGCGACGCGGTAGTGACCCGGCGGAATCGAGGCGGTCAGTCCTTCGACGTCGTGACCACCGACGGCATATACGCCGTTGCTGCCATAGCTCGGCGGGTAGATCACCGGATCCGCGTTCGCCGGCGCGGCGAGGCCCGCGGCGGCCACCAGCGAGACGGCGACTGCGAGCGGGATTCTGCCCATTGCGCCAGGCTAGCTCAGCACGCCGATCAATCCGGGGCGAACGGGTTGCGCGGAAGCGTCAACGGCAAGTCCAGAGAGCTGAGCAATCCGGGAGGTGCGTCGACGACGTAAGGAACCGCGTTCACCACCCGCATGGCCGTGGACACCATCGCTCCGGCCCCGGCGGCCATCCCGGAGATGCCGGCGCGCTTGCGGTCGCGCAGGCTGACCGCGAGGCTGCAGTCGATGTCCGGTTGCCCGGTGATCACCACCCGGTATGACATGTCGCCAATGCCCTTGGGCCAGTCCGGCGCAACGTCGTGCGCCAATCGGGTTACGTGCTCGATCACGATGGCCTCGCGACCGTCGACGACACCGATCGCCTGCATCCGCAGTGCCGCGCACGTGCCGGCCTCCACGGTGCCGAACGCCACGTCGAACGTGCGGTCTGTCGTTCTGCGGTCGAAGTTTTCGCGGACCTCCTCGACCTCCACCCCAAGCGCCTGGCCCATGAGGCGGATCTGGCCCTGCCACTCGCCTGCAATGGCACCGGGAAAGCTGACCCACGGCTGGTAGTCGAGAGGCTGGCCGAACCCCATACCGTTGATCATGATCTCGGCCACCCCATAGTCGTCGTACAGGCCGATCTCGTAGGCGTGGACCCTCTCCACCGAGGACGACTGCGTCATCAACACCAGAGGCAGGTAGTCGGCGGCGAAGCCCGGTTCGATGCCCGACGCATACAGCGATGCACGGCCTGTCTTCGCCGCAGCCGCCATCTGGTCGCGCCATTCCAAGGGCTCATACGCCGACGGGTTGATGAGCCGCGTCGTGCTCGTGGTGACGACGTTGATGCCAGCTTCGAGCAGTCGGACATAGTCGGGAATTGCGATCGCGTCGCGTTCCGGCCCACTCGCGGCGTACAAAACGCAGTCCGGCCGCATGGCGATCAAGGCCTCCGCGTCGTTGGTGGCGGTGATACCGATGGCCTCGCCGTTGGCGAGCTCACCCGCGTCTTTACCGACTTTCTCACCCGAATGCACCCACACCCCAACGAGTTCCAGATCCGGCCTGCGCTGGATGGCACGGATGGCGATCGACCCGATCCCGCCCGTGGACCACACCACTACCCGTCTCGTGGCTGACGCCATCGGCCCTCCTTGTTCATCGGTAAAACGGTCCCGGCTTACCGGCGCGCTCGAGATCGCCATACGGGTCGTAGATTTTGACCGCCGGATAACGGAATTCGTCGTAGACCGGCCTCGCGAATCCGCCAGCCCGAAGTGCGCTGAGCACACCCACTGGCATCAGAACGACGACCAGTAACAGCGCGGTCGCGATGATGATCTGCCGAAATGCCGTCAGGTGCTGGTGATTCCGGCGGGCGGGCAGTCGCTGCGCGACCTTGATGATCAGCACTGGACGTCCGTCGTCGTCGGTCACGCACAGCACCGCGACCATCGCGAAGATCAGGCTGTCGTAGACCACCATCACCACGGGCAAGTGGATCTGCGCAATATGCAGAACCGGTCCGACACCCTCGGTGTAGAAGAACATCCCCGCCTTGAGCCATAAGAACTGCATGAGCGCGTTGAGCGGCAGACCGAGGACGAAGCCGGTGACGAAGACGGCGATCAGCCGGCCGACGGCAGCGGTCCGCAGGTGCGGTTCCACGACGCGCTGATAGCAGCGCACGAGGCCGATGCCGGTGAGAACGTAGTAGGCCGCGTACCCGCCGAGGAACGACAACGTCGGCTCGAGCAGGGGAGAGATGCGAAAGTACGGCCAGGACAACGGGAAGTGGGCGACACGCGGGTCGAACATCGTGAACGTCGCCCAGTTCGCCAGCGGATCGACCGCGCCGGCGAAGAACGCGGCGACGCCGATGATCACCGTCCAGTGCACCCGTCGCCGGCGAACGGACATCCACGCGGCCGTTCCGAACAGCCCGATCGTCAGAGCCACGGCGAGAATGCTCATGACTAAAGGCCAGTTGTCGACCCCCAGGAATGGCGGGTAGGGCGCCGGTCCCGGATGTTGATTGGTGGTGCGCGTGTCACCGTGCATGCCGCTTTGCATGGTCACTACGGACGCGACCGCGAAGAGGGTGAGAGCCATGGCCGCGACGATCCAGCCGATCCGCGCTCCCCATGCCGGCCGGGTCGGGGGTGCTAGCGGCGGCGCGGTCACGGTCACGGCGACGGTAGCGGTTCTAGTCAGAGGCATGTGCGAAGGCGACCTAACTTTTGCTCCGCGAGGCTAGCAGTGGGGCTGCGGGCCGTCAAGCATCGCCGCGCAGGTAGTAGTGCCGTCCTTCGTTGACCAAACATCTGTTCCCCCGTAGAGTCCCGCTGCGGGATGATCACGCTCCGGTTCGATATGCGCATCCGCGACGGCGGTGCGCCGACGGCCGATCTGTGTGCCGCCGCGATCGAGATGTGCGCGTGGGCGGAAGCCCGCGGGACGGCCGTCGAGCGCGCGAGCTGTCCACCGTTGAGTGAGGAGTGACCCTGGTGCCCCATCCTATTCGCGTCGCGGTCTGGGCGACCGGCGGCGTCGGCTCCATCGCAATCGACGCGGTCCGTCGGCGCCCTGACCTGGAACTGGTTGGGGTGTGGGTTCATTCGCCGGAGAAAGTGGGACGCGACGCGGGTGAGCTCGCCGGTGGTTCGCCCGTCGGTGTGGCCGCGACCGGCGACGCCGATGCACTGATCGCCCTGCGACCGGATTGCGTCGTGTACACGGCGAGCGGTCCTGAGCGTGATGCCGGTGCGGTGCCGGACTACCTGCGGTTGCTCGAGGCCGGAATCAACGTGGTGTCGACGACGTCCACCAGTCTGGTCTACCCACCCGCGTATTTCGCCAAGGAGTGGCGCGAGCAGCTGGAGGCGGCGGCGAAATCGGGCAATGCGTCGTTCTACGCGTCAGGCATCTTTCCCGGGTTCGGGTCGGATCAGCTGGCGTTGCTGCTTTGCACTCAGTCGAAGTCGATCCGCTGCGTGACCGCCACCGAGGTCGCGCTCAACGACCACTATCCGGTGGCCAGCGTGATGATGGACGGAATGGGCTTCGGCCGGCCGCTCGACTTCGAGCCGATGCTCAAGACCCCGGGGTTCATCGAGATGGCCTGGAACGCACCGATTCAGCTGATCGCCCAGGGGCTCGGTGCCGAGGTGGACGAGATCAGGGGGTCGCTGGATCGCCGGCTGACCGATCGCGACATCGAAGTGGCGTTCGGCACGATCGCGGCGGGGACGTGCGGCGCCGTGTGCACGCGGGCCGCCGGCATCGTCGACGGCCGCGAGGCGATCGTGATCGTGCACATCATCCGGATGGCGCGCGACGTGGCGCCCGACTGGCTGAACTCGGAACACGACGCGACCTACCGCGTGGACATCGAAGGCGATCCGGACATCCACTGCTCGATGACGTTGGGGGAGGCCGAAGGTCACGGCGCCGGACGAAGCGCAATGACCGCGACAGCCATGCGCGTCGTGAACGCGATACCGTACGTCGTCGACGCGCCGGCGGGGCTGTTGAGCTCACTGGATTTGCCAGTCACGTTACCCCGGCACGCCCTGGGGTGACCCGCCCGGCGAGGCTGCTACGTAGGTGAGAGTCTGCCCATCAGCAGGTCGATGAGCGGTCTCGTGCGGTCGACTGTGGAACATATATTTGGCTCGAGCGCCGCGCGCCCCAGCGGTCGTTGACAGAGCAATGTGGACGACCGTACCGTGTCTGGCACAAATATTAGGTTGACTTATAGGGCGTAGCCGTGACCAGTGCGATCGACGTGTACTACGACCCGTTCGATTTTCAGATCGATGACGACCCCTATCCTGCGTGGAAGCGGCTGCGAGACGAGGCGCCGCTGTACTTCAACGACAAGTACCACTTTTACGCCCTCAGCCGGTACGCGGACGTGGCCAGGGAACTGCCCAACTGGGAGACCTACCGCTCGGGCAGGGGGACCGTTCTCGACATCATCCTCAACGGCATCGAAGTACCGCCCGGCGTTATCCTCTTCGAAGACCCCCCGCTGCACGACCTGCACCGGCGGCTGCTGTCGAGGG
>JBLNEK010000307.1:0-7171 GCA_050262635.1 Candidatus Sericytochromatia bacterium | reverse complement strand
CCCATGCTCGCCGAACCCACCCCCGACCAGCGCCGCGCCTTCGACCTCATCGAAGCCACCATCCCCCTCACCATCGCCGCGTAGCCAGAACCGCCAACCCGCCAAACCAGCAAAACCCCAGCTCAGCAACGAATTCACTCACTCCGACCGCCGCAACTTCGGCCTAGCGTCCTGTGTAACCCTGCTCGGCAGGCAGTCGAGGCCCGGTTGGGACGGGTGTCGTCGACGTCGGCGCTGAGGGCGCTGACGGCGCTGACGAAGCTTCGGATGCTCCCGGCCGGTGAAAGTCGACCATCGGCTCCTCGCGGATCACCCGGTTGTCGACGGTGACGGACAACGACTTCGCCGTCACGAAATAGGAGACCCCGTCGTTCTCGGCCACGAATCCACCGTCGCCGGATTGCGACGCGGCAATGATGAGCTTCGACCCATCGCGAACACGAACGCCGCGGTACTGGTAGTCACCCCCCGGGATCTTGCAGATCGCCACCCGGGACGACTCGGTGGTTCCGAAGACCACCGCGTTGTCGGGCGGGCTGCACCGCGCGGTCGAGTCGATGTAGCCCTGGTTGTCGCTGACGGGCGCGGCATCTGCCAGTGGCAGCCCGATGCCGAGCAGCAGCAAGCACGCCGCCGCCGCAACGGTCAGGCGCCGCGTCGAAACCCCGGATGGCGACATCAGCCTCCACCAGACCACGCTCGTGCCCATGCGCGCGAGCGTCGACTCCGAGACACAACCAAATTGTTAGGTTCCCGCAACATCGACCAGAGCCGCCCGTTGGTGCGCCGGCCGTGCGGACAGGCTGGTATTCGAGCTATCTGCGCACTTTCGGTGCAGGAGCTGGGGATCGAAGCAGCGTCCGTGAGATTAGTCTGATGTGCACGTCGGCCGACCGGGCGTCACGGGGGAAGCGGGGATGTGAAGACATGCGCCACCTGACCGCCACACTCATAGTCGTCGGCATCCTCATCGCGGGGTGCCGCAGCGGCAGCGAAGACGAGGCGAAGACGTCGACGACCACGTCGACCACCAAACCGCCGCTGCCTGTTCTTCTCGACAACGCGTTGCCACCGCTGCTGCTCAGCCCCGAAGAGATCAACGCAGCGATGGGAACGACCGAGATGGCGATGACGAACAACCGCGTCGAGATGTCGGAAGACAGCGCCTTGGTGGAGCCCAAGGAGTGCTTGGCCATCGACTCCTCCGCCCAGCAAGCCGTCTATGCAGGCAGTCGTTATACGACGGTGCGCGACCAAACCTTCAACGATGGGGACAACTTCACCCACTACGCCGAGCAGGCGGTGGTGCTATTCCCGACTGCCAAAGATGCGGGGGATTTCATCACCACGTCTGCTCAACAATGGCCGGCCTGCCATGAGTACAGCCACCCCCAATCGGGGACGGTGTGGCGGCCCGGACCGATATCCAATGCCAACGGCATCGTGAGTGTGATCACCATCCAGCAGAACCCCAAGGCAGGCGGGTGGGCCTGCGGACGGGCATTGGCGGCGCGCAACAACGTCGTCGTCGACGTCAACACGTGCAGTGCCAACCCGGCGGACACCGCTGTGAAGATCGCCGGCCAGATCGCCGCGAGAGTGCAGCCGCAATAGGCCGCGGGACGGCTTGGCAGCTGGTCGGCCAAGCGCACCGGAAATGTCTGCGACACGCGCTCGTCAACAGGCGGTCGGGGGTGTGAGCTCGGATACTCTGCGGGCGGGTCCGCTTGTGTAGGCCTCACAGTTGTGTAGGCCTCACAGCCGGACAGGGAAGGGGCCGTTGGTGGTTTCGTCCGACACCGTCGCCAAGCCGGTTCGTGCCATCGGCGGCTTCTACGCCATGACGCTCGACACGTTCATCCTGATGTTCAAGCCACCATTTGCGTGGCGTGAGTTCTTGATTCAGGCCTGGTTCGTTGCGCGAGTCTCGATCATTCCGACGTTGTTGCTGGCGATCCCGTTCACCGTGCTCGTTGTCTTCACCCTCAACATCCTGCTCGTCGAATTCGGGGCGGCGGACTTCTCCGGCACGGGCGCGGCCACCGCAGCAGTCACCCAGATCGGGCCCGTGGTGACAGTGCTTGTCGTTGCCGGAACCGGCGCCACCGCGATGTGCGCTGACTTGGGCGCACGCACGATTCGCGACGAACTCGATGCGTTGAGGGTGATTGGGATCGACCCCGTCCACCGGCTAGCCGTGCCGCGGGTTCTGGCGGCCACTCTCGTCGCCATATCGCTGGTGTCCTTGGTGACGGTCGTCGGCCTCGCCGGGTCCTTCTTCTTTTCTGTGTTCGTCCAGCATGTCACCCCGGGCGCCTTCGCAGCGGGACTGACACTGCTCACCCGGTTGCCCGACCTCGTCCTGGGTCTGGTCAAGGGCGGGCTCTTTGGAATGGCGGCTGCCTTGATCGCTTGCTACAAGGGCATGACGGTCGGCGGCGGACCGCAAGGTGTTGGCAACGCGGTCAACGAGACAGTCGTGTATTCATTCATAGCGCTGTTCGTCATCAACATCGTCGCCACGGCAGTGTTCTACACGGGACCGCAGTGAGCGAGACGAGGCTGGGAGAGCAGCCGCTCAAGTGGCTCGGCCACACGGCCCACGGCGTGGCGGACGGCTGGATTCAAGTTGGCACGCAGGTCGCGTTCTACGTCAGGACAATTCGCGAAACCCGGATGGCCTTCACCCGCTACAAGAGAGAGATCCTGCGACTGATCGCTCAGATGAGTTTGGGCACGGGTGCTCTGGCTGTGATCGGCGGCACGGTGGTAATCGTCGGCTTCCTCACATTGTCCACCGGCGCTGTCATCGCGGTGCAGGGGTACAACCAGCTTTCCGGCATCGGCGTCGAGGCAATGACAGGATTCATCTCCGCTTACGTGAACGTGCGAATTATCTCTCCGTCGGTGGCAGGTGTCGGCCTCGCCGCCACGATAGGCGCCGGCACCACCGCACAACTAGGCGCGATGCGTATCGCCGACGAGATCGACGCGCTCGAAGTCATGGCGGTCCGATCCGTGGCGTATCTGGTGTCGACCCGGGTCGTGGCAGGAATGGTCGTGGTGATCCCGCTCTACTGCGTAGCGGTGGTGTGTGCTTTTGCGGCCGCTCGCTTCGGAACGACCAGAGTCTACGGGCAGTCCACCGGCGTCTACGACCACTATTTCAAGACATTTCTCAACTCCACCGATCTAATCTGGTCGTTCTTCACCGTGATTGTCATGGCAGTGGCCGTGATGCTGGTGCACACCTATTACGGATACACCGCTAAGGGCGGACCGGCCGGGGTGGGCGAAGCGGTGGGCCACGCGGTACGGACTTCGCTCATAGTGTTGGTTTTCATCGTTCTGGCGATCTCACTTTCGGTATACGGACAATCCGGCCACTTCAATCTGTCGGGGTAGCGGCGATGTCAGACGCCCGCTCAGAGGGAATGCATCCGGCGTGGTGGACACTCGTTCTCCTTACGGTGATCATCGCCATCGTCACTCTGACGTCCACGCTCTTCTCCGGGTCGTTCAGGTCTTATGTCCCAGTGACACTCGTGTCCCAACGTGCGGGCCTGGTGATGGATATCGGCAGCAAGGTCAAGATGCGCGGCGTACAGGTGGGCCGAATCAGCCAAATCACTGCCGGAAAGAACGAAGTCAGCCTGAAGCTGGAGATCTACCCCGATCAGGTCAAGTACATCCCGTCGAACGTGACCGCCCGCATCCGGGCCACCACGCTGTTCAGCACGAAATACGTGGACCTCATGTACCCGCGCGACCCGAGCCGTGAGCGTCTCTCCGCAGGGGCAGTGATCAAATCGGAAGGCGTTGGTACTGAGGTCAATACGGTTTTCCAGAACCTGGTCGGTGTGCTGAAACAAATCGATCCGGCAAAGCTCAATGGGGTGCTGTCCGCACTTGCCGAAGGCCTGCGCGGCCACGGCGAGATGATGGGGCGAGCCATCACCGATGCCAATCAGGTACTGCTGGCATTGAATTCGCGAGCCGAAACCGTCCAGGGCGACTGGCGTGCCCTGAAAGGTTTCGCCGACACCTACAGCACCGCAGCACAGGACATTCTGCGAGTGCTGGATGCGGCCGGCACCACCAGCAAGACGATCACGAACAATGCGCAAGCGCTGGATTCGCTGCTCACGGGTGTCATCGGCTTTTCTCGCAGCGGAATCGATCTCCTCGGCCCAAACCAGGGCAACCTCGTCGACGCCGTAAACCTCTTCGAGTCGACGACCAGCCTGCTGATGAAGTACAACCCGGAGTTGACGTGCATGTTGGTCGGTGCCAAGACGGCGCTGGACACCGGCTACCTTGACGCTACCGGTGGAGCCGATGGGAAGTCGCTGATTCTTGACACCGCCCTACTGCTCGGCGCTGACCAGTATCGATACCCGCAGAACCTGCCCGTCATCGGCGCCAAGGGCGGCCCCGGCGGTAAACCGGGCTGCGGTTCGCTTCCTGACGTCGCCGCGGACTGGCCACTGCGCCAACTGATCACAAATACGGGGTGGGGAACGGGGCTCGACATCCGGCCAAATCCGGGAATCGCCTTCCCCGGGTACGCCGACTACTTTCCCGTTACGCGCGGAATGCCCGAACCCCCGAGCATCCGCTATCCGGGCGGACCCGCACCGGGACCGATGCCTTACCCGGGAGCGCCACCATATGGAGCGCCGCAGTATGCACCGGATGGGACCCCGCTGTACCCGGGTCTGCCGCCGGCGCCACCACCCGGCGCACCGCGGGACCCCGGTCCGCCGCCCCCCGGGTCCGAGCCGTTTGTCGTCCCGGCTCCGGCACAGCTTCAGCCGACCCCGACTCCGCCGCTTCCCGAAGCGGCGACACCTTCCCCCTGACGAGAGGCCGTGAGGATGAGACAGAGCGTGCGAGGTGCCATCTGGCGGCTGGCCGTCTTCATGGTCGTATGCGGGTTCGGCCTCTTTGCCATGTTGGCGATCTTCGCGCAACTGCGTTTCGGTAGGCAGACGACCTACCGGGCGGAGTTCAGCAACGTCTCGGGCCTCGAGGACGGAAATTTCGTCCGGATCGCCGGCGTCGAAGTGGGCAAGGTCAAGCGCATCTCGATCGAGGACGACGGCACCGTATTGGTCGAGTTCAGCACAGACGACTCCGTGGTATTGACGGAGGGCAGCCGGGCTGTGATCCGTTACCAGAATTTGATCGGTGGCCGTTATCTGGGACTCGAAGAAGGAGCCGGAGGTCCCAGACGCCTGAAGACGGGCGACACTATTCCGCTGGCCCGGACCTCGCCCGCGCTGGACTTGGACGCGGTGATCGGTGGCTTCCGCCCGTTGTTCCACGCGTTGGAGCCGCAGCAAGTCAACGCGCTGTCCAGCGAACTGATCAAGGCGCTTCAGGGCGAAGGCCCGACGATCAGTTCCTTCTTGGAACGGACCGCGGCGCTGACGAACACGCTCGCCGACCGGGATCAGCTGATCGGCCAGGTCATCCTGAACCTGAACACCGTGATGGGTTCGCTCGGTGATCAAAGCTCCCAGTTCACAACGACTGTCGACGCGCTGTCGCAATTGCTCGGCACTCTGGGGGACCGCAAGCAGGACGTCAGCAACGCGCTCGCGCGCACGAACGACGCCGCGGCTTCGCTGAGTGACCTTCTCGCACAGGCGCGCCCGCCGTTGGAAAGAACCGTCCGCGAATCGGACAGAACGGCCGGCATCGTCGTAGCCGATCACGACTACGTAGACAATCTCCTCAACACACTGCCTGACGCCTACCAGATGCTGAACCGCCAAGGCCTCTATGGCGACTTCTTCAGCTTCTATCTGTGCGACCTGGTGCTGAAGCTGAACGGCAAGGGCGGCCAGCCCGTCTATGTCAAGCTGGCGGGTCAGGCGTCTGGGAGGTGTACGCCGCGATGAAGTATTTCTCCGAACGCAACCCTCTGGCCGTCGGCGCGATCGGTGTCGCGATCACTGCAGCCGTGGTCGTTGGTTCGCTGAACTACAGCAGGCTACCGTTCTTCAAATCGGTCAAGGAGTATTCGGCGTACTTCGCGGAGGCGGGCGGGCTGCTACCCGATGCCGCCGTTCAGGTTTCGGGTTTGAAGGCCGGCAAGGTCAATAGTATCGCCCTTGCGGGCCCCCGAGTTTTGATCACGTTCGAGGTGGACAAGGGCATCCGGCTCGGCAACCGCTCTGAGGCGTCGATCAAGACGAAGAGTCTTCTTGGGGCCAAGATCCTCGAAATCACTCCCCGCGGTGACGGCACGCAGTCGGAGCCGATTCCCATCGGCCGGACGTCGTCTCCTTATCAATTGCCTGATGCGCTAGGCGACCTGAGCAACACCATCAGCGGACTGGATACCTCTCAGTTGTCCGAATCGCTTGCCGTACTGGCAGATACGCTCTCAGAGACACCGTCCTCCTTGCGGATTGCGTTGCAGGGCGTCGTACGGTTTTCACAGACGCTCAACGCGCGCGACGCGGAATTGCGCAATCTGCTGACGAACGCCAATAAGGCGACGGCGGTCTTGTCCGAGCGCAGTGACCAGATAGTCCGTCTTGTTGCCGACACGAATGCGCTCCTCGCGCAACTGCTCAGCCAGCGCAATGCGTTAGACCAGATCTCGGAAAACATTGCGTCGGTGAGCCAGCAGATCAAGGGACTCATCTCCGACAACCGGCAGACCCTCAAGCCCGCACTCGACAAGATCAACGGGGTCCTCACCTTGCTCGCCAACCGCAAGGAAAGGGTGCAGTTGGCGATTAAGAAGTTCAACGACTACGCGATGTCATTGGGCGAGTCGATGTCGTCAGGGCCCTTCTTCAAGTTCTATATCGCCAATCTCCTTCCGGGCCAATTCATTCAGCCCTTCGTTGACGCGGCATTCTCCGATCTCGGTCTTGACCCCAATGTCTTGCTGCCGTCACAGCTCAACGACCCCCAGGTCGGCCAGCCCGGGACACCGGCACTACCGATGCCCTACCCGCGAACCGGCCAGGGTGGCGAGCCCAGACTGAATCTCCCTGACGCAATCACCGGTAACCCGGGAGATCCGCGCTATCCGTACCGTGAGCCGCCGCCGGCACCCCCGCCCGGCGGACCACCGCCCGGACCACCCGCGCTGCCACCCGGGCAGACGGCTCCGCCGTCGCCGACACCGTCGCCGGTATACGTGCCCGCC
>JBLNEK010000306.1:0-15867 GCA_050262635.1 Candidatus Sericytochromatia bacterium | reverse complement strand
AGGGTGACGCAGAGGCCCGAGAGGCTGCCCTCACGGGTCAACCGCAGTCCCAGTTGCGATTCCGCCATGCCCGAGGCGGCGCGGTACACCATGTCTGCGCCTTCGGCCAGTTCGACGATGGCGCCCCCGGCGCTGGTGAGCTCGCGGACCCTATCGGCGACGAAGTTCATCACTCCACCCAGGTCAAGGCCCAGCTTGGCGATCTCGGTCTGGGCCCGGATCATCTCCACCAGGATTTCTTGGTCGGCTGCCGCGCCGTACTGTTCGCCACTCATGTCCCCGCTCCGCGTCACGCGGCGTCATCGTCACATCCCCGGCGGCGTGCATGTCGGAGACTTCAATCCGGGTCAACTAGCTCCGGACTCGAAGCAATTCTGTTGCCGGCCGCACTCCCATGTCGACCCTCCTTCAGGGGCACGAGTTAGTGCTTTTCAGTGAGAAGAAGACCCTATAGCACCCGTACAGGCAGCGGGCGAGATCTCGTCGGCTTAGAACGGTCGCGTAGCGGGTGTTCTCGCGCCCCTTCACCCGCCACTCGCCTAAACTGACGCAGCCGCACATTTGTGTCAGTGCCCAGACTCGCGGTGTGGCCCAGGAAGGAGAAACGCACCCCGTGCAGCTACTTGGCGACCTTCCACAGGCGATCGACCGGCGCGAACTGACTCTGGTCTACCAGCCGAAGTTCGACGCGCGTAGCACCGCGATCGTGGGTGTAGAGGCACTGCTGCGATGGCACCATCCCGACCGCGGTCTGCTGAGTCCCGAGCAGTTCCTGCCGTTGGTGCAGGAGCACCGATTGATGGGGCGGATCACTGATCTGGTCGTCGCCGGGGCGCTCGATGACGCAGTGCAGTGGCGAACCGCCGGAGTGGACGTGCCGGTGGCGGTGAACATTTTCGCGCCCTTGCTGGCCAACCTCGACCTGCCAAGCAAGTTATGCCGAGCACTACGCGAGCGCGGGTTGGACGCGTCGGCGCTCACGGTCGAGATCACCGAACATCTGTTCGTCGAGGACATGAAACGCACCCAGACTGTGCTGGACGAGCTGGTACAACAGGGAATCCGGGTCGCCATCGACGATTTCGGCACCGGCTACTCGACCCTCTCGTATCTGTCTGACCTACCCGTCGACGAGGTCAAACTCGATCACGACTTCATCGCACGGGCCTTGACCGACAGGCGTGCGGCCACGGTGGTGAGCGCCATCATCGACCTCGCACACAAGCTCGGTATGGTCATCGTGGCCGAGGGCATCGAGAATGCCGAAGCCGCGGCGCATTTGCGCGACCTCGGTTGCGACGTGTTGCAGGGTCATTACCTCAGTCCGCCGTTGGTGGCTGATGAAGTACTCGGCTTGCTAACCGCCGATACCCGTCTTACCTAATGAATCAATCGAGGTGGAGCGGATTCGAGTCCCGTTGGCTTGCAATCGCTTTACTGAGCAAGGCGCCGGCTAAGCCTGGTCAGTTGCTCGGTGCATTGCCTGGGCGTAGTCAGCGTCGGTGAACTCGCGCGGAGAAGCCGGGTGGGGCGACAAAGTCTCCGTACTCATGCTGCTCTCCATGCTCACTATCTGCGCATTCCAGATAGCTGCCCCCGTGTCCTGGGATTTTACACCGCGAGTTGGGTACCTCGGCAACTCCGAACCCTTCAGCGACTACAGAGCGGCCGTCGACGTGATCAGAGGGCCCGATCGCGCCATCGATTTTTAGGGTAGTCGCGCGAGAGCAGTTTCCAGACTGGCGTAAGGGGTACGGGTCGCATCGTGAACGTCTCCTTGAGTCATCGACTCGTCGACGACGATGGGCAGGCCCAGGAGAGCCGTCAGTCACGTCAGCGGCGCGCGTGGCAGCGGGCCGCGTGGGTGATCGGCTCGCTCGTCGGCGCAGCGATGTGTTCGTGGTACGTCGTGCAGGCTGCGACCGGGTACCTGATGGACCTTTCGGTATTTCGGGACGCTGGCCGTGCTCTCACCCACAATCTGCCTCTGTATGAGCACTTCTCGAGCTCGTCGGGGTTTTTGTTCATCTATCCGCCGTTTGCGGCGGTCCTGTTCGCGCCGATGGCGGCTGTGCCGCAATACCCGCTGCAGATCGGGTGGAGCGCCTTCAACCTGTTCTTGTTGTGGTGGATCCTGCGCACCATCCTTGCTCGTCTTCGCGTCCGCTCGCCGAACTGGACCGCCATGGCCGCGTTGGGTCCGGCGCTCGTGCTGGAGCCGATCAGGTCGAACTTCTCTTTCGGTCAGGTCAACATTGTGTTGATGGCCCTGGTCGTCGCGGATTGTCTGGGTGTGCTCCCTCGCAGATTTCGCGGTATGGGCATCGGCATCGCGGCCGGTATCAAGATCACCCCGGCGGCATTCGGCCTGGTATTGCTGTTTCGGCGAGATGGTGCCGGGTTGGGACGCGCGTTGGCCGCATTCGCCGCGACGGTGGCTATCGGCGTCGTGGCGAGCCCCCGCGATTCGCACTACTTCTGGTGGACCGAGTTCTTCCGCACTGATCGCGGCGGTACCCCCGAAATCAGCGGCAATCAGGCGATCATTGGCGTGTTCGCTCGGCTGGGGGCCACCGGTGTAGTCATGGACATGCTGTATCTATTCAGTGTCATCGTGATCTTCACGGCGGTGGTGTTCGCGGGTGAACGATTCACGCGGGCCGGAATGCATGTCGTCGCGACGGCCGTCGTCGCGCTGGGAGCCCTTACCGCAGCGCCGCTGGCCGTCACCCACCACTGGACATACATCGTGTTTCTGATACCGCTGATCATCGCCCGGGAGTACCGGCGTTGGTGGCCCCTGCTGATGGCAGCCGCCGTGGTGTTCGCGGCCGGTCCGCATTTCTCACTGCCAGTCGGAATTCCTGGAGCCGACAATGTCATCCGCCAGGTCTTCGCCAACGCGCAAGCGATCACCGGTGTGGCGTTGCTGATTGGCGCCGTTATCGGTGCGCGATCTCTCGTTCTGGCGCGGACGTCATCTTCGTTTCAGCGGCGACGTATTTGGTCACGGGTGACCCCACCACTGCGGATTCGTCGCCCGGACTCATCGCGCTGCCGTCCGGCAAGCAGATCGCTCCTTCGCAGGAGATTCATGGAAGGGTAACGGCGGCAGCGTGTCGGCACATTGAGGGTCGCACCGTCAGTTCTGGCCGAGCCCGCTCAGACTTCGAATCGTTTGAATTTCGTTGTGCCGGTAGGGCCGTCCGTCGGGTTGGAGGAGGTCGTGGAACCATACTTTGGGAGGAGCTTTGTAGGGGTGTTCCCACGAATCCCATGGGAAATATGTCTGAGTCTTCCCAGCCACCAGGCCCCAATTGAAGGCACCGACGTTGTGCCGCTTCGCAATTGGCAGGATTTCCTCTACGGTGCTGCCCCTGGACCGAGCTAGGTACTCGGTGCACAAAATCGGTCGTCCCCATGAAGAGAGTTCATCGATCCGCCCTTCGAACGACGCCGGCTTGTCATAACAGTGGAAGGTGATCACGTCGGAGTTATCGAGTTGAACTTGACTGATTGTGCTGCGCTGCCCGGGATCTCCCCAGTTCCCTTGCCAGACGCCGCTCGTCAATGGCTGAGCCGGATCGACCGAACGCGCCCATTGGAACACTTGGGGGAGCAGCGCCGAGACAAGTTCCAGCTTGTCTTTCCTTTCGACCTTGCGATACTCGCGTGCCGGATTGTCTGGTTCATTCCACAGGTCCCAGCCCAAGACGCGATCGTCGTTGCGGAATTGGCTAATCACTCCAGTGACATAGTCGTAAAGAACGCGGCTGTAACGGCGATCTCCGAGGCGCTCGGCACCCGGGCTCTGCACCCACCCGGAGTTGGTCACTCCAGGTATCGGCGCCCGCTGCGGACCTGACCTCGGGAACGGATCCCAGCAGGAGTCGAACAAGACGAAGAGCGGTTTGATGCGGTTGGCGGCCGCGATGTCGACGAACTGCGCGAGACGGCTTTGAAACCCGGGGCGGCCCTGAGCCCACAACTGATCGTGCAGGAAGACCCGCACGGTGTTGAACCCGAGCTGGCGAGCCACTCCAAGCTCGCGACTGATACGTCCCGGGTCATACGTGCCCGGCTGAAACATCTCGAGCTGATTGATGGCGGTCGCAGTGATGTAGTTTGCCCCGACCAGCCAGCCTTGTGATTGGTACCAGCGGCCGGCGCGGTCCGGCGACCATCGGCCCGGTTCGGCAGAGGCGCGGGGCAACCGGGTCATTGCCGCGCCGGCTGCGATCAGCAGCGGGAGCTTAAGGGCCGTTCGGCGCTGCACCGGCTAACCATAATTTTCCAGGTGGTGCGGCTCAGGCCTGCATATCGATTCGCAATCATTGAGGTTGGGAATTGTTATCCGCCGAACGTTTGTTCCTACGCCTTCGTTTGGGGTGCGGTCATTCGCCGGGGGCGAGCACGTCGCCGCTCATCCAGTACGGATCCCGGGTCGCGATCGCTGCTGACACCGGGATCGGTGACTCCTTGCCGCGCTCACCGCCGACGTTTGCGGGATGGACGAGCGTGTCCATGCTCGCGGCCATGCTCGTGTTCGCCGTTGACGCGCTGGCTTCTCGACCGCCAAGACTCGTCGACCGGGGCTCGCACGTGCTGAAGGGGAAGTCAGCCGCGGTGCGGGTCTTCGGCCTCGACCCCGCCTGCGTCTCGACCCGCTGACGCGGTAGACGTCAGCTGGGGTCGACGGCCTCGCTCGGCATGTGTCGCGCGACAGTCTCATCGACGGCTTTGCGCAGTGCTGGGATCTCGCCGAGGAGGCGGTTGAGGTCATCGCGTGGAATATGCAGCACCTCAGCCTTCCCGGTGGTGGTCACCGTCGCATTACGCAGTGTCCCGTGGCGTAGCGCTGATTCGCCGATCACCTCGCCAGGTCCCACCACGGCTACCTGGTCTTTGCCGACATACACCCCCGCGTCGCCGCTGAGCAGGATGTAGCAGGCGTCCGAAGGAGTCTTCTCCCGGATCAGCGGCCATGGCCCCGACGTCGACGTGCGATGTGCCGCGCGGACGAGCCGCGCGAGGTCGTCGTCGGAGAAGTCGTTGAAGGTGTCGAATTCCCGCAGCCGGCGTGCGCTCCCTCGATACTCAGCTTCCCTCGCATTGGCCGCTTGCCTGTCACGATTGCTCATGTGGGCTCTCCATCCCTGATGCGCCCCTTACACCGAGGAGACTAGCGAATGACCGTTATCCCGAATCGGTTGTTCGCAAATCCGGATGCGATCTCCTGATGAACTAATCCGGCCGCAGTTCGAAGACGAACTCGTGGGTGGAGATGCGGACCGGATCACCGTCGGCGAGCACAGCGCTGCCACGGATCCGGTTGCCGCGAACGAACACCCCGTTGGCCGAACGCAGATCGGTGATGACGTAGCTGGTGCCCGTGTCGCTGACCACGGCGTGGTGGCGGCTGACGTCGATGTCGTCGAGCACGACGTCGTTGTCGGCAAGCCGGCCGATCCGGGTGGTCGCACCGGTCAAGGGGTAGGTCCGTCCGGACTGCGCTCGAAGGCATGCCACTGCGGACTCGGCGGTCGCCTCCCTGCGTTGGTTCAGCGTGACGACGGAGGCCTTCGCAGTGGCCCGCGCGCTGCGTGCGGTATCCAACGGCTCCTGGCGCAGCACCCGCTCGTGCAGTGCTCGGAGCTTCGGCCCAGGGTCGATACCGAGGTCTTCGGCCAGCGTGGACTTCAGCCGCCGGTACGCGTTCAGCGCGTCGGATTGCCGACCACCGACGTAGTAGGCCGTGATCAGCTGCGCCCACAGCGGCTCGCGGTAGGGATGGTGCGCCGTCAGGCTTTCCAGCTCGCTGATCACGGCATCGCTTCGTCCACAAGCGATTTCAACTTCTGCGCGTGCTATGTGCGCGCTCACTTTGTCCTCGAGGATCGCGGCGCCAAACGAATGGACGAACTGGAAGTCCCGCAGGTCCTCGAGAATCTGCCCTCGCCATTCGGCCAGCGCGGCCGACAGGTGCCGGCTGGCCTGCTCGAAATCGCCGGCCGCCGCGGCGCGAACACCTGCCGTCTTCTCATTCACAAATCGGCCAATGTCGCAATCGATGTCGGCCACACTGAGTCGATAACCAGGGGGTGCGGCCGCCAAGAGGGCACGCCCGTCGAAGCCGGCGTCATTGATCAGCCGCCGCAGGTTCGACACGTAGGCGTGCAGGCTGGCGCGGGCCTCCGGTGGTGGCGATTCCTCCCATGCCGCGTGGATCAACGCGTCACCGCTCACGGCCCGGTTACGGTTCAGCACCAGCATGGCCAGCACCGCCCGTTGCTTGGCGGCGCCCACCGGCACCGGTGCGCCGCCGACGGACATCTGAAGCGGGCCCAGCACGCCGAATCCCAGCCCCGTCGAATTCACGACGTCATTGTCCTTCAGTGCCCGTCCGGCATGGCCGTGATTCTGCTGATCTCTGAAACCCGGACCATGTTCCGCGCTCGCTCACCCGAAGCGAGCAGCGGTTCATCGCCGATTTCATGGGTTGAATATCCGAGAGCATTGCCGTGAAGTGGTGTCCGAAGCCATAGAATCGGCCCGAGCATGAACGCCACCCCGGAACCAGTGACGACGGTCGACGACCTGAAAGGCGACCTCGCCCGCCGGTACCGGTTCATGCCCAGCGGCGGCGGCTCTGTCGATTCCGCCCTCGTGGACGAGGACATGGCGGCACTGACCCGCGATGGATACGTGGTGTGGCGTAACCTCCTCGACGAGCAAGACTGTTCCCGGATTCGGGCGGCTGTCACTCCGCTGCTAAATGACCTGGGCCGCAACGCATTTGAGGGTTATCGCACACAGCGCGTCTACAGTGTGCTGAACAAGACCCGCGAGTGCGACCGGCTCGTCGATCACCCACGAGTGCTTGCCGTGCTCGACAGACTGCTGAAGCCCAACTACCTCTTGTCCCAACTGCAGGTCATCAACATCGCACCGGGTGAGAAGCGTCAACTACTGCACTTCGACGACGGGATGTACCCCATTTCGCGCCCGCGGCCTCCGCTCGGGGCCTCGACTATCTGGGCGATCGACGAGTTCACCGACGACAACGGCGCCACGGTGGTCGTCCCCGGCAGTCACCAGTGGGGCCCGCGTAAACCCACGGCGGCAGACCGCGAAGTGTCGATCGTGATGCCGGCTGGCTCATGCGTGTTCTTCCTCGGGACCCTGTGGCACGGCGGCGGCGCCAACCGTTCCGAGCAGCACAGACTCGCCGTCACCGCCCAGTACTGCGAGCCCTGGTTGCGGCCACAGGAGGCGTACTCGCTGTCCGTCCCGCACGACGTAGCGGGTGCTGTCTCGCCTGATATCCAGCGCATGCTCGGTTACAGCATCTTCCCGCCGTTTGTCGGAGCAGTCGACGGCATGCACCCGCTGCGTCTGCTCGACGAGTCCGGCCGTGACCGCGAGGTGTGAACGTGACCGGCGCCTTCGGGACTCCGCTCGTTCCGGAATGGGACTGGGCGGGATCGCCGCCGGGCACGCCGCCCGCTCTGCGCCGGGGGCAGCAGGTCGACGTGTGGGTGGACCCCGCCAACCCGGCGAACACGGTGCTGCGCCGCAGCGCTCCCTCCTCGTCGTTGCTGTTCGCCGTGACCGGCATGGTGGTACCGGTCGCGGCCGCCGCCTCGTTCGTGTCATGAAGTCACAGCGGGCGTGACCAACCGGCCGTCGAAGCACTCTCAGTGGCCGGCGAAGGTCCGGCGCCGAGACGGGATCCTGGTGCCGTTCGATATCACGCGCATCGAAACCGCTGTCGCACGAGCCGCCCGCGAGGTCGCCTACGACGATCCGGACATGCCGAGTGCCATCGCCGGCGCCGTCGCCAACGCGCTGGGCCCGCGGACTGCTGCCGTCGAGAAGATCCAAGACCTGGTCGAGGCGCGGCTGGGCGAAGCCGGTCTTGACGACGTTGCCCGTGCGTACATCATCTACCGGCAGCGCCGCGCCGAGTTGCGGACGGCCAAGGCGCTGCTTGGCGTCCGCGATGAGCTGAAACTGAGCCTGGCCGCAGTCACCGTTCTGCGCGAGCGCTATCTGCTTCGCGACGAGCAAGGCCGCCCGACGGAGTCGACCGGCGAGATGATGGATCGGGCGGCGCGCTGCGTCGCCGCTGCCGAGGACGAGTACCAACCCCGCTCCTTCCGGCCGTGGGCCGAGCGCTTCTCCACGCTGCTGCGCTGCCTGGAGTTCCTGCCGAATTCGCCCACCCTCATGAACGCCGGCACCGACCTTGGCCTGCTCGCGGGCTGTTTCGTTCTGCCCGTTGAGGATTCACTGCGGTCGATCTTCAACACCCTGGGCCAGGCGGCCGAGATTCAACGGGCCGGAGGTGGCACCGGCTTCGCGTTCAGCCACGTGCGACCCGCCGGAGATCGGGTAGCGACGACCGGCGGCACGGCCAGCGGGCCGGTGTCGTTCCTTTCGTTGTACGACGCCGCCGCGCGTGTCGTCTCGATGGGCGGCCGCCGGCGCGGTGCGTGCATGGCGGTGCTCGACGCCTCACACCCCGACATCCGCGAGTTTGTCGCCACCAAAGCCGAATCATCCGACGAGCTCACGCATTTCAACCTGTCGGTCGGTGTGACGGACGCGTTCCTGCGCGCAGTTGAACGCAACGGTACTCATCGGCTGGTCAACCCCCGCACCGGCAGGACCGTCGCGCGAATTGCTGCCGCCGAACTGTTCGAGAGCATTTGCGAATCCGCGCATGCCTGCGGCGACCCGGGGCTGGTGTTCCTGGACACCATCAATCGGGCCAACCCGGTGCCGGTACGCGGCCGGATCGAGGCGACCAACCCATGCGGCGAAGTCCCGCTGTTGCCTTACGAGTCATGCAATCTCGGTTCGGTCAACCTCGCTCGCATCATCACGAACCGTCGCGTCGACTGGGAGCGGCTGGCGGAGATCGTCGAAGTTTCGGTGCGATTCCTCGACGACGTCATCGACGTCAGCCGTTACCCTTTCCCCGAACTCGGCGATGCCGCCCGCGCGACCCGCAAGATCGGGCTGGGCGTCATGGGCCTGGCGGAACTGCTTGCTACGCTTGGCATCCCGTACGACAGCGAAGAAGGCGTGCGGCTGGCCGGCCGAGTGATGCGGCACATCCAGCGGGCGGCGCACAGAGCGTCGGCGCGATTGGCCGACACCAGGGGCTCATTCCCCGCTTGGGCCGAAAGTCGTTACGCCGGTGCGGGTCCCCGGCGCAACGCTCAAGTCACGTCGGTCGCGCCGACCGGCACCATCTCGCTGATCGCGGGCACCACCGCCGGGATCGAGCCGATGTTCGCGATCGCCTTCACCCGCGCGATCGTGGGGAGGCATCTGCTGGAGGTCAACCCGTGCTTCGATCGGCTGGCCCGCGATCGGGGTTTCTATCGCGACGAGCTCGTCGCCGAGATCGCACAGCACGGGGGAGTGCGCGGCTATGCGCAGCTGCCCGCCGAGGTGCGCGCGGCGTTCCCGACGGCGGCCGAGATCGCGCCGCAATGGCATCTGCGCATGCAAGCCGCGGTCCAGCGGCACGTCGACGCCGCGGTGTCCAAGACGATCAATCTGCCGAAAACGGCGACCGTTGATGACATCCGCGCCATCTATCTGGCCGCCTGGAAGGCGAAAGTCAAGGGGATCACCGTCTACCGCTACGGCAGCCGCGAGGCGCAGGTCTTGTCCTACGCCGCCCCCGAACCCGCCGTTGCGCACGCCGGAACCGAGTTCAGCGGAGGATGCGTCGGGAGGGTGTGCGAATTCTGAATTCCCGGGGCCCATCACCGACAAAGCGGTGACTTAAGGCCCTCCTGGGCTTGGCGCCCCGCGGCGTAATAACAAGATCATGACGCACGGTACCGATTTGCCACCCGTTCTCGAGGTGGAAGTGACCACCCACGGCCAACTGCCGGGCGCCGCCGATTACGCGCGCAGCAAGATCGGAGGACTGGGCCGGCTCACCCACCGGCCGGTCCTGCAGGCCCGCGTCAAACTGAGCAAGCACCACGATCCGGCGGTGCAGCGGCCGGTGGTGGCGCAGGCGAACCTGGACGTCGACGGTCGCATCATTCGCGCCCAGGTTCAGGAGGCGACCGCGCGCGAGGCGATCGATCGGCTCGAGGCGCGGTTGCGCCGGCGGCTGGAGCGCGCTGCCGAGCACTGGGAAGCGCGGCGAGGCAAGCGGCCCGCGGGCAACGAGTGGCGTCACGACTCCGAGCCCACTCCGCGGCCGGATTACTTCCTGCGTCCGGCCGACGAACGCCGGATCATCCGACGCAAGTCGTTCGCGATGGCGCCCTGCACGGTGGACGAGGCCGCACTCGAAATGGACTTGCTCGACTACGACTTTCACCTCTTCACCGAAAAGGCCAGCGCCAGCGCCGGTGTCATCTACCGCGCTGGACCGACGGGTTATCGCGTGGCCCTGCTTGCGCCCACCATGGCAGATGAGCTGAGCCCGTTCGAGCTGCCCGTGACGATCAGCACCCAGCCGGCGCCGTGCATCACCGTCGAGCAAGCGGCCGAGCGCCTCGGCCTGCTAAAGCTGCCGTTCCTCTTCTTCATCGACGCCGCCCAGGGTCGCGTTAGCGTGCTCTATCACCGCTACGACGGGCACTACGGGCTGATCACCCCAGCAGGCTGACGGGTTTTCCGTTGAGACTGCGGGCAGATCGCGATTTCACGCAACGTGGCGATCTGCCCGCAGAGTCAACGCCCGAGGCGCTCGTCAGGTGTCACGCACCGGCGGGTCTGCGAGCTCCTTATGGGCGCGGTCGAGCAGCGCGATCACTTCGTCGTCGGTGGTCTGCGTGAAGTTCCGGTATCCCTGACCGACCGCGTAGAACGCCGGCGGCGTGTGCACGCAGACCACCTCGTCGGCGTACCCGGCGAACGTCTCGGCGATGTCGTCGGGACCGATGGGAACCGCTAGCACCACCCGGCTCGCCCCGTGGGCGCGGGCGACCTCGCAGGCCGCCCTGGCCGTGGCGCCGGTCGCGATGCCGTCATCGACGAGCACGGCGACCCGGCCCGTCAACGAGATCCGGTCACGCCCCCGCCGGAACCGCTCCGCTCGGCGCGCCAACTCAACCCGCTGCGCGCGCTCGACCGCCTCCATGTCATCGACGCCGAGCTGAGCCCCGCGCACGATGCGGTCGTTGAGCACACGCACCCCGTCCTCGCCGATGGCGCCGAATGCCAGTTCGGGCTGGAACGGCACCCCGAGCTTGCGGACGACGAGAACGTCGAGCGGGGCGTGCAGCGCCGTGGCTACCTGAAACGCGACCGGCACGCCGCCGCGGGGCAGGCCGAGGACGACCACGTCCTGGCCTCGCAGATGCTCCAAACGCTGAGCCAGCCGGCGGCCGGCGTCGACGCGATCATCGAACAGCTTCATAACTCGCTGTCCCTCCTACTCGTGACATGCAGTGTGGCTCTGCGCCAGCCGCGGGGCGAGGGTCGAACGTCCCGAAGCCGTGGGTCCGCCATCGCGATGGGACCTTCGGCCACGCCCGGACGGGACTTCGGACCCGGGACATCCCGAGCATCGCATCGGTAGCGTCGGACGTGGGGTTTCGCGGATGCGGAGGAGATATGAGCCGGCAAGTCGACCTGAGCCCGACCGAACGCGAAGCGATGGCGCGCCAAGCGCTCGACGATCTCGGTAAGCAGCGCGACGACCACGCGCTACTTCGAGTGCAGTGCGGTCGTAGCCATCACGTGGCGGCAGTCTTCGAGACGCCCGCCGGACCGGTGTTCGAGTCACTTCTCGGTCCGCATGCGCACGGGGACCGCGACTTCGTCGACACCGCGCACCACGGCACGCTGCACGGCTCGCGCTATGTCGACATGCTCGAGGCCGGCCGCTTCACCGAGGATCTGATTCCCGCTCGCTGCGAGTGTGGCACGTATGAGTTGTCCCGCAGCGAACTGCAGCGTGCCATCGACGCGCATCAGCGCACCGTCCTGCTGACCTGACAGCCGGCCGGCCGAGGAAGGCAATTCGGGTGCCGCAACGGGATTGGAGGTAACCAGTGGACGGAGGCCTGCCGCTGGGGAAGATAGCCGGCTTCCCGGTCAGCGCGCACTGGAGCGTGCTGGTGATCCTGTGGCTGTTCACGTGGAGCCTGGCCGCCACACTGCCCGGCGTCGCTCCCGGATACACAGCCGGCGCCTACTGGCTTGCCGGAGCCTGCGGCGCGGCAGTGCTGCTTGGGTCGCTGCTGGCGCACGAGCTGACCCATGCCCTCGTCGCCCGCCGAGTGGGGGTCAGGGTGGTGGACATCAAGCTGTGGCTCTTCGGCGGCATCGCACGGCTCGAAGGAGACGCATCCACTCCGCGGACCGCGTTCTGGATCGCGGCGTCCGGCCCGGCGGTGAGTCTCGGGCTCGCCGCAGCCTTCGCCGGTGTGGCCAGCGGCCTTCACGCAGCTGGGACCGCGGACATCGTCGTCGCCGTCGCGTGGTGGCTGGCCGCGATCAACTTGGTTCTCGGGCTCTTCAACCTGCTGCCCGGCGCGCCATTGGACGGTGGCCGGATTCTGCGCGCGTACCTCTGGCGCCGGCACGGCGACGCGGTCCGCGCCGCCGTCGGCGCGGCCAGGGCCGGAAAGGTGGTGGCGTACGGGTTGATCGGGCTGGGGCTGGTGGAGTTCCTGCTCGGCTCGATCGTCGGCGGCGCGTGGCTGGCGTTCGTCGGTTGGTTCCTGCTCACCGCCTCCCGGGGGGAGGAAACCGCGATCCAGACCCGCCAGTCGCTGACCGGAGTATCGGTGGCCGACGTCATGACGGCCAGGCCCCACTCGGCCCCGGGCTGGATCTCCGTCGAGGAGTTCATCCACCGGTATCTGCTCGGCGATCGTCACTCGTCGTATCCGGTGGAGGATTCCGATGGCAGGATCACCGGCTTGATCACGTTGACCCAGTTGCGCAACGTTGCGCCGGAGCAGCGCACCGCCACCCTGATCCGCGACGTGGCCGTACCACTCGACCAGGTGCCGACCGCCGAGGCGCACGAGCCGCTGACCGCTCTGCTCGATCGGCTGGCGCCAGTGGCCGGGACGCGCGCGCTCGTCGTCGAGGCCGGTCAGGTGGTCGGGATCGTCACGGCGAGCGACATCGCCCGTGTGATCGATGTGCGCAGCCTCGCCTCGCCGACAGCCGGTCGTTGATGGTGACATGATGAGCGGATGCCCCATCCGGAGCCGGCGCGCAGCCCGGGTGGCGCATGAGCGCCGAACACACCGAGCAGTCCTCTCCGCCTTTGGTTTTCGATCTCGGCGGTGAGGTCGGCCGCGACCTTGCGAAGGTGGACTGGGCGGCCACGCCGCTGGGATCACCGGCGGGCTGGCCGCAAAGCCTGCAGACTGCGGTGAGCATCCTGTTGTCGTCGCGGTTTCCGATGTGGATGGCGTGGGGGCCGGAGCTGACGTTCTTCTGCAATGCCGCCTACCGCCGGGACACGCTCGGGCGCAAGTACCCCTGGGCGCTGGGGCGGCCTGCCAGCCAGGTGTGGGCGGAGATCTGGGACGACATCGGTCCGCGGATCGACCGGGTGCTGTCCACCGGGAAGGCCACGTGGGACGAGGCCCTGCTGCTATTCCTCGAACGCTCCGGATACCCCGAGGAGTCCTACCACACGTTCTCCTACAGTCCACTGCGTGACGACGACGGCCTCGTGGTCGGCATGCTGTGCGTGGTCAGTGAGGACACCCAGCGGGTGATCGCCGAGCGGCGGATGGCGACGCTGCGAGACCTGGGCTCCGACCCCACCGTGATCCGCACCGAGGCGGAGACGCTGGGTTTCGCCCATCGCCAGCTCGGGCGTAACCTGCGGGACCTGCCGTTCGCGCTGACCTATCTGTTCGACGATCGCGGGAACGCGTGCTTGGCCGGAGCCAGCGGTATCCCTGCGGGGCATCCCGCCGCGCCGACTGTGCTTGCCCCCGCCGGCGACGGCGTGTGGCCTGTGGAGCAGCCCGCGCGCGGCGAGTCCGTTCTCGTCGAACTCGCCGGGCCTGCTTACCCGGGTCTGCCGACCGGCGACTGGTCGGATCCGCCCACCCAGGCGCTCGTGGTTCCGCTGTTGCAGCAGGGCGATTCCCCGAGCGGCTTCCTGGTCGCCGGGCTGAATCGCTACCGTCCGCTCGACGATGCCTACCGGGGCTTCCTCACACTCGTCGCTGGGCACATCGGCGCCGGAATCGGCAGCGCCAGAAGCTATCAGGTCCAGCAGCGACGGGCCGAAGAGCTGGCCGCACTCGACCGCGCCAAGACCACGTTCTTCTCCAACATCAGCCACGAGTTCCGCACGCCGCTCACACTGATTCTCGACCCGGTGGCCGAATTGCGCAGCCGGACAACGGGTCTGGATGAGCAGATTCGCGGTGAGCTGGATGTCATCTGGCGCAACGGGTTACGGCTGACCAAGCTGGTCAACACACTGCTGGATTTCTCGCGCATCGAGGCCGGCCGTACGCGCGCCCGCTACGAGCCGGTCGACCTGGCCGCCGTCACGATGGAGCTGGCCAGCGTCTTCCGGTCCGCCATCGAGCGCGCCGGGTTAGTGCTCACCGTCGACTGCGAGCCGATGGACGAACCCGTGTACCTCGACCGCGACATGTGGGAGAAGGTGATCCTCAACCTGCTGTCGAACGCGTTGAAGTTCACGTTCGAGGGGTCGATCTCCGTCGCGACCCGGCGAGAGGGTGCCGACGCGGTCGTCGTCGTCTCCGACACCGGTATCGGGGTGCCCGCCGCGGAAACGCCTCGGCTGTTCGAACGGTTCCACCGCATCGAGACCGCACGTGCCCGGTCCAACGAGGGAAGCGGCATCGGCCTGGCCCTGGTGAAGGAACTCATCGGATTGCACGGCGGCAGCATCGTCGCCGAAAGCACCGAAGGTGAGGGCACCACCTTCACCATCCGCCTGCCCTTCGGTCCCGCGCACCTGCCCGTGGACTCTGTCGCCCCGGCCGCCGATGCCAGGGCCGGCTCGGGGGTTGCCGCGCCGTACGTGCAGGAGGCGCTGCGCTGGATACCCGCAGACGTCGAGCCGGCGGACCACCTCAGCGGCGAGGCGCCCCAGAGCCCTACCGTCGCAGGGAGTTCAGCCGAAGCTGCCCGCGTGCTGATCGCCGACGACAACACAGACATGCGCGAATACCTCGCTCGGCTATTGCAGGGCGCCGGTTACCGGGTCGAGGCCGTCACCGACGGACACCAAGCGCTCGATGCCATCCGCGCCGACGTTCCCGACTTGGTGATCAGCGACGTGATGATGCCCGGCCTGAACGGACTGGAACTCGTCGCGGCGCTGCGGGCCGATCCCCGGACAACCGCCGTGCCGGTGCTGCTGCTTTCGGCGCGGGCAGGCCAGGAAGCCTCTATCGAGGGACTGCAAGCCGGCGCGGACGACTACCTTGTCAAGCCGTTCGCGGCCGCCGAACTGCTCGCGCGCGTGCGGGCCAATGTCGAACTGGCACGGCTTCGCAACCACCACGCGCGATGGCGCACCGCTCTGGTGGAGTCACTCCAGGAGGCCTTCTTCGTTCGCGACGAGCACGGCGCGGTCGTCGAGATCAATGCCGCCTTCGCCGACATCCTCGGCTACGGCACCGACGAGCTCCCGTACGAATTCCCCCATCCCTGGTGGCCTTCTGCCGACGACGATCCGGACGCGCACCGCCAGGTCCGCGCGGTGCTGGACCAGATGGCAAGCCGGCCGCACGGGACGTACACCGTTCCGGTCACCCACCGCGACGGGCACCGGCTATGGGTCACCGTCAGCTTCAACCACGTCGACGATCCTGACACCGGGCGGCGCGTCACGGTGGGTACGTTCCGCGACGTCACCGCCGAGCACTA
>JBLNEK010000305.1:0-7844 GCA_050262635.1 Candidatus Sericytochromatia bacterium | reverse complement strand
GCCCGCCCCCCGAGGTCGAGACTGCGGCCAGATCGCATTTCGGCCGGAATTTGCGATCTGTGCGCAGTCTCGACGGTGCGGGGCGCTCACTCGAGGTCGTCGTGGGCCATCAGCCGGCGCGCGGCCTCGGTGATCGACCCAGTCAGCGACGGGTACACCGACAGCGTCTGGGCGAGCTCGGCCACCGAGTTACCGTTCTGCACCGCCAGCGCGATCGGCAAGATCAGCTCGGAGGCCACCGGAGCCACCACCACGCCGCCGATGACGACCCCGGTCGCAGGGCGGCAGAAGATCTTCACGAAGCCCTTGCGCAGGCCGGACATCTTCGCGCGGGCATTGGTGTTCAGCGGCAGCGTCACAGTGCGAGCGGCGACGGTGCCGTCGTCAATCAGCGCCTGCGGCACACCGACGGCAGCGATTTCGGGCCGGGTGAACACCGCGGCGGCGACCGTGCGCAGCCGGATGGGGCTGACGGCATCGCCCAGCGCGTGATACATCGCGATCCGCCCCTGCATCGCGGCGACCGACGCCAGCGGCAGCAGGCCCGTGCAGTCGCCGGCGGCGTAGATCGTCGGCACCGACGTGCGCGACACCCGGTCCACGGGAATGTAGTCGCCCTTGCCGAGCTCGATGCCGACTCGCTCGAGCCCCAGCCCCGACGTGTTCGGCACCGACCCGACCGTGATCAGCGCGTGGCTGCCCTCCACACAGCGGCCGTCGGTCATCCTGACCGTCACCCCTCCGTCGCCGCGGGACACCGACTCCGCCCGCGCGTTCTTGACGAGAGTGACTCCACGCTCGGCGAACACCTCCTCGAGCACGGCGGCCGCGTCGGAGTCCTCGTGCGGCAGGATCTGGTCGCGGCTGGCGACTACGGTCACGTAGACGCCGAGCTCGGTGTAGGCGTTGACGAACTCGGCGCCGGTGACGCCGGAGCCGACGACGATGAGGTGGTTCGGCAGGTCGGTGAGGTCGTAGAGCTGGCGCCAGGTGAGGATTCGCTCGCCGTCCGGGCGGGCGTCGGGCAGCACGCGCGGGCTGGCGCCCGTCGCGATCAGCACGACGTCGGCGTCAAGCACCTGCTCGGTGCCATCTGGTTGAGTGGCCTTGACGCGGTGCTGGGCCATGCCGGGCACCGGGTCCACGAGTTCGCCGCGGGCGTCGATCAGCTTGACGCCCTGGCTGCGCAACCGCTCGGCGATGTCGGCGGACTGCGCGGCCGCGAGTCTTTTCACCCGGTCGTGGATCTGCGGCAGCGAGATCTTGGCGTCCCCGATATCGATGTCGAAACCGAGCTGCGGGGCGCGGCGCAGGTCGGTCCGCACACCCGTCGAGGCGATGAAGGTCTTGGACGGCACGCAGTCGAACAGCACGCACGCCCCGCCGATCCCGTCGGAGTCGACGACCGTTACCTCAACGGGATGTGCCGCGGCCACCAACGCCGCCTCGTAACCGGCCGGCCCTCCCCCGATGATCACGATGCGGGTTGGCATGGCCTTCACGGTAGTCATCGCGGTAGTTGACCGCCGAGGATGCCGCGAACCCTCTACGCTTTCCCCGTGCCGCTCTACGCCGCGTACGGGTCGAACATGGATCCGGAGCAGATGCTGCAGCGGGCACCGCATTCCCCGATGGCCGGCACGGGCTGGCTGCACGGCTGGCGGCTGACCTTCGGCGGCGAAGACATCGGCTGGGAGGGTGCGTTGGCCACGATCGTGGAAGACTCCAACTCCAAGGTGTTCGTCGTGCTCTACGACATGACCAAGGAGGACGAGAGGAACCTCGACCGGTGGGAAGGCTCAGAGTTCGGAGTCCACAAGAAGATTCGGTGCCGCGTGGAACGGCTGTCGTCGGACACCACGACGGATCCGGTGCTGGCGTGGCTGTACGTTCTCGATGCCTGGGAGGGCGGCCTGCCGTCCGCGCGCTACCTCGGGGTGATGGCTGATGCGGCCGAAACCGCTGGTGCGCCAGCCGATTACGTGCATGCGCTGCGAACCCGCCCGTCGCGCAACATCGGCCCGGGCCACGGCGACTAAACCTTAGCCCCCTTTACTTGGTGGCTTTCGTACCTTTCGCGGCCTTGCGCGGGGCCGCCTTCTTCGCAGCAGAGGCCTTGCGCGGCATGGCCTTTCGCGCCGCGGCTCGCTCAGCCGCCGCCTGGGATGGCTGATCGGTGAAGTGGCGGGCGACGACGGCTTGGCCGACGCCAATCGCCAGCGCCACCGGCCAGTCGATTGCTTCCACCGCCGCGAGCACGCCGAGGATCGCGAAGAACGCGAGCTGATCCGGTGGCGGCACCGACACCCGGCCCACGAGCGGCACGCGCACAGAGAACTTTTCGGCTTGTTTCACCACCCGTGAAGCGTCGCGTTGGGCGGCCAGCAATGCTCGCGTCGTTGTCAACATTTCGTGTCCTGTTCAACTTCGAGACTCTCAATGGTCACGCTTGTCGGCTTTCTTGGTGTCGTGTCCGATTTCGCGCGTTTCTCCGGCACCGACACTCTCATCGAGGCCGGTGTCCGACTTCTGACGCCTCCCTTTCGCGAGATCTACGCGGTTCTCGTGCAAGCCGGGATCGTCGTAGTCGACGACTGAGTCGTCCAGCGCCCCGGCGACTGCTGAGGCGTCAAACACCCCTGACGCTGCAGCCAGTTGACGCGTCGCCTGCGAGAGGCGGTCGAGTAGGTCCGGCGCCAGCGCCGCGACGAGTCCCGCCACTCCGGTAGCAAGAAACGCCTGACCCCACCCCAGCGGGTCTACCGGAGTACAGCCGAAGAGCTGGCTCAGGCCCGGTGTGCTGATCACCCCGCCGAGCACCGCGAACGAACCCAGCGCCGTCACCACCACGAGCGGGCCGTGAGAGTCGGCCAGCGTCTGCGCCAGCTGAGTGGAGACCAGCCCGATCAGCGCGATAGTGGCCGCCCGCTGGCGCGGACCCGTCGCGCTGGCCATCAGCCACGCCAGCGTGGCGCCCACCGTGGTCGACGCGCCCCGGACCCCGATCGCACGCCACATCGCCGCCTCGTCGCGATCCACCTCCGCCAGGTTGGTCTGCGGGCTGACCGCTAGCGCGGCGGCCGGCAGCGCGTCGGTCAGCATGTTCACCAGCAGCATCTGACGGGCGTTGAGCACCGAGCGCCCAGTCAGAAGGCTCGTGATCAGCGCGAACGACACCTCGCCGGTATTGCCGCCCAGCAGCATCGACACCGCCGACTGGACCCGCCGCCACAGTTGCTGGCCCTCGTCGAGCGCGCCCAGCAGGGCCTCGATCTTGCCGTCCAGCAGCACCACGTCAGCGGCGGTGCGGGCCGGGTCACTGCCGCGGGCGGCCACCCCGATGCCGACGCTGGCGGCGCGGATCGCGGCGGCGTCGTTGGCGCCGTCGCCGACCATGGCCGTCACCAGCCCGATGCGCTCGAGGGTCTGCACCACCTCGATCTTGTGCTCGGGTGACATCCGCGCGAACACCATCCGTGACGTCACCGCCTCGGCCCGCTCGTCGGCCGACAGCGTCTCCCACTGGCTGCCGGTGAGCACCTGCTCGGAACTGATGTCCAGGCCCAGGTCGTTGGCGACGGCCGCGGCGGTGACCGGATGGTCCCCGGTGATCAGTCGCACGCCGATGCCGCGCTCGGCGAGGTCCTGCAGCACGGCCGTGGCGGTGGGCCGAGGCGTGTCGGCCAGTCCGAGCAGCCCGACCGGCGTGAGCTTCGCCGAGCACAGGGCCTCGAGCTTGGCGGGATCGCCCACGGCGACAGCAGCCTCGTCGGGCGTCAACTTTCGTTCGGCGACCGCCAGTACCCGCAGGCCCTTGGCGGCCATCTCTGAAATGGACTTTGCGAGATGCACGTGGTCGTCGGCCAGCGCCGAGGACAGCACCTCGGGTGCGCCCTTGATGGTCAGCCGGGTGCCGACGACGGCGGCTGCGAACGGGCGACCGGACTGGAACGGCAGGAACGCGTCGCGTGCGACGGGTGCCGTCGACTGGTCGTCGTCGCCGTCGCGCGCCCTGCGGATGGCGTCGTCGGTGGCGTGGTGCGCGCGGTGGCCCGGCCGCACGAAGATGGTGCTGGCGGCGGCGTCGAGCACCTCGTCGTCGGTGAACCCCGACATCGCGCGCACCGCTTTGACTTGCAGCCGGTTCTCACTGAGTGTGCCCGTCTTGTCGAAGCACACCACCTGCAGACGGGCGAGCGCCTCGACCGACTGGGCGTTGCGGATCAACACCGACTCGCCGGTGAGCCTGCGGGCGGCCGCGAGCTGGGCCAGCGTCGCGACCAGGGGCAAGCCCTCCGGCACCGCAGCGACCGTCAACGCGACGGCGCTGCCGACCGCCTCCCGCAACGCCGTGCCGCGGAACACGCTCAGCAGCCCGACCAGGCCGCCGCCTGCGACGCTGAATGGCAAGGCGCGCCGCGTGATATGGCTCAACTGCCGCTGCAGCCCGATCTCGCGGGACTTGGTGGGCGCCATCGCCAACGCCCTGCGCATCTCCGTGCGGGACCCGACCGCGGTCACGACGGCCAGCGCCGTGCCGGCGACCATCGTGCTGCCGGCGTACAGCATGCACGAGCGCTCGGCCAGCGGCGCGCCCGGCGTGGGATCGATTTGCTTGGGGACGGGCAGCGACTCGCCGGTCAGCGCGGACTCGTCGACTTCGACGCTGGAGCCCTCGATGAGCCGCGCGTCGGCCGGGATCACCTCATCGGGATGGACTTCGATGATGTCGCCCGGGCGCAGCCGCTTGGCGGGCACCTTCTCGTTGCGGCGGACGGTGAGAGGCCCAATCCGGCGGCGTGCCAACGGATCCTGCACCGCGAGCAGACGGCGCAGCACGCGTTCGGCGTGCAACTGCTGTTCGGCCGACAGCGCGGCGTTGGCCAGCAGCACGCCGCCGACGAGCGCGGCGTCCAGAGGCGAGCCGAGCAGCGCACTGGCGACCGCACCGGTGGCCAGCAGCGGGGTGATCGGGTCGGCCAGGTTGGCGCGTATCTCGGCGGTGAAGTCGCGAGCGAGGTGCCACGTCCCGATGGTGGCGCTGCGCGCCCCGCGGATCGGCGCACGGTCCTGCCAGCGCACCGACGGCTCGTCGATGTGCTCGTCGGCAGGCCGCGGCAACAGCCGCCGCACCTCATCGACGGGCAGGGCATGCCAGTCCTGCACGGACTCGGGCTCGGGCAGCGGATCGCGAAAAACCTTGGTGCCAGCAGAGAATCCGGTCCACAGCCCGGCCGCGACGCCGGCGTTGACCGATTCGGGACCACGTCCGGGCACCCCGGGGATCAGCATCAGCGCACCGATCGCGGACGTGGAGACCGACAGCCGGATTCCGCGTTCGGTGACCTCACGTGAGGCGGGTAGAGCATGCAGCACGCGCCAGGCGACGCTCAGGTCTGGCACGAACACATCGGCACCCCACGGCGGCGGGCTCCCGCTGCGCAACACACCGACCGTCACGTCGGCGCGGTGTGGCGTGCCCATGTCCCCGGTGGTGAGCAGCATCACCGCCGAACCGTCGGTCTTGAGGTCCTCGACCGCGGCCGACAGCGACGCGTCGATCGACTCGCCGAGCGGATGCAGATAATCGAATCCCTGTGCCAGAGAACGCAATCCGTCGTCGTCAAGAGACACCACCCGCGGATGGGACCGTCGCGCCTCGGTGACCACTGCGGCGGCGTAGGGGTCGCGAACGAAACTGACCAGAGCCTTGCCCGATCGCCCGGCACCGTGGATGCTGCCCAGCCGGTGCCAGCCGGGGCCGACGCCGTCGCGTTCGAGCGCAGCGCGCACCGCCTGCCATGCCTTCGTGCGGTGTGAGTTCTGCACGCCGACAACGCGACTCACCATCAGCCTGTCGGTGTAGAGGACACGGGGGTCGATGACGATCGCGTCGACCCGGTCGAGCGTGCGCAACGCGCGAGGACGCAGCACCACGCAGTCGTCGCTGGCCAGTCCGCGGGTCAGCGCGCACCCGAACGCTTCACGGCCTGCGCGCAGCGGCTTCGGGACGGCCGCCAACGCGGCCGCGCCCGCGATGCCCGGGTCGCGTGACAGCAGCCCGAGGACTGCGGCGGCGCCGATGCCGGTGAGCCCTGATATGTCGGCGTAGCGCTCCCCGCGTCCGTCCGCAGGGTTCGACGCGTCAGTGCCGACCTGGTCGACGTCATCGGGCAGAGGGGCGGCGAGGCCAGGTTCGTGACGGGCCCACGACAACCGGCAGTTCCACGCCTCGGCGGCGAGCATCGCCCGGGCCACGGTTTCGGCGGCCGCGGCCGTCGGGGACAGCGTCAGCGCGGCCGTCGTCGCGTTGACGAGCCCGAACAGCAGGTCGGTGGCTTCCGGCCCGATGCGCTGCTCGAGCGGGCGGCGCAGCCGTGGCACGTAGTCGATCAGCGTCGTCGGCACTGCCAGCAGATCGGGCAACCCACGGCCGCGCATCACGCTGCCCGTCAGCGAAATGCCAAGGCCCACAGCGGCAGCCGCGGCAGACGCGGTGCGCGCGACCAGGACCGCATCGTCACCGGGCAGGCTCCGCGGCAGCTGCCGTGCCGCACCGCCGGCCTGCCGTTCCGCCGCGGTGACCACACGGCAGAGCTCGGCTGAGGACGGGCCGTCAGGCTCGACGGCGACGACGACGCGGCCGACGGCCAGGTTCAGGTGGGCAGCGTGAACGCCGGGTTCCGCGCGCACCGCGGCCAGCACTCCCTCGGCGATGGCTTTGCCGTCTTCGCCGTCGAGCCCGCGGATTTCGACCCAATACCTCGAGCCATTGCGACTGACCCGCCGTGTTGGCGGTGCACCAACGGCCTCAAGCGCCATGCCCGCGGCCGCCCGCGTCAATTCACCGACTTCTGTGCGGGCGCCGCGGCTCAAGCCGGCAACCGTGCTGCTGCCGAGCAGAGCAACGCTGCCCGCGGTCGTGGCGACGGCGAACGTGGCGGTCGCGGCCATCCGGGTTCCCACGGCGGCGGCGCGAAGCGGCACGCTGATCGCCCGCCGATCGGGCAGGGGCAGCCGGCGCGGGATCACTCAAACCACCGTAGTAAGCGAAGCTGTGGGCGCGCATCTCTTCCGGTGGCGTCGCGGTGGCGTCCGGGTTGACGGCAGATGAACACGGGCGCCGCCACGCGCGATCGCGGCGCAGGTAAGCCAAGATCGGATCGTGCGGACGCAGTGGTGGGCGATCCCGCTCGGCATCCTCGGCGCGCTCGTCTTCATCTGGCTGCTGATGGTCGTCGCCTTGTGGGTGGTCAGGCCACAAGACATCACCCTCAAAGAAGCCGTCAGGCTGCTTCCCGATCTGTTCCGGCTCATCAAGAACCTCGCTGCGGACCCGACGTTGCCGCGCGCGATCCGGATCGCGTTGGTCTTGCTGCTGGCGTTCATCGCCTCGCCGCTCGACCTCATCCCAGACTTCATCCCGGTCGTCGGGTTCGCCGACGACGTCATCCTCATCAGTTTGGTGTTGCGGTTCGTGACGCGCCGGGCCGGTCCGGACGCCGTCGCACGGCACTGGCCGGGCACGCCCGCGGGCCTGTCCGTGGTGCTGCGACTGTGCGGGCTGGAATGACTCAGATGAACGCCGCCGCCTGCTCGACGGTGTTCACCAGCACTCGCACCCCGACCGCCATCGCGCGCTCGTCGAGGTCGAATGTCGGCTGGTGCAAATCGCGTTGAGGCCCGCGACCCGACCACACCCCAAGCCTCGCCATCGCGCCCGGGACCTCTTCGAGGTACCAGCTGAAGTCCTCGCCGCCGCCGGACTGGCGTGTCTCGGCCAGCACGTCGGGACCGACGGCTTCGATCGCGTGGGTGAGGATGCGTGTCGAGACCTCCTCGTT
>JBLNEK010000304.1:0-3840 GCA_050262635.1 Candidatus Sericytochromatia bacterium | reverse complement strand
CCTTGGCGATGGCGTCGACGACGTCACGCCCGGCCTGGTCGGCAACCTCGCCGAAGATCGTGTGCTTGCGGTTGAGGTGGGGGGTGGGGCCGACGGTGATGAAGAACTGCGAGCCGTTGGTGCCCGGGCCGGCGTTGGCCATCGCGAGCAGGTAAGGCTTGTCGAATGCCAACTCGGGGTGGAACTCGTCGGCGAACTGATATCCCGGGCCCCCGCGGCCGGTCCCGGTGGGGTCGCCGCCCTGGATCATGAACCCGTCGATCACGCGGTGGAAGACGGCGCCGTCGTAGAACGGCCCGGACGTGCCGCCCGACGCATTCTGGGTGCTGTAATCCGTTGTCCCCGTGGCCAGTCCGACGAAATTCTCGACGGTCTTGGGGGCGTGGTTGCCGAACAGGGCGATCTTGATGTCGCCGCGATTGGTGTGCAGGGTCGCGGTTGCGGTTTGAATCGGGCTCGTGGTCACGGCATGTCAGTGTGCCACGCCAGTTCGGCCGGTCCGGCGGCCGCCGTCCGTTAGGCTCGTGCGGTGACCACGAGGATGAGCCGCTTGCGCGAAGACATTCAGCCCCTGACACCCAAGCAGCGTCTGACCCGTGGCCTGCAGTACACGGCCGTCGGGCCCGTCGACATCGCCCGCGGCACCATCGCACTCGGTGCGCAGGGTGCGTACTCGGCGGGCAACCGCCTGCGAGAGCACTACCGCGAGAGCCGGCTCGCCGAGGAGCTCAGTACCGCGCAGGAGACCCTCGCGCGGGAGCTCGCAGCGGCTCAGGAGGTCGTCGCCAACCTTCCGCAGGCGCTCCAGGACGCACGCAAGCCCAAGAGCCGGCGCCGGCGCATCGCATTGGTGACGGCGGTTTCGGTGGCGGCGCTCGCCGGGGGAGCGGTGGCGTTTTCGATCATTCGCCGGTCGATGCAGCCCGAGCCGTCGCCGCTGCCGCCCAGCGTCGAGGTGGCTCCCAAGCCGTAACGTGCCGGACGCCGGTATTGGCGCTTGACCTGCATGTTTTGCGTTAAAGTCGGTCCACAGTCAGAAAGGAGCGCGCGCATGGCAAAGACATCGTTGACCAGACTTGCTGTGGCCGTTGGGGGTCTGACATTGTCGCTGACCGCCGGGGCCGGGATCGCGTCCGCAGATCCCGATTTGGGACCCGCCGTCAACACGACCTGCACTTACGGTCAGCTCATGGCAGCAATGAACGCGCAAGACCCGACGGTTGCCGCGTTTTTCAGCGCCTGGCCACCGATGCAGTCCGGTTTGCTTGAGTTCCTCGCTGGGTCGCCGAGTCAACGGACCGCGATTGCCCAGCGGTTCGTGAGCGATCCACACAGCGGGCCATACATTGGAGTTCTCCAACGGACCTTCGATACCTGCAACAACTACTGAGCGAGTGGAGCCTAGGGGATTCGAACCCCTGACTTCTGCCTTGCAAAGGCGAATCATGGTGCTGTTCAACGGGTTTCATGCTACGCAACGTGCGGAAAGACATCAGTGTAGTTCAGTTGAGTTATGTGTAACTGTGGGCAGATTATGGGCACGAGCGTTATGCCGGAAGCATGCCGTAGTTACTTCACTCGGTGGGGAACCCCGGTGAGCACCACTTCGGCGGTTCGCCGCGGCGCCTCAGCCAACATGGGGAACAACGCGCCTCGCTTAGGCACCCGGACGTGCCTGCGGCCCTTCTGTACGGCTTCGACGACCTCGTCGGCCACCTTCTCGCGCGGGACGTCGACCATGATCCGCAGCCGATACCCGCGTTGGAAGGACTTGGCCGTCGGCTCGTACTCCTCAGCCTGGGCGAGCATGTCGGTGCGGATCAGCCCAAGTTCCACGAGGGTAGTGCCGACTGAGAGCCCGCGAAGGTCGGCCCGCAGCCCCGCAGTGAAGTGAGAAAGCGCCGCCTTCGATGCCGCGTAGGCGGTCAGGCCGGGGAAGGCGGCGCAGCCGGCCATCGACGAAACGTTGACAATGTGGCCGCCGCCGCGCGCAAGCATCCGCGGAACCGCTTGCCGGCACAACTCGGCCGGGGCGAGGTAATTCACCTCGGTGGTGTAGCGCAAGTTCTCATTCGACGCATCGACGAAGTACTCGGCCATCCCGACGCCGGCGTTGTTCACCAAGACGTCGATCGGCCCAGCTTCGTCCTCAACGCGATTGACCAGACCGGCAACTTGCGCGCGGTCCGAGAGGTCGGCGGGATGGGCGCTGCCGCCGAGATCGGCCGCGAGCGCCCGAAGGGCGTCCTCGTCCCGGGCGATGAGGGCTACCGTTGCCCCTGCCCCGGCGAAGGCATGCGCAAGAGACTCGCCGATACCCCGTGACGCACCTGTGATCAGCACTCGCTTGCCTCGTAACTCCATGTCGGCATCGTACGTAGATGGTCGGTCCGGTGATCCTTGATTGACAACTGACGTTGACTCAGTCGTCCGGGTGGACAATCACGTCGGCAGCGGCTCGCAGCCCAACAGCCGTCGTCGCGGCGATACGTGAACCGCTGCCCGCAGCGCGGGCACGGCTGGCGCAGAAACACTCTCGGCGTCTCGGTGAGCAGCTCGGTCCCGGCCAGCGTCCACCGCTCCATCGTCGAGCAGTAGTCGCCGATCAAATCGCAGTCCTGCGGCCTGAAGGCGCGGCCCGCCAACTGGTGCAACCGATCCACCGTGCCCTTGCCGTCCGGCTGCCACGAGCCCACCGCCGCGTCGATCTCGACCAGCAGCGCCAACACGTCACCGCGGCACGGCACCGCGCCGAACCGCCCGCCTACGGCCGACCACCGACCACCCGACAACTCCACCCGCAAGCTGACGTATAGCGCATCAGACCAGCGGCACACCCCGCCGATCCACTGCGGCGCCGGATCAGCCAACGCGTGCACCGCGTCAGCCAGCCGCCGGCGCGCGAGCGGCAGCGGGCCGTCACGAGCAGCGTCACCGCCAAAGCCCACGCAGCGAGGCTAGCCGGTCGCGGTACAAACACTGTTACAAAACACGGCGGTCCTCGGGCTGTGAACGCTCAGCGCAGGGCGAGAAGGGGGCATTGCGGTCCCGCATTATGGGTCGAAAGTCCCTGTCGGCGGGCGGGTGAGGACGCGCAACGTGGAGGCAACCGGTCGCTCAATGGGCCGCGGATGAAGGATCGCACGATGAGTCTGAAGAAAGTGGGCGCCGCCGCCGTGATCGCTGCCACTCTCAGCTTTACGGCCGTAGGACTAGGCGCTGGAGTGGCGGACGCAAAACCACATCCACATCCACCGGGTCCAGGTCATGGAGACTGGATAGATTGGGGAGACTGGGGACACTGGGTAGATGTGGGTGATTGGATCCCGCCGTGGTGGTGGTTCGTACCGCCCCCACCTCCGCCTCCTCCGCCGCCCGAGTACAACCCGTACGGACCTTACGGGCAATACCCGCCCGGGTACGGACAATACGGCTACGGGTACTAAGGGTTTGGAAGGAGCGATGACAGTGGCTACACGTGTCCATGGGGAGCGGGGTGTCGCGGCGTTTGATCGGCGTAACCGCTGCAATCGTGGCGGCGGGTGTGGCATTGGCGACTGCCGGTGTCGCAGGTGCGCAGCCACCCGATCCGTGTTCTCCTAGAGCAGTGATACGGGCACACGCCGCCGCGATGAATCAGATGGCGGACTATCTGGACGCCCATCCGGACGTCGAGCAGGTGTTCAACGACGCCGGAAGGTTGGGCACTCCCGAGGAGCGGCATGACGCGATCAGGGCCTACACCGACGTCGCGGCGGATCAGTGCAGCAAAAGGTGAGCTGCGGTTATTGGCTGTGGAGCCTAGGGGATTCGAACCCCTGACTTCTGCCTTGCAAAGGC
>JBLNEK010000303.1:0-23860 GCA_050262635.1 Candidatus Sericytochromatia bacterium | reverse complement strand
TAGGAATCGACCAGCATTCCAAGGCTTGCACAGTGCTCACCGGCCAGCGGCTCGGTGATCAGGCTCTCGTCAACCAGGCCCAAACCCGTCAACGACGCGCCGATCAATTCCCATTAGGGCTACTCGGCAGGGAGCAGCGTGTCGGCGGCGATCATCGACGCCGAGATCGCCGCAGGGAAGCCGCCGTAGAACGCGACGTGAGTGATCAGCGCCGAGATCTCGTCGAGTGTCAGGCCGTTGTCGACGGCGCGGCGCAGGTGAGCCGGCAGCTCCTCGGGGCGGTAGAGCGCGACGAGAGCCGCGACCGTGGCGATGCTGCGGTCGCGCGGGCTGAGCCGGTCGTCGGTCCACACGTCCGAATACAGCGGGTTGTTCACCAGCTCGGTCAGCTCGGGAGTGAAACGTCGCGCCGCCTCGCGCGGCGACTCCGGGTAGGTGGTCATCGCTTGTCCTCCAATGCTTTGGCGCACGCGGCCAGGATCGCCGAGAAACTCGACCGCAGCAGCCGCGAGCTGATCGCCTCCATCGCCTTACCGCCCCAGCGGGCCGGGTGACTGTAGCTGCTCACCCAGTCGACGTGCGTGCCGTCGCCTTGCGGTGTGAGCGTCAGCGTGCCGCCGTCGTGCTTCATGCCGGGCACAGAGCGCAGGATGAGGTAGGAGTAGCTGCGCGGCGCGTCGAAGGCGGCGATCTCCTCGCGGAACCACAAGCCGGCGCCGATCACCTCGCGCAACGCGCCGGCTCCCGGCCCCGGTGAGTCCTTCGCGTAGCCGGCTTTCAAGGCCAGCGGCGCGGCGGTCAGGTTGACCGGGTCGGCCAGCCAGGCGAACACCCGTTGCGGCGATGCCGCGATCGTTCGCTCGACATGAAGGTGGACCATGACTTCCTCCGGATCTATCGCGGGACAACGCCGTACACGCCGTCGAGATATTCGGCACGGCAGGCTCGCCGGGCCAGCTTGCCGCTGGTGGTGCGCGGGATCGCGCCGGCGGGCAGCAGCTTCACATCGGACACGGGCACCCCGTGCCGGTCCGACAGTGCAGAACGGATCGCCTCGATGGCCTCCGTCGGGTCGGCACGGCCGGTGCCCGCCGCGCGCTCGGCGATGATCACCAGCCGCTCGCCGGTGCCGTCGGGCACCGAGAACGCCGCGACGTAGCCCTTGCGCACCAGGCGCGACGCGTCCGCGGCGGTGGCCTCGATGTCCTGCGGATAGAAATTGCGGCCCGCGACCGTCACCTGGTCGGCGACCCGGCCGGTGACGTAGAGCTCGCCGTCGAGATAGAAGCCGAGATCCCCGGTTCGCAACCAGGTCGCGTCGCTCGGTGAACCGGCGGCATGGCTCTTGTCGGCGAGCCGCGCCTGCAGCTTGGCACCGAACGTCAGGCGCGTCTCGTCGGGCCGGTTCCAGTAGCCGCGGCCAATGTTGTCGCCCTGCAACCAGATTTCGCCGACGCGGCCGTCGGACAGCTCCACACGGCTGTCCGGCTCGACAATCACGCCCCACTGGCTGCGTGCGATCTGTCCGCACGAAACCTGGGCGACGGCGGCGGCCGCGTCTGACGCGACGCGTACTGCCTGTCCGGCGGCCAGTTGCTCCCGGTCGACGTACACCACGGTCGGCTGCGCACCCGGGTCGGTGGTCGCGACGAACAGCGTCGCCTCTGCCATGCCGTAAGACGGCTTGATCGCAGTGTCCGGCAGCCCGAACGGCGCAAAGGCCTCGGTGAAGGTTGCGATCGCGTCGATGCTGACCGGTTCGGAACCGATGATCATCACGACGTTGCCCAAGTCGACGTCCTCGTCGGCGCCGGGCACGCCGCGTTGCGCTGTCCACTCGTACGCGAAGTTCGGCGCGGCCGTCACCACCCGAGCGTGCCGCGACTCGGCAGACAGCGCTTCGATCCACCGCGACGGCCGGCGGATGAACGCGGTCGGCGACATCAGCGTGGTGTGGCCGCCGTACACCGTCGGGAACCCGATCATCGACAGCCCCATGTCGTGATAGAGCGGTAACCAGCTGACGCCGTGGGTATTTCGGTCGAGCAGGTCGATCGACAGGATCATCTGGATGAGATTCGTGCCCACGGCGCGGTGGGTGATCTCCACACCGATCGGCGGTCGCGTCGACCCCGACGTGTACTGCAGGTGAGAGATCTCGTCGACGTCGAGGTGGGTCGCGACGAACGCCTCCCCCGCCGAGTCCGGTATCTCGTCGACGACGATCACGCGGGGCCGGCGCCGGGCCGGCAGCTTGACCAAGAAGCCGTCGACGGCATCGGACGCCGCCGCCGTCGTCAGCACCACGCTGGGTTCGGCATCGCGAAGCGCGATGTCGAGACGTTCGGCGTGCCCCGGCAACTCCGGCGCGAACAGCGGCACCGCGATGGCCCCCGCCTTCACCGCGGCGAAGAAGCCTGCGACGTAGTCGATGCCCTGCGGCGCCAGGACCGCCACTCGCTCGCCACGGGATGCGGCCTGCTGCACATGCGCGCCGATGGCGTCCAGCCGCACACCGAACTGCTTCCACGTCAGTTCGACGGCCAGACCGTCCGGCGCGCGAGAGTAGTCGAGGTAGCGATATGCCAGCGCGTCGCCGACGTTCTCGACGTTGCGGTCGATCAGCGAGATCAGCGTGGTGTCCGGCGGCAGCTGGACGCCACCGGAGGAGTCAAGGCAGTCCTCGATCTGCAGCAGCCCGGTTGCGCGTGAGTTCATGACGCCGTCAAGGCTAGACGTGACGCTCTAGTCTCATTCTCGGTGACGCCCGACGAGCAGACGAGGACGGCGGGGCAGCGCACGCCCCGACCGGGACTGTGCGCGCTAGTGCTGGCGGCACTGCTGATGATCGCGATGTCCGCCGACCCGCCGCGGCCACCTTCCGCCCGGGCTGCCGTGCCCGGGCCGCTCGCGTCGTTGCTCGCCGGCTCAACCGATCTGGGCCCCGCACACGCGGACCGGGTGCAGCTGACGGTTGCGTTGACGGGTGCGAGCCATCCCGATGGGTTGATCGCATGGGCGGGCGACAACGAGCTCTCCGTGCGCTGGCGGCCCGATGACAGCTGGGCGATCGTCGAGGGCGCGCCGACGGACGTCGCGCGCGCGTTCGCGGTGTCGGTGCACGACTACCGGGGCCGGCGCGGCCAGGTGTTCTACGCGTCGCCGCAACAGCCGTCGATCCCGCAGTCGCTGCAGCACGAGATCAGCGGCCTCGGGCGGATTCTCGGGTACACACCGCACCACATGGCAAGGCCGGTGATCTCGCAGACGGACACGTCGCAACCGGGGCTGACGCCCGGACAGCTGCTCACTGCCTACAACGCCAACGACCTTGCGGCGCAGGGCTTCACCGGCAAAGGGACGACGATCGTTCTCTTCGAGTTCGACGGCTTCGAGCAAGCCGATCTCGACTCGTTCGCCGAGATGACCGGATTACCCGCGTTCGCGCCGGTGCTGATCGGCGGGCAGCCCGGTCCCCCGCGTGGCGAGACCACGATGGACCTCGAGATCGCGCACGCGGTCGCGCCCGACGCACGGCTGGTGGTGGTCAACGCGGTGCCGACGCTGCAAGGCGGCGGCAACTACGAGAAGATCGCGCGGATGTTCGAGGAGGCGGACCGCCGCTTTCCCGGTGCGGTGTGGAGCCTTTCGATCGGCTGGGCATGCGACAAGCTGCTCACCGCGGCCGATCTGGCGCCGGTGCGCGCGGCGCTGTCGACGGCCCAGTCCCACGGCACGTCGGCGTTCGCCGCCAGCGGCGACAATGCCGGCCTGCAGTGCAAAGGCGGTGAGGACTGGTCGTCACCACCCGGCCCGAATGATGTTGGGCTGGATGCGATCTCGTCGCTGCCGGAGATGACGGCCGTCGGCGGGACCGCGCTGTCGGTGGAGCAGAGCGGGACGTGGCTCGCCGAGCAGGCATGGTTCAACCCGCCGCTCACCACCGGCAGCAGCGGCGGGGTCTCTGCGCTGTTCCCGCGCCCGCAATGGCAGCAGGGGGTGTCCTCGCATCGTGACTCCACCCACCGCCTGTCTCCCGACATCGCGGCGGCCGCCGACCCGTTCACCGGCGTGCGGATCGTGCTCGGCCGGCAGGTGCTCGTCGGCGGTGGCACCTCGCAGGCCGCACCCATCTGGGCCGGGCTCGCCGCGGTGATGAACCAGTACCTGGTCGCCAACGGCGGCCAGCCGCTCGGGGCGCTGAACCCGCTGCTGTACCGGGTCGCGTCGGGAGCGGCACGTCCGGCGTTCCGCGACGTGTCGCTCGGCGCGAACGCCGTCGACACCGCCTCCCCGGGCTACGACCTTGTCACCGGGCTCGGTCCGCCCAACGTCGACAACCTCGTGCGCAATCTGCTTGAGCTCCAACGAGGTTCGCAGTGAGCAGCCCCGAGGTGCCGACGACACCGTGTCCGGTCTGCGAGGCCGACGTGCCCGCGGGGGCCTTCTGCGGCTACTGCGGATCCCATCTCGTCTTGCAGCGCGGGGACGGGCCGCCATGGTTGCGGCTGCACGAGTTCAGCGCCGCGCCAGGCGAACACGTACTGCGCCCGTCGGTGGCGAGTTCGCTGTTCCCCCATCTGCATCACCGCTCGCAGACGCCGTTCCGGGTCGGGCTCGTCGCGCTGGTGGCGGCACTCGTCGCGTTCGCGGTGCTGCGGTGGCAGGCCCCACTGGTCGCGGTCAGCGCGCTGGGGCTGCCGGTGCTGTTCCATCTGTATCTGGCCGAAGCCGACGCCTTCAAGGACCTGCCGCGCCGGGCGCTGCTGGCGGCAGCGGTGCTGGCGGTCGCGCTCGGCATCGGGTGGGCGTCGCTGACCGGCGAAATCATCGCGCGCAGTTACGACGTCGCGTTCGGTTCCGGCATGGAGTTCAAGCAGCCGCTATGGGTGGGGGTCGCCGTTCCGGTCGGCGGTGCGTTGTTGATGCTGATCCCGGCGGTGCTGTCCCGCATCGCGCGCGTGGGCTCTCGAGAGTCGTTGGACGGCTTCGTCATCGGGGCAGTAGCGGCGATGGCCTTCACCGCAGCCGCCACGCTGACGCGGCTGGCGCCGCAGTTCTCCACCGGCCTGATCACCAACCGGCCCGTGGGCGTGCTGATCGCCGAGGCCGGCATCCGCGGCGTGGCGATGTCGCTGACCGCGGCCGCTGCGGGCGGCATGGTCGGCGCGGCACTGTGGTTCACCAAGCCCGCGCCGGAACATCAGCATCCGGGGCAGGCACTCGCCCGCCCACTTCCCGCGCTCGCGTTCGTCGTGATCACCTACGCGGCACTGGGCCTCGTCGACGCCTCACCGGCCCCGCAGTCCGCGCAGCTCGTCGTGCACCTGGTTCTCGCTTTGACGTTGATGCTCGCGCTGCGGCTTGTCCTGCACATGGCGCTGCTACGGGAAGCCCCCGATCCGATCACCCGAGAACCGCTGCTGTGCGAGTACTGCTCACATGTGGTGCCGGACATGGCGTTCTGCCCCAGCTGCGGGGTGGCCACCCGAGCGTCGTCGCGGTCGTCGCGCTCGGCACGTCGGCGGATGCGCCCGGTGCGCATCGACCCGGGGAAGCCGTGACGCAACCTGTGCCGGAACAGCCGGTCTGGCCGGGGTACGCGTTGCCGCCCGGGTCGTACGCCGCGCCACCGGCGCCGCGCACGTCGCACCGGCGGCTGCTGCTGCAGTTGGGTGTGGCCATCGGCGCGCTGATCGCCGCAACGGTCCAGGCGTTCACATTTCTCACCCCGCCGGCCCCGCGCTACGTCTGCCCGCCCGACTGCGGCGAGCCGCCGATCGGCAGGCCGGTGCAGCGGCTGCCCCGGTTCACGTCGCCCGACGGCGCGTTCTCGGTCGCCTACCCGGCCGAAGGCACGGCGTACAACGTCACGCTGAAGCCGAACGGGGTTGTCGCCGAGTTCACCGGCGGCGACGGAGGCACGATGCAGCTGTCCAGTGAACCCGCCGACGGGCGCAGCCCCGCGCAGATCGCGCAGTCGCTGCTCGAGGAGACCTACCCCGACGCGGTGAAGGCCTACGAGATCCCCAACGCGATGGTCGGCTACCAACTCGGCTACGGGGAGGTCGCCGACGTCTACCCGCAGGACGCGGCCGGCAACTATGTGCGGTTACGGCTGGTGATCCTGGTCGCCGTCAAGAACGGGCTGGGCTTGGTGGCGGGCGCAATTGGCCCGTTCCGCCGGTTCACCCCGGACTTCGGGCCAGGCCAGCCGTCGGCGGCGAACCTGCAACTTGCACTGGACATGGCGCAGTACGTGAACAGCTTCATGTGGCGCGGCGATCCGCCCCGCTGACCACCAGCGCCGGCCGCAGCTGCTGCGGATCGACTCCGTTGCCGGCACGCAGATTCGCGACGAGCCGTTCGGCGTGAGCGACGAGCCCGTCGGTGTCGACGCCGTGGGGCGCCGGTCGCGGGTATGTCCGCAGCCTGGCGGCGCCACGCTCGAGCAGTGCGCACGCCCCGACGACGTTCCCGCGCTGCACGTGGGTGAAGCCGACGGCGAGTTGTGCCAATCCCTGCCACAGCATCCGCTCGTCCTCGGACCCGTTCTTCCACGCCGCCTCCAGCACCTCGTGGGCGTTGAACGCCAGGCCGCGGTCGAGCAGGTCCTGCGCGTAGCGCAGGGATTCGTCCGGAGCCACGTCGAGGTCCTCGGGAATGCGCGGGATGCCCCGGCTGCCGCGCGGCAGCGGCCGGCCCAGCGCGTCGCGCGGCCGCGCGTTGCGGGCGGCTCCGGCGTCGTCGCGGTCGCGTTGCGCCATGTTTCGGAAGTCCTTGTGCTAGGTCGGCCTTGGGGGAATTGTGGACTACTACATCAGCCGGCAGCGGTGGGATCGCCGGCTCAGCCGGCAGCGAAGCTCGGAGGAAAGCGTGGCAGACAAGTCCAACTCAGCTCGAGGGGGTGGTGCCGCGCCGGCCGCGGACACCCCGGCGGTCATTCGAAACGTCGTCCTGGTCGGACCGTCGGGAGCCGGAAAGACCACCCTCGTGGAGGCGCTGCTCGTCGCGGCCGGCGTGCTTCCGCGCGCCGGGTCCGTCGTCGACGGCAGCACGGTGTGCGACTTCGACGACGCCGAGATCCGCCAGCAACGGTCGGTGGGGCTGGCCGTGGCGCCGCTCTCCCACGAGGGCATCAAGGTCAATCTGATCGACACCCCCGGCTACGCCGACTTCGTTGGCGAGCTGCGCGCGGGTCTTCGGGCCGCCGACTGCGCACTGTTCGTCATCGCCGCCAACGAGGGCGTCGACGAGCCCACCAAGATGCTGTGGCACGAGTGCGACCAGGTCGGAATGCCCCGTGCGGTCGTGATCACCAAGCTCGACCACGCGAGGGCCAACTACGACAACGTGGTGACAACAGCACAGAATGCGTTCGGCGACAAGGTGTTACCGCTTTACCTACCAGCCGGTGATGGTTTGATCGGGCTGCTGTCGCAGAAGCACTTCGTGTACGCGAACGGCAAGCGCAGCACCCAAGATCCCGACCCGTCGTATGCCGACCAGATCGAAGAGAGCCGCGGCGCACTGATCGAGGGCATCATCGAGGAGTCCGAGGACGAGTCGCTGATGGAGCGCTACCTCGGCGGCGAGGAGATCGACCAGGCCGGGCTGATCGAGGACCTGGAGAAGGCCGTGGCCCGCGGCTCGTTCTTCCCGGTGATCCCGGTGTGCAGCGGCACCGGCGTCGGAACGCTCGAGTTGCTGGAAGTGGCCACCAGCGGCTTCCCGTCGCCTCTCGAGCATCCGCTGCCCGAGGTGTTCACCCCCCAGGGCGCCACCCGGCCGCCGCTGTCCTGCGACCCCACCGGCCCGCTTCTCGCCGAGGTGGTCAAGACGACGTCCGACCCGTACGTCGGCCGCGTCAGCCTGGTTCGGGTGTTCTCCGGAACCATCAAGCCCGACAACACCGTTCACGTATCCGGTCACTTCTCGCAGTTCTTCGGCGCGGCGTTCGGCGAGGGCCCCAGTCACGCGGACCACGACGAAGACGAGCGCATCGGGCCCCTGTCGTTCCCGCTCGGCAAGCAGCAGCGCCCCGCGTCGGCGGTGGTTGCCGGCGACATCTGCGCGATCGGTCGGCTGACGCGCGCCGAGACGGGTGACACGTTGTCCGACAAGGCCGAGCCGCTGGTACTCAAGCCGTGGTCGATGCCCGAGCCGCTGCTGCCAGTCGCCGTGCAGGCGCACGCGAAGACCGACGAGGACAAGTTGTCGGTCGGCTTGCAGCGGTTGGCCGCCGAGGACCCGACGCTGCGTATCGAGCAGAACCAGGAGACTCACCAGATCGTGCTGTGGTGCATGGGCGAGGCACACTCGGGTGTGGTGCTCGACGCGCTCGCCAATCGCTTCGGCGTCACCGTCGACACCGTCGAATTACGGGTGCCGCTACGAGAAACGTTCGGCGGCAAGGCAAAAGGCCACGGTCGTCACGTCAAGCAGTCCGGAGGGCACGGCCAATACGGCGTCTGCGACATCGAGGTCGAGCCGCTGCCTGAAGGGGGCGGGTTCGAGTTCGTCGATAAGGTGGTCGGCGGCGCGGTGCCGCGCCAGTTCATTCCCAGCGTCGAGAAGGGCGTGCGCGCGCAGATGGAGAAGGGCGTTGCCGCCGGCTATCCGGTGGTCGACATCCGGGTGACGCTGCTCGACGGCAAGGCGCACAGCGTCGACTCGTCGGACATGGCATTCCAGATGGCCGGCGCGCTGGCCCTGCGGGAAGCGGCCGGCGCGGCGAAGATCAACCTGCTCGAGCCGGTGGACACCGTGTCGGTGGTGGTGCCCGACGATCTCGTCGGTGCGGTGATGAGCGACCTGTCGGGCCGGCGCGGTCGGCTGCTGGGCACCGACAACATGGCCGGCAACCACACGGTGATTCGGGCTGAGGTGCCCGAGGTGGAGCTGACGCGCTACGCGATCGACCTGCGCTCGCTCTCCCATGGCGCCGGCTCATTCACCCGCACCTTCACCCGTTACGAGCCCATGCCGGAATCGGCGGCCGCCAAGGTCAAGGCCTCCGCCTGAGTCGCGGTGGGCGTGCACGCCACCTTGACCACCTTGCCTTTCGGTAGCTCCTTCAGTGCGCTGGCCCCCGCGGCCGCGCTGTCGGGCCCGTAGCCGCCCGACCATTTGTCGTTGGGGTCCAGGGCCAGCGCGACGCAACCGTTCTTCACCCATGCGGCGACCTTGCAGGCGCTGTTGGACTGCGACTCGCACTGGTTCAGGGCGCCGTTCTCCGCCTGCTGCTGCGACGACGCGTTGACCACCCAGCCCGCGTAGCTTTCGGTCTCGGAGTAGGCGATCGCGGCGAACACGTCCTGCTGCGCGTGAGCAGGCCCGGCGACGGCGACGGCTCCGCCGGCCAGCGTGCCGGCGAGCACCGCGGTGGCGGCGGCCCAGTTGATGGTTCTGGTCGACATGGTTGACCTTTCTCGTCGTTCGTTGATGGCGAAATCACCATGCGCAGGCCGCCTTGGAGGAATCTCAACGGATTCTTGGCGCCGACGAGTGGACGATTGATCCAAGGTTTCGCAAATCCGTGTCATAGGTGCCCGTTCGGCGCGAGGCTGGAGCCATGACCGAGATCGAGCCGTTCCGCATCGACGTTCCCGACGCCGTCCTCGACGACCTGCTCGAGCGCTTGACGCGCACCCGGTGGCCGGAGCGCGAATGCGTCGACGACTGGAGCCAGGGCATCCCGCTGGACTACACCCGAGAATTGGCCGCCTATTGGGCCGACGGCTACGACTGGCGGACTCGGGAGGCGGCGCTGAACCGGTTCGACCAGTTCACCACCGACATAGACGGGCTGACGATCCACTTCATCCACCAGCGGTGCTCGCGCGGCGATGCGTTCCCATTGGTGATCACCCACGGCTGGCCCGGCTCGATCGTGGAATTCCACAAGGTGATCGAGCCGCTGACCGCGGACTTCCACGTCGTCTGTCCGTCACTGCCCGGCTACGGGTTCTCGGGCAAGCCGGCGCGCACCGGGTGGGGCGTCGACAAAGTCGCCGAGGCGTGGGAGACGCTGATGACCCGGCTGGGCTACGACCGCTACGGCGCGCAGGGCGGTGACTGGGGCGCGGCGGTGACGACGGCGATCGGGCGCAACGGCGGCAACTGCGCCGGAATTCACCTGAACTTCCCGATCGCGTTTCCGCCTGCGGACCTGAGCGATCCGACGCCGCGGGAGCAGGCGGCGCTGAAGGCGCTGCAGTATTACGACCAGTGGGACTCCGGGTACTCCAAGCAGCAGTCGACGCGTCCGCAGACCGTCGGTTACGGGCTGGTCGATTCCCCGGTGGGCCAGCTGGCGTGGATCGTCGAGAAGTTCTGGTCGTGGATGGACTGCGACGGCCATCCGGAGAACGTGCTGACCAAAGACGAGCTGCTCGACAACGTGATGATGTACTGGGTCACCGCGTCGGCTGCATCGTCGGCGCGGATGTACTGGGAGAGCTTCAACTACTTCGGTGGCTTCGGTCGCGTCGAATTACCCACTGGCATCGCGCAATTCCCGAAAGAAGTGATGCAGCCGCCGCGCAGCTGGGCCGAACCCGGCTACAACATCACGCACTGGACGTCGATGCCGCGGGGCGGGCATTTCGCCGCGTTCGAGCAGCCCGAGTTGTTCGTCGAGGATGTCCGCACGTTCTTCGCGACGGTGCGCTGACTTAGCCCAGCAGCGGCTTGCGGTTAGCGGTCATCCGGTCCATCGCCTGCTGCATCGCCGACTGCACCCGGCCGGCATAGTCGTCGGCTTCCTCGCCCGGCTCGGCGGTCAGCGGTGCGAGCACCCGGGTGTCCAGCTTGGTGGGCAGGGGCAGATACGGCAGCAGGCCGACGGCGCCGACGCTGACACCCCACGGCAGCGACACCGACAGCGGTAATGCCTTGATGCGCAACAGTTTGTCCACCCGCAACGCCCGCGCCAGGCGTTCTCCCCGGGACAGCACGAGCAACGACTCCCCGGCACCGGCGGTCACGATCGGCACGATCGGAACGCCGTGCTCGATGGCCAGGCTCGCGAATCCGCTTCGGCCGCCGAAGATCACCTGGTTGCGTTCGTCCCACGGCTTGCCCGCTTCGATGTCACCGCCCGGGAACACCAGCACGTGCTGGCCCTCCGCGAACGCCTTCTGCGCGCTGTCGTGACTGGCGGGCCGGGCGCCCAGCGGTTCGATGAACGGGCCGACGCCCAGCGTCCACGCCAGTTGGTGTGTGAGCGCCGTGACCGGTCTGTCGAGTTCGAGTTGCTCGAGGGCTGCGTACGTGGCGAACACATTGAGGTCGAAGATGCCGCCGAAGCCGTGGTTGGCGACGAACAACACCGGCGAGTCGAATGCCGACCGTTCGACGTCGATTTCCAGCCGGCAGTAGCGCCGAACGAGGTCGACGCCCAAGCGGCGCGCGGCGATGGCGGCCGTGGCCATCGCATGGGACGGTGAGATGTCGGGAATGTCCAGCCGCTCCTCGATCGCGGCGAGCAGCGCATCGGCGAACGACTCGACGGCGTCCTGCTCCTCCGAATCAGCCATCTATACCTCCATCAGCTCCACCGCCGCTCTCACCGCACTCGCACCAGAGAATAGGCCGCGCGGACGTGTCGAGGAGGAAGTCGGCGCCGACGGGCCGGGCAGGTCTGCGGGGTGGATGAAGACCACCGCCGAGCGCTCGTGATGGTCTCGTCGAAGGGCGGGCCTCAATTCCTCCTCGCTGCACCGCCTTTCCATGTTCAGGCGGGATGTCGTGGTGAGTGTCGATGCGGTGCATGATGTCCGCTCCTCCTAACTCACTGCAATGAGTAAGGTCAGCTCATGCCCACGGCTCTCGAGATGGTCGACGGCCTCGACATGACCGGCAAGACCTGCGTGATCACCGGTGCGTCATCGGGCCTCGGGCGGGAGTCGGCGCGGGCGCTGGCGGCCACGGGCGCGCATGTGGTGCTCGCCGCCCGAAATCGCGACGCTCTGGCGCAGACGAAGTCGTGGATCGGTGCCGAGGTGCCCGGCGCGCGGGCGACTGCGGTGCAACTTGACCTGACGTCGCTGCGCAGTGTCCGGGCGGCCGCCGAGGCCATCTGCCACCTTGCCCCGGTGATCCACATGCTGATGAACAACGCGGGCGTGATGTTCACCCCGTTCGGCCGCACATCCGACGGATTCGAGATGCATTTCGGCACAAACCATCTGGGCCATTTCGAACTGACGCGCCTGCTCATCCCGCAACTGGCCGAGGGTGCCCGCGTGGTGATCCTCTCGTCGGATGGCCACTTCGTCAGCGATGTCGACTACCAGGATCCGAACTGGGAGCGCCGCGACTACGACAAGTTCGCCGCCTACGGCGCCTCCAAGACCGCCAACATCCTGCACGCGGTCGAGCTCGACCGGCGGCTGCGCGACGACGGCGTGCGAGCCTACGCCGTGCATCCCGGCATCGTCGCCACCGCGTTGGCACGGCACATGACCCGCGACGACTTCGCGAAGCTGGGCGACCTCACGACCCGCAGGTCCGCGGTCGACGTCCGCCGCGAGTTCGTCATGCCCGAGGAGGGCGCCGCCACCCAAGTGTGGGCGGCGGTGAGCCCCGACCTCGCCGATGTCGGCGGGGTGTACCTGGCCGACTGCCGGGTACGTGACGACGTCGCACCCTACGCGGTCGACGAGCAGCGTGCCGCCCGGATGTGGGCGCTGTCCGAATCCCTGTGCACCGAAGGGGTATTGCGATGAGGTGGGTCACCTATCGAAGCGACGACGGCGACCGCGTCGGGGTGGTCTCGAGCGATTCGGTCTATGCACTGCCCGCCGACACGGCATTGGTCGACCTCGTCGCGCGGGGCCATGAGGGACTGCGCGCCGCCGGAGATGACGCGCTGGCCCGGCCGTCGAACGTCGTCCGCCTCGACGAAATCTCTCTGCGGCCGCCGATCCCCAGCCCGCCGTCGGTCCGGGACAGCCTCTGCTTTCTAGACCACATGCGCAACTGCCAGCAGGCGCTCGGCGGCGGCCGCGTCCTGAACGACACGTGGTACCGCATCCCCGCGTTCTACTTCGCTTGCCCGTCAACCCTTTTCGGGCCATACGACGACGTGCCGACGGCGCCCGGGGCTGCGTGGCAGGACTTCGAACTGGAGATCGCGGCGGTCATCGGCGTCGGCGGCACCGACCTGTCGGTCGAGGAAGCCGAGGACGCGATCATCGGCTACACCATCTTCAATGACTGGTCGGCGCGCGACCTGCAGACGCTGGAGGGTCAGCTCCGCATCGGCCAGGCCAAGGGCAAGGACAGCGGCATCACGCTGGGTCCGTGGCTGGTGACACCGGACGAACTCGCCGACTACCGCCGCGACGGCCGGCTGGACCTGACCGTGACGGCACTGGTGAACGACGCTGAAATCGGTTCGGGCACCACCGCGGACATGGATTGGACGTTCGCCGAGGTCATCTCCTACATCTCCCGCGGAGTACCGCTGAGACCGGGAGACGTGATCGGCTCGGGGACGGTGCCCACCTGCACACTCGTCGAACATCTCGACATGACCGCACCGCAGGACTTCATCGGCTGGCTGCACGACGGCGACACCGTCACGCTGCGCGTCCAGGGGCTCGGTGAGACCCGCCAGACCGTCAGGGCCACTCCCCGGCCACGCCCGCTGGCGCCGCGTCGCAACCCCGACGCTCCGGCCCGCCCGGCCCGCACCAACCGCGCCCCGGCCCGCATGCCGTACACGCGCGGACTGCACGAGGTCGGCACGGGAGTATGGGCGTGGACGCTGCCCGACGGCGGATACGGTTGGAGCAACGCGGGTTTGGTCGCCGGCGACGGCGCCTCCCTCCTCGTCGACACGCTCTTCGACCTGCATCTCACCCGCGAGATGCTCGCCGCAATGGCACCCATCACCTCCGACGCGCCGATCACCCGGGCGGTGATCACCCACTCCAACGGCGACCACACCCACGGCAACCAACTTCTCGGCGAGTCGGTGCGGATCATCGCGGCGAAAGGAACCGCCGAAGAAGTCGCCCACGGGATGGCGCCCGAGATGCTGACCATGACGCAGGTCGCCGACCTCGGCCCGGTCGGAACACCCTACCTGCGGGAGCGATTCGGCCCGTTCGACTTCAGCGGCATCACGCTGCGCAATGCCGACCAGACATTCGAGGGCGAGCTGAGCATCGACGTGGGCGGAAGGCACGTGCGGTTGCTGGACCTCGGGCCGGCGCACACCGGCGCCGACGCCGTCGTGCACGTGCCCGACGCCGGCGTGCTGTTCGCCGGCGATCTGTTGTTCATCGGCTGCACGCCGATCGTGTGGGCGGGGCCGATCGCGAACTGGGTGCGCGCCTGCGACCGGATGATCGCCCTCGACGCGCCCGTCGTCGTGCCGGGCCACGGCCCCGTCACCGACCCCGACGGTATCCGGGCCGTGCGCGGATACCTGACGCATGTGTCTGATACCGCGGAAGCGGCCTACCGCCAAGGGCTTTCGGTCACCGAGGCGGCAGACACCATCGACCTCGGCGAGTACATGGACTGGCTCGACGCCGAGCGGGTGGTGGTCAACATCTACCAGCGCTACCGCGAACTCGACCCGGACACCCCCGAGCTGCCCGTCATGGCTCTGCTCACGATGCAGGCCGAGTGGCATGCCCGGCGGCTTGCTCCTTGAAGAACACCGCCGCCTTCCGGATCGAGTCTTCGACCGGCCGGGGGTGCCAGCCGAGTTCGCGCTCGGCCTTGCTGTGGTCGACCGGGCCCATCAGTTGCGCGGTGCGCAGCCCGACGGCGGCGAACATCAGGTCGCGCCGCAGCAGTTTGGCCGCAATGTCGTTGGCATGCGCGACGAGAAGTAGCACCGGCATCGGGATGCCCATTTTCGGCGGCGTGACCCCGGCGGCATCGGCGGCAATGGTATGCAACTCACGCATGCTCATGTAGCGGTCGGAAATGGCGTACCGTTCACCGACGCGGCCCCGCTCGGCCGCCAAAACCATTGCGCGCGCGGCATCTTCGATTCCGACGACCTCAGCCGAGTAGTCCATGTAGAACGGGAACCTCCCGGTTGCGACGAGCGCGATCAGCGAGCCGTGCGGCGTGGGCTGCCAGTCGCCTGGCCCGTAGGTGGTCGAAATGCACAGTGCGACCGCGGGTAACTCCTTCTCCCGGACGTATCGCATGACCAGGTTCTCAGCGGCCACCCGCGACATGATGTAGCCGCTTGTGTCGGTCCAGTTGTGCGGATCCTCCTCGGTGACCGGCCTGCTCTCGCTGGCGGCGAGCGTGCCTGTGGTGCTGGTGAACACCAACCGCCTCAGGTTGGCGTGGACGGCGGCGTCGAGCACATGGCGCAACCCGTCGACATTGGTGCGGAACAGCGGTGCCGGGTCGCGCAGCCAGATCCGCGCATCCACGACACAATAGAAGACGTCGTCACAGCCCGCCATCGCGTCACGCAGCGCGACGTCATCGAAAACGTCGCCGTAACAACGTTGCACGTCGAGGTCGTCAATACCCTTCGTTGAACTCGTCCGGCGCAGCATTACCCGGACGTCCTCCCCGTTATCGACGAGTTGACGGGTGACGTGCGACCCGAGAAAGCCGCTCGCGCCGATCACCAGCTTGGTCATGCGTGCATTCTGCCCGGGCGAGGCGACCGGCGGCTCTAGTCTTTGACGATGCGTCTGTCTACCCGCAACCAGCTGCCCGGAGAAGTTGTCGAAGTGAATCTCGGCTCCGTCATGGCGACGGTCAAAGTCCGCCTCGACGGAAGCGATCACGTGGTGACGTCATCGATCACCAAGGAGGCCGCCGTCGATCTCGGCCTCAAGGTCGGCCGGCGGGCCACGGTGTTCATCAAGTCCACCGAAGTGACCATCGGCGTCGAGTAGGACGGGGCCATGCGAGCCGAAGCCGGCACCCGCCCCGTGCGCCTGGCGATTCTGGTGGGTGCGCTAGGTGTGGTGTTCGGCGACATTTACATCACCGCCGGCGCGGCGGAGTACTTCGGCCTGCCATTGGCCCGCACGGTGGTGATGGGTTCGCGCATCGAGGTGTGAACGGCGACTAGCCGCCAGCCCTTTTCAGTTGCCTGCCAGCTTCTTTCACCGCTTCTTGCGCGTCCTGGCTTGTCTTTTCCGCAGCTTTCAGCTCGGCTTCGGCCTCTGCGTAGCGCCGCCGGGCAGCCGCGAGCGCTTCGTCGGCGTCGGCCTTGGCGTGCTCGGCTTCGTCCAGAACGGCCTGCGCTTTGCGCATTTCGTCCTGCTTGCGCTCGGCCGGCCGGTCCTCGGTCTCTGCTGACGTCACCGAGCCGAAATCGCCGAAGCCGGAATACTGTTCGGGCTTGGCGAGCCGGCCCAAGCGCCCGGCGACGTCTGGGTCCGCGATCGCCGCCTGCAGTGTTGCGGTGACGTCCTCCCGCACCCCCGCCGACGGGTTCGTCGTCTCCGCCGCGTCGAACGCCGTCCGGGTGAGCTCCTCGATGAGCTTGCGTTGCTCGTGCGACATTTCGCGGATGCGCGCGCCGTCCATCGCGGCGTGCGCCGAACGCAACCGCTCGCCGAGGTCGGTGAGCCGCTGCGTGGCCTTCGCATGACTCAACGCGAGCCGGTTGACTACCCAGGCCGCGGTCGTCGGCTTGCGTGCGGCCGAGATCTTCTTCGCCGACTCCGCGTCGCCGCGTTCCTTCGCGGCCGCGGCGAGCCGTGACCGCGTTGCGGTGAACTTGTCCGGGCGCACCCAGTACAGCTCGTCCAGGTCGTCGTCGGCCATACCACCATGATTACCTCTGACGCGCTGTCGCATCCGCCCAACACTGCGCCGGGCCGGTTCGTGATTAGGTAGCGCACATGCAGTTCTGGTCCGGCACGGCGTTCATGGACACCGCGGAGGCCGTCGCGGTAGCGCCGATGCTCGACGAAGCCGGCTTCGACGGCATCGTCACGTCCGACCACCTGATCTACCCCCGCGAGCTGACGTCCCGCTATCCGTCCCCCGAGGGACGCCCACCGTGGCCGCCTGAGACCCCGTGGCCGGACTCGTGGGTTCTGACCGGCGCGATGGCCGCCGTGACGCGGCGGGTGCGGTTCTCCAACGCCGTGTACGTCGCTCCGGCACGTCCGCTGTTGGAGGTGGCCAAGCAGGTGGCGACGGCGTCGGCGGTGTCGCAGGGCCGGGTTTCGCTGGCCGTCGGCGTCGGCTGGATGCGCGAAGAGTACGAGCTGCTCGGCCAGGACTTCGGCAGCCGCGGCAAGCGGCTTGACGAGATGATCCCCGCGCTGCGGGCGCTGTGGCGGGGTGGCTGGGTGTCGTGGAGTGGGTACCGCTACCAGGTGCCCGAGATGATGATCGAGCCCCATCCCGTCGGCTCGGTGCCCATTCTGTGCGGCGGTGAGTCCGACGCCGCGCTGCGTCGCGCGGCGAGGCTGTGCGACGGCTGGGTCGGATATGCGTACGCGTGGGAGGACGCGATCGGCTACGTGCGGAAGCTGACGACGCTGCGCCGGGAATACGGCCGGGAGAGCGAGCCCTTCGACATCCTGCTGGCACTACTCGAGCCGCCCACCCCGGACCTCTACAAGAGGGCCGAAGACGCCGGGATCACTGCGGTGATGTGCGCACCGTGGATGGGCGAGATAGCGAGCGGCGGCGAGCCAGAGCGCTACCGGGCACCGATCGAGCGGTTCGCCGAGACCGTCATCGCGAAGGTCCGGTAATGGCACCGGTACTTCTCTACGACGGGGTCTGCGGGTTCTGCAACGGGGCAGTGCAGACGATCCTGCGCTTCGACCGCGACGGTACGCTGCAATTCGCCGCGCTGGACAGCGATTTCGCCCGCGCGGTCATCGACCGCCATCCGTCGCTGCGTGACGTCGACTCGGTGGTGTTCGTCGAGAACCCCGGGCTGCCCGACGAGCGCGTCAGCGTCCGGTCCGCGGCCGCGCTGCGGGTGGCCGACTACCTCGGCGGCCCGTGGAAGGCATTTCTCGTCGCCGGCGCGATTCCGGCGCCGGCCCGCGACTGGCTCTACGACCGGTTCGCCGGCGTCCGCTACCGGGTCTTCGGCAAGCACGACAGCTGCCCGGTGCCCCCGCCCGAGGTGCGCGCCCGCTTCGTCGGCTGAGGGGCGTTGGTTACAGTCCGAAGGTGCCTCGCACGGTCATCGTCGACTCGCCCGCCTCCGGCGTCGTCATCGTCCGGCTGAACCGCCCCGAGCGGCTCAACGCGATCAACGACGAGATGCAGTCCGAGCTGAAGCAGACGTTCACGTCGCTCTCGGCCGACGCGTCGGTGAAGTCCGTCGTCTTGACTGGCTCGGGCCGCGGGTTCTGCTCGGGCATCGACGTGCGGGCGTTCGGCCCGGGTCTGCCCGATGCTACTGCCCCGGCGATCGAGCGATTGCGGTTCCAGGAGTCGATGGCTCAACTGCCGCAGGCGATCTGGGACCTGCCGCAGCCGGTGGTCGCTGCCGTCAACGGTCCGTGCGTGGGCGCTGGCTTGGCGCTGTGTCTGGCCTCTGATATCAGGATCTGTTCCACCGCGGCGTCTTTCGGTAATGCGGCGATCCTGCTTGGGCTTTCCGGCGCCGAGATGGGCATGAGCTACTTCTTGCCGCGGATCGTCGGAAACAGCGTCGCCGCCGAATGGATGCTGACCGGACGAACCGTGCCGGCCGAAGAGGCCGACCGCCGGGGGTTGGTGAGCCAACTCGTCGAGCCTGACGCATTGCATGACCGCGCGTTTGAAATCGCCACTGCGATAGCCAAACTCACGCCGCTCGGCGTACAGCTGACCAAGCGGGCACTACAGGTCAACACCGACGCCTCCGGGCTGGTGGCCGCACTCGAGCTGGAGAACCGCAACCAGGTGCTCAGCCATGCCACCGACGAGGCGACCGCGCGCCGGCGGAAGTGGTCGACGTGACGGGTCCGCTTCGCGGCGTGCGCATCGTGATGATGGGCGGGCTGGGGCCCGGCCCGTTCTGCGGCATGCTGCTCGGCGATCTGGGTGCCGACGTGGTGCGCATCGACCAGCCTCGCCAGGTCGACGGCCCACTGCCCATCGACTACACCGTGCGCCGCAGCCAACGCTCGATCGCACTTGACGTCAAACAGCCGCGCGGACGCGATCTCGTGCACCGCCTGGTCGCCGATGCCGACGCGTTCGTCGACGTGTTCCGGCCGGGTGTCGCGGAGCGGCTCGGCATCGGACCCGGCGACCTGTGCGGCGTCAACCGCCGGGTCGTTTACGCACGGATGACCGGCTACGGCCAGAGCGGGCCGTATGCCGACCGCGCCGGTCACGACATCAACTACATCGCGTTGGCCGGTGCGCTGCACGGCATCGGCACCGAGGACACGCCGGTGCCGCCGCTGAATCTCGTCGGCGATTATGGCGGCGGGGGAATGCTTCTGGCGGTCGGCCTGCTCAGTGCGATCCTCGAGGCGCGCGAATCCGGTGAGGGCTAGGTGCTCGACGTCGCGATGGTCGACGGGGCCGCGACCCTGATGGCGCCCTATTTCGGCATGGTGCCTGCCGGCACGTGGCGAGATCGTCGGCAGGACAATCTGCTTGACGGAGCCGCGCACTTCTACGGCACGTACGAGACGGCCGACGGCAAGCACATCGCGGTCGGCGCGCTGGAGCGGCAGTTCTATGCCGAGCTGTGCGCGCGCCTGGCCGTCGACGTGCCGCAGGATTACGACGACCCGTCCACGTGGAAGACCCATCGCGCCGAGTTCGCGGCTCGGTTTCGGCAGAAGACGCGCGACGAGTGGGAACGCGAACTGGCATCTGCGGGTGCGTGCGCGGCCCCGGTGCTGAGTCTCGTTGAGGCACCACATCATCCGCACAATGTCGCGAGGGGGTCCTTCGTCGACGTCGACGGTGTGCTGCAGCCGGCACCGGCCCCACGGTTCTCCCGCACCGTGCCGCCGACGCCCACGTCGCCGGCTCTGGCCGGTGACTACACCCGCGACGTGCTCGCCGAACTGGGACTGCACCCCGCGGAGGTCGCCGACCTGATAGGGGCAGGCGTGGCGTCGCAGAGCAGGAAGGACGGCTAGTGGCCTGGGACTTCTCAACGGACCCTCAGTGGGCTGCGCAACTGGAGTGGGTCGACGACTTCGTGCGGTCCGAGTGCGAGCCGATCGACCTGATCGTCAAGGAGTCTCACGACCTCAACGATCCCGTCCGCCAGGCCTTGATCCCGCCGCTGCAGAAGATCGTCAAGGACCGCGGTCTGTGGGCCACGCACCTCGGGCCGCATCTCGGCGGGCCGGGATACGGTCAGGTGAAACTTGCGCTGCTCAACGAGACCCTCGGCCGCTCCGAGTGCGCACCGATCGTGTTCGGTTCGCAGGCACCGGATTCGGGCAACAGCGAGATCCTCGCCCACTACGGCACACCCGAACTCAAGAAGCGCTACCTGGAGCCGCTGCTGGACAACCGGATCGTGTCGTGCTTCTCGATGACAGAGCCGCAGGGCGGTGCCGACCCGAAGGTGTTCACCACCACAGCGGTGCAGGACGGCGACCACTGGATCATCAACGGCGAGAAGTGGTTTTCGTCGTTTGCCTCGATGGCGTCGTTCATCATCGTGATGGCGATGACGGACCCCGACGCGCCGCCGTACGAGCGGTACTCGATGTTCGTCGTACCCGGAGAGACCCCGGGTGTCAACGTGCTACGCGACGTCGGGCTCGGCTACCAGCCGCTCGGCGGTGGCCGCGAAGGCTATGTCCGCTACGAAAACGTCCGGGTGCCGGCCGATCACATGCTCGGACCGCGCGGCGGCGCGTTCGTCGTCGCGCAGACCCGCCTCGGCGGCGGACGCATCCACCACGCGATGCGCACGGTCGGCCTGGTGCGCCGCATCTTCGACATGCTCTGCGAGCGGGCAGTGTCCCGCCACACTCAGGGCTCGCAATTGGCGGACAAGCAGCTGGTGCAGGAGATGGTCGCCGACTCGTGGATGGAGATCGAGGCGTTCCGGCTCTTGACGCTCCAGACGGCCTGGAAGATCGACCTGCGCAACGACTACAAGGCGGTGCGCTCGGACATTTCCGCGGTCAAGGCGATGATGCAGAAGGTGCTGCATGACGTCTCGGCGCGCGCGCTGCAGTTGCACGGCTCGCTGGGCGTGACGCACGAGATGCCGTTCGTGCAGTATCTCGTCGAGTCGTTCGTGCTCGGGCTGGCCGACGGCCCGACCGAGGTGCATAAGGTGACGCTGGCCCGGCTGCTGCTCAAGGATCGCGAGCCGTCACCGGATGTGTTCCCGTCCGAGCACCTGCTGCGGCTGCGGGCAGCCGCGGAGGCGAAGTTCGCCGACAAGCTGGCCGCCCTTCCCCGCGAGCAGACGTAAAGCCCCTATAACGACGGCGTGTCGGGGGCTTTTGCGTCTGCTCGGCGTATCTCAGCCAGGAACGACTGCGTGTGGGCGATCCGCCCGGTCAACGCCTTCGGGTCGCCGGTGCACAACAGGAAAGCAGTCTGCGTGATCAGCTCGATGTCCTCCGTGTCGGTCTTGGCCAGGTCCAACGTGCCTGCACCCGGCGTGGCCACGGGGTTGGACGGCGCGGCGGCGTTGACGGCGATCCCGTCGTCGTACAGCTCGGCCGCAAGGCTTTTCGTCAGCCGGTTCAACGCTGCCTTGACCGTGCCGTAGACGCCGAACCCGGCCGTGCGGTCGAATTGCGAGAACGGCGGTCCCTCAGGCAGATCCCCGCCGACCGAGGTGACGTTGAGGATCCATCCGCGGCCGCGCTCGCGCATGGCCGGAATCGCCAACTGCGACAGATGAAGCGGCGCCAGCACATGCATCTCGACCATCAGCCGCACCCGCCGCTCCGGGAACTCATCGAGCGGGCGCAGGAACGTCACCGCGGCGTTGTTCACCAGGATGTCGGGCGCCCCAACGCGTTCGACCACCTCGGCGAACAACCGCTCGCGGTCCTCGGGCTTGGACAGGTCGGCCTGCACGGCGATCGCCGACCCGCCCTCGGCGACGATCTCGTCGAGCGTCTGACGCAGCGAGCCCACGTATCTGGGGTCCGGGTCCATGGTGCGGGCGGTGAGCGCGACCGTCGCGCCCTCGCGGGCCAGCCGCTGCGCGATCGCCTTGCCCAGTCCCCGGCTACTGCCGGTCACCAGCGCGACCTTGCCGGCACAGTTCGGTGTACTCATAGCCGGAGGGTCACGTTACCGTCGGGGCGTGAAACTGTCCGGGGTTGGGATATGGAGTTCGGGACTGCGCTACGGCCACGCCGCCGAGGCGGCCGAGGCCGCGGCAGAGCTCGAGGAGCTCGGCTACACGGCGCTGTGGATTCCCGACGTCGGCGGGCGTGTGTTCGACTCCGTGCAGAACCTGCTGAGCGCCACCTCGCGAACGGTGATCGCCACGGGGATCCTGAACCTCTGGATGCACGAGCCGGCGGACGTCGCTGGCTCCTACTCATCGCTGACGGCCGCGCACGGTGACCGCTTCCTGCTCGGCATCGGCGTCAGCCACGCCCCGCTGATCGACTCGAAGAGTCCCGGTCGGTATCGCAAGCCGCATGCTGCGACCCGGACGTTTCTCGACGGACTCGACGCGGCCGAGCAGCCGGTGCCCGTCAGCCGGCGGGTGCTCGCAGCGCTCGGACCGAAGATGCTGGAACTGGCGGCGGCCCGGTCGGCGGGGGCCCATCCGTACCTCGTGACGCCCGAGCACACGGCCATCGCCCGGGCTACGCTCGGCGCCGGCCCGATGCTGCTACCGGAGCAGACGGTCATCCTGTGCGACAGTCGCGACGAGGCCAGACCCATCGGCACCGCGTGGCTGCAGTCCTACTTGTCTCTGCCGAACTACGCGAACAACCTGCTGCGGCTGGGCTTCTCGGGAGACGACATCGCTTCGGTGAGCGACCGTCTGTTCGACGGGATCATCGCCTGGGGCGGCGAAGAGGCGATTCTGGCCAGGCTGCGAGAGCACCAGGCCGCCGGAGCGGACCACGTCTGCATCCAGGCTCTCGATGCCGACCCCAGAGCGTTTCCGCGCGAGCACTGGCGCCGTCTCGCCGCCGCTTTACAGTAGGCTTCCCCGTTGTTAAATCAATCGCTTGATTTAACCAGCTCGCCGGTGTTCACTTGAGCGCGTGCCGATGACGGGCCGAGTTGACGGCAAGGCCGCATTCACCACCGCTGCCGCGCCCGGCCAGGGCCGCAGCCACGCGGTATTCCGTGAGTGGAGCCCGTCGACATCAGCAATACGGTCGTGTTCGTGGCCTCTGCTGAATCCCGTTACATCAGCGGCGTTCAGCTCCCGTCGACGCGCGCACCCTGCTCAAGTAATCACAAGAAGATCGGAGGCACGAGGATGCCGGAATACGACTATGAAGAGATGAAGAAGGAAGCCGAGCCCTTCATCAAATTCGAAAAGGACGTGACGAACCGAATCGCTTACATCACTTTCGACCGTCCCGAGGCACAGAACTCCACCACGCTGGGCATGCGGCAGAACTACGCCGATTTGATCCACAAATGCAATGTCGACGACGACGTCAAGGTCGTCGTGATCAGAGGCGAGGGACCGGATTTCGGCAGCGGCGGCGACCTGCCCGAACAGCGCGGCATGCTCGAGAACCCCGGCATGCCGCTGCTGCACGAGCTGGCGATCAACGACGACGACGTCAAGTACCCACCCGGCGGGTCGTACCGGTATCTGTCCACGGTCACCGACTTCTACGCGAAGGCGCGCGCAGGCAACCGGCCGCTTCAAGAGCTGCGGAAGATCAGCATTGTCGAAGCCAAGGGCTACTGCTACGGCTGGCACTTCTACCCGGCCGGCGACGCCGACCTGGTGATCGCCTCGGACGACACC
>JBLNEK010000302.1:0-2947 GCA_050262635.1 Candidatus Sericytochromatia bacterium | reverse complement strand
CGCGGCAATGTGCGCCTGGCTGGCGGTGTCGAAATCGGGCTTCTACGAATGGCTGAGCCGGCCGGCCAGCGCCGCCGCGCCGCGGCGCGAGGAACTCAAGATCAAGATCACGAGTAACTAGTCAGGTATCCGTGACTCCCGTGTGACTGATGTGATCTGTGAGGTTTCTGTGGCTTGATGGGCGTGTCGGGTTGATCTTCGCCGCCGGCTGCGAATCATGGTGTGGTGCCTGCCGATCCACATCCTTCCGGCGAGGAGCTGGCCGCGGAGAACGCGCAGCTTCGGGAGCTGGTCGCGGCGCTGCGGGCGCAGGTCGCCGGTTTGACTGCACGGCTGGATGCGTTGGAGGCTGAGAATACGGCGCTGCGAGCCGAGAACGCGGAGCTGAAACGGCGGCTGGGTCTCGACAGCCGGAACTCGTCGAAGCCGCCGTCGTCGGATTCGCCGTTCGCCAAGCCCGCGCCGAAGTCGTTGCGCCGCAAGAGCGGCCGCAAGCCGGGCGGGCAACCTGGGCATCCGGGGTCGACGCTGGCGCAGGTGGCCGACCCCAACGAGCGGTTGCGGCACGAGCCCGGCCGGTGCGCCGGCTGCGGCAGCGATTTGGCGGACGCATCCGAGGTGGGCATGGAGAAACGGCAGGTGTTCGATCTGCCGCCGATGACGGTGGAGGTGACCGAGCATCAGCTCATCGCGCGCCGCTGCGCGTGTGGGGCCACCACCTGCGGCACGGCGCCGCAGGGTGTGAGCGCGCCGGTGCAGTACGGGCCGCGGATAACCGCGATCGTGCTGTATCTGTATGTGGGCCAGTTCCTGTCGAAGAAACGCGCCGCCCAAGCGTTGGCCGAGCTGTTCGGCACCCCGCTGTCGGAGGGCACTGTCGCCGCGATGTCCGAGCGCGCCGCCGACGGGCTGGACGGGTTCCTCGATGCCCTACGGGAACGGATCGTCGAGTCCACCAGTGCCGGGTTCGACGAGACCGGGCTGCGAGTAGCCGGCAAGTTGCACTGGGTGCATTGCGCCCGCACCGGCCGCTACACCCTGATCACCTGCCACACCAAACGGGGCCGCGAGGGTATCGACGACGCCGGCGTGCTGGCCCGGTTCTCCGGTGTCGCGGTGCACGACGCCTGGGCGCCGTACGACACCTTCATCGAGCCCGAACACCAGCTGTGCTGCGCGCACGCGCTGCGGGAACTGCAGGGTGTCGCCGACGCCGCGCCGCCTGGCAGCGACTGGTGCTGGTCGGGCCAGGTCGCCGACGCGCTGGTCGCGATGCAGCAGCTAGTGGCCGAGGCCATCGAAACCGGCACCGCCACCATCGATCCCGACGCGTTGAGCAGCCACATCCGGCTCTACCGCTCCGCCGCCCAGATCGGCGTAACCGAGACCGCCGCGCGGTCGGACAAGCTGATGAAGAAGCACAACGCCCTTGCCCGGCGCCTGCTCGAAAGGCAAGACGACTATCTGCGTTTCACCACCGACTGGCGAATACCGCCCGACAACAACGGCTCCGAACGCGACATCCGCATGATCAAACTGCGGCAGAAGGTGTCCGGCTGCCTGCGCACCCTCACCGGCGCAAAACAGTTCTGCGCCATACGAAGCTATCTCTCCACCGCCGCAAAACACGGTAGGCACTTCTTCGACACCCTCGTCATGCTCGCCGAAGGTCGGCCCTGGCTGCCCGCGGAGACCTGACTAGTGGTATGTCCCGTAATTAGTTGACAGTGCTGAGGGTGGCCCGTGCTCGCGCGACTTTGGCGAGGATCGATTCGGCGGTGGCGGTCCACATGTAGGGTCTGGGGTCTTTGTTGTGGGCGTCGATGTATTCCTGGATCGCGGCGATCAGGTCGGGCACCGACCCGAAGGCGCCGCGCCGCAGTGCTTTGTCGGTCAGTTCGCGGAACCAACGTTCGACCTGGTTGAGCCACGACGAGGAGGTTGGCGTGAAGTGCAGGTGGAAGCGGGAGTGCTGGTCCAGCCATCGCTGCACGTCGGCGTGTTTGTGGGTGCTGTAGTTGTCCAGGATCAGGTGGATCTGCAGGCCCTTGGGGACCTCGCGGTCGATCGTGCGCAGGAACTTCAGGAACTCTTGGTGGCGGTGCCGGGGTAGGCATTGGCCGATCACCATGCCGGTCAACACGTTCAGCGCCGCGAACAGGGTGGTGGTGCCGTTGCGCTTGTAGTCGTGGGTCATCGTCTGCCCGCGGCCCTTCGTCATCGGCAGTGACGCTTGCGTGCGGTCGAGAGCCTGCACCGAGGACTTCTCGTCGGCGCACAGCACGATCGCGTTCTCCGGCGGGTTCAGATACAGACCCACGACATCGACGAGCTTGTCCTCGAACCTGGGGTCGTTGGACACCTTGAACGTGTCGACCCGGTGCGGTTTGAGGCCCAACTCCTTCCAGGTCCGCTGCACAGTGCTCTTCGACACCCCGGCAACCCCGGCCATCGTCCGTGTGCTCCAATGCGTCTGGCCCTGCGGGCGGTCGTCCTTGGTCAGCGTCACAATCTTCTCGATGGTGGCGTCGGGGATCGAGGGCTTGCGGCCCCGCCCCTCACGGACTTGTCCGAACTTGACCAGGCCGTCCTCGGCGAACCGGGCGCGCCAGTTCGCCACCGTGCCCCGCGACACCGACAACGTGGCAGCGATCGTCGCGTTCGGCATACCGTCGACAGCCATCAGTAACGCCTTGGCCCGCACCACTTCCCGATGCGCCCCGGACTGCGACCGAGCCAACGACTCCAACACCTCGCGCTGTCCATCGGTCAGCGTCAATGCAGGCACAGGTTTGCTCATGCCCGAAATCATACCAATTACTGCTACTTATTTGTGGGACACACCACTAGGCGGCTGCAGGTATCCATGTGATGCTGCTATCCAGAGAGGGTCGAAAACTTTTGGGGGGAGTGTGCGATGAACAAGCTCGGTGGGCGAGCCGTTGTC
>JBLNEK010000301.1:0-32787 GCA_050262635.1 Candidatus Sericytochromatia bacterium | reverse complement strand
GTGCCGCGCGGCTGCGCTGGGCGGCGCCCTTGCCGGTGAGTTCGGCGATGACCTCGACGTTCTCCAGCGCCGTCAGCGTGGGCACGAGATTGAAGAACTGGAACACGAACCCGACCCGGTCACGTCGGTACGCCGAGCGTTCTTTACTGCCGAATGACGTAATATCCTTGCCTGCAACCAGGATTCGCCCTGATGTCGGCTCCTCGATACCACCGACCAGATTGAGCAGCGTGGTTTTACCCGAGCCGGACGGCCCGAGTAACACAACGAACTCGCCCGGCCACACCTCCAGATCGACGTCCTTCAGCGCGGCGACGGCTGTCGGCCCGGAACCGTACACGCGGCCGACCTGCTCGAGGCGCACGGCAGGGTGTCCCGACTTCGCGGCCGCCTCGGCGAGCGCAGTTAGATCGCGAGATCCTGATCTGCTCACTGTGTGAGCATCGGCGCGTGGGTTCGGATGCCGTAAGAGGCGAAAGTCACCTCAAACTGCCTCCAATTCCCCCGGTGAAGCGCGCGTGCGGTCATTGTCCGGCTTAGCGCGTCGGATCTGCCGGTTCATCCGTCGGCGGAAGCTGTGCTGTGGGCTCGGCATAGACCTGCCGGAATTTTCCGCTGTGCGGGTGCAACAAGGGCGGTCCCTCGGCCTCCTCGATCGTGACCGCGGTTAAGCCTCGTGCCGACAGAAAAGCCGCCAGCCGGCTGTGAAGTGCCACCCAGACCGCTCGTTTTTCGCTGCCCGTCTCGACGCTGAAGCGGACGGCGAGACTCGAAGGTGTGCGCTGAACGAGTTGGCAGCTGGCAACACCAGGAGTTTCCTCGGCCACCGTCGCTATCGCCAGCGGCAGGACACGGATCGATTCGCCCCGATGGGTGGTGAAAGTCAGGATGTCGTCGGTCCGCCCGACGACGTGAATCTGTGGGAACGGGCTTCCGCAGGCACATTGGGCGGGATCGATGGCGACTCGATCGCCCATCTGGTAGCGGATAATCGGTTGAATCTTGTTGGCCAGGTTGGTCACGAGCACGCCATAGGAGAGCTGTCCGGGCGGAACCGGGCGGTTGTATTCATCGACCGGCTCGAGGATGTACCAGTCGCTGTTGACGTGCAGACATTGTTTGGCGCATTCGTATGTCAGACCGACGGCTTCGGATGATCCGTAGTAGTTGCCGACTCGGCAGCCGAACGCTGCGCCAATCAGCTGACGTTTCTCGGGTGTGAGGGTCTCGCCTGCAGCGCTGATCAGCACGGGGCGAATGTGCAGTCTGCCGGCTTGCTGCTCATGGGCCAGAGTTTCGAGAGCACTGGGATAGCCGCCGAGCACGACGGGCTGAAACGTGTTGAGGTCCGCCACGAGTTCGTTCAGCGGCGCAAGTGCGGAGAAGATCCGTTGCGTTTTACCCCGCCACGGCATTTTTCGGATGCGTCGGGCCAGCATGGTGTTTCCGAGGAAATGTCCGCCGGTGACGAACACCGCGGCAAGCCTTGCCCGACCCCGCACCAGCGCCCACGCCCGAAGCGGCGAGAGGAACGCCACCGGCAGTGAACGGACATAACCCAGCACGTTGTAGACGACCAAAGCGCTGTAGTCGTGTAACAGGATCGCCGGAATCCCGGTCGCTCCAGAGGTCGTACACACCACGTAACGCTGCAAGAATTCTCGTCCAATGTTGGCTGGATCGGCGATGAACGTCTCTACTTTCGCTCTTGTCACCGCGGGATCGGTCATCCACTCGTCGAAGTGGCTCATCAGCTCGGATTTCGTGACCACTGGCAGTTGCTGGACGCCCGAAACCGATTCGGGCACATCGCTATACAGACGGCTGTAGTAACGCGAGTGAGCGCGTGCGTGCGCAACGATGTCGCGCAGTCGCTGCTGCTGGCGCCGAGCGACACCTGCCTGTCCTCCGCGAGCCACTCGATAGGCGTCCCATCCCACCCGAAAATAGGACAGCCGATTCACGTGCGATGCCAGACCAAAGGGAGCTGCTGCGTTCATCGTTTACGCTGGTGAGGGCGGCCGCGTTGATCCTGGCTGTTCGACATCAATCAGCGGATGCGGTGTGACTTTGTCGACCGACAGTTGTGGGTCGCTTGCTCTGCCGCTCCCCAGCGAAGGGTGTCGGTGCCGGCTTCTGTAGCTGCAGTTGAGGTTTGGAGGCCCAGCCGACGTATCCGAGGGCCAGACTGGCAGCAGAGTAGGCGGCGGCCTCCGTCCACATGTATCCGACACAACCACCGCCTGCCGAGGAAGACGGGCTCGTTGATGATGCCGCGAGATGTAGCTACGGCATAAGCGGCATGCACATAGGCTAGCCCGGCGAACGATCCGGAAAGAAATTTGCACACTTCGCGGTTCATGTAGATTTCCTATCGCTAATTCAGTGCCTCAGGGTGCTACGCCAGTCTCGTCTTACGTGCGCGGACTTGCTAGAGACCGAAGCCCCTACCGACGAAGGTTTTCGGCCGTCCGGGGCTGGCACTGCGGAAATCGCGTTCGCGGTTTACACCTAGACGCGTCGACGTAGCCTTCCAGGACGTCGCCTGCCCGGGACTTTCGGCTCTACCACGACGCATTCGGTGGCGGTTGACTTTCAGACCGTCGGCTTTTCGAGGAGGTATTCATGTCCACCGCTACGAGGGTGTCGGCCCTCGACCATGCGATGCAAATCGCGCACGTGTGGATCCGCGACGTGGCCCGCGAGGCCACCATTGCGCCTGACGATGTCGGCAAGGCAGCCGCGGTGACCACCGCCGCCGCGCTGCGTCACTTGCCAGCCGCCCAAGTCGATAAGGCCCTCGCGCACCTCCCCCCAGAGCTCCGCGCGGTGCTGCAGCCCCCACAATGACGACCGCCGTCCCGGGCTCGAGTTGTCGATAGAGGTTGAAACCGCCGTTGCCGGGCTGACGTCAGCGCAGGCCGCGCGTCAGCTCGCGACCGACGGTCCAAACGAACTTCCGACCGCCAAGCGGCGCAATCTTGCCCAGGAAACCTGGGACGTCGTTCGCCAGCCCATGCTGCTGCTCCTGCTCGGCGCCGGCATGGTCAACTTTCTGCTGTCCGAGCCCCTGGACGGCGCCTTGTTGATGGCCTTCGTTGTCGTTGTCATCGCGATCTCGATCTATCAGCAGCACAAGACCGAGAGGGCGCTGGCCGCGTTACGCGACTTGTCATCCCCCCGGGCGCTGGTGGTGCGTGACGGGACGCAGATGCGCGTCGCGGGACGAGATGTGGTGCGCGGCGACCTGCTCTTGCTGGCCGAAGGCGATCGGGTTCCCGCCGACGCCGCCTTAGTGGACTGCGCGAACTTCTCGGTGGACGAGTCGGCGTTGACGGGCGAGTCGGTCCCTGTACGCAAGACATCGATAACACCGTCTGCGCTGGCAACGGGAATGGGCCGGCCCGGCGGGGATGCGACCCCTTGGATCTTTTCGGGCACCCTCGTAGTCAAAGGGCACGGCATGGCCGTCGCCAAGGAAACCGGTGCGGGCACACAACTGGGAAAGATCGGCACAGCGCTAAGCAGCATCGAGTCCGAACGAACACCGCTGCAGCGCGAGATCGACCGGCTGGTAAAGATTCTCGCTGTAATCGGGATTGCCGCGGCAGTGTTGGTCGTCATCGTCTACGGACTTACGCGTGGCCACTGGCTTCCCGGGGTGCTCGCGGGTATCGCGACCGCTATGGCATTGCTGCCCGAAGAGTTTCCGGTGGTGCTGACCGTTTTCATGGCTTTGGGGGCATGGCGCATGTCCCAAAAACATGTGCTCACCCGGCGTCCTCCGGTGGTCGAGACGCTCGGATCGGCCACTGTGCTCTGCGTGGACAAGACCGGCACACTGACGCTTAACAGAATGACGGTGCGCCAGCTCATCGTCGACGGAGAATCGTTCACCTGTGAAGATCAACCGCTACCGGAAACGTTTCACACCATCGCGGAATTCGCGGTACTGGCCTCCCCAATCGACCCGTTCGACCCAATGGACAAGGCATTCAGAGAACTTGGTGAAAAATACTTATCGGGCACTGAGCACACCCATGACGACTGGGTGCTGGTCCGTGAGTATCCGCTGTCCGAAAAGCTTTTGGCCCTCTCGCATCTGTGGCGTTCTCCCGACGGCGGCAAGTACGTGATTGCGGCCAAGGGAGCGCCCGAGGCCATAGCCGACCTCTGCCACTTCGATGCCGGACAGCTCTCCGCGCTGACTGCCCAAGTTGAACACGTTACCGCCGACGGCCAGCGGGTGCTGGGCGTGGCTTGCGCAACGTTCGACCTCGCAAGCGCTCTACCTGCCGAGCAACACGACTTCGACTTCGAATTCCTAGGGCTGGTGGGCTTGCACGACCCGGTGCGACCCGGCGTGGCCGAGGCCGTGGCGCAATGCCGAGATGCCGCGATACGCACGATCATGATCACCGGTGACTACCCCGGAACCGCCTTGGCGATCGCGCGGGAGATCGGCCTTGACCACGCGGGCGGATGTATCACCGGCGCCGAACTCGATGCGATGTCGGAGGACGAACTGGCCGAGCGCATTCGCTCGGTGAGCGTGTTCGCGCGGATGGTTCCCGAGCAGAAACTTCAGCTCGTCCGGGCGCTGCAGCGCAACGGAGAAGTCGTCGGGATGACCGGCGACGGCGTCAACGACGCCCCGGCCCTGCGCGCGGCCGATATCGGCATCGCGATGGGAGCGCACGGTACCGACGTCGCTCGCGAATCGGCCGCTTTGGTCATCACGGACGACGACTTCACCTCGATCGTGGGAGGAGTGCGCCAGGGCCGCGGCATCTTCGACAATCTTCGCAAAGCGATGTCGTACGTGATCGCCGTACATCTGCCGATCGTCGGCATGTCACTGATCCCGGTTTTCGTATCGGGATGGCCGCTTGTCTTGCTGCCCGTCCAAATCGCGTTCCTGGAACTCATCATCGACCCCGCATGCTCAGTGGTCTTCGAGGCCGAACAGATTGATCCGAAGATCATGGAGTCGCCACCTCGCGGACTGCACGAGCCGATGTTCGGCACCCGGGTATTGGGTGTCGCAGCATTGCAGGGACTCTCGGCGCTTGCCGCCATTGCGGCGGTATACCTGTGGGCGGTGCTCAGCGGCCGCAGCGACGACGTCGTACGATCGGTCACCTTCGCCGCACTGGTTGTCGGCAATCTGGCGCTGATCCTGGTGAATCGCTCATGGCGGCTGCCGGTCTGGCGAACGTTCCAACAGCGGCGGAACCCGACACTGAAGTGGATACTGGGCGGCACTGTGCTGCTTCTTGTGTTGCTGCTGACAGTTCCAGGATTGCGGCACGCATTCAACTTCGGTGCCATCACTATCACCGAATGGTCGGTCGCTCTTGGCGCCGGTTTGTTCGCTGTCGCCTGGTTTGAGATCTACAAAGCAGTCGCCGCGCGTCACCGGGCAGAATCCTGCGACAGTGCTCGATGGAAGGATCGATCGGCGACATGATCGATCGTCCGCGAGTTTCGGTGGGGCTCCAGATCGGAACGCAGCCGCCACTAAGCGCTCTGCGCGCGTTCGTGTTTGGGGCGCGGGCAATGCAACTGGACTCGCTGATGGTCATCGATCACTTCCAGAACGTCTTCCCCAATGTCATATGGGACAGCGACCTGACCTGGCTCGCCAAGCGACGGCCCACGTCGCACGAGTTCTTCGACTATCAGGTTCTGTTCGGTTATCTCGCATCACGTGTCGGGCGACTGCGCCTGGGCGTCGGGGTGACCGAACCGATACGTCGCCATCCCGTTCTCATCGCACAGGCAGTGATGACGCTGTCCCACCTCACCAGACGCGCACCGATTCTGGGTATCGGCGCCGGCGAGCGGATGAACCTTGACTCTTACGGTCTGGACTCGTCTCAACCGGTCAGCCGCCTCGAGGAAGCCCTGCAGATCATCCGCCAGTGCCTGTCAGCACACGGACCGATCACGTTCTCCGGCAAGCACTTCCAGCTTGACCAAGCGACGATGGACCTCAAACCACCCAGCGGCAGGATGCCTGAGATCTGGGTCGCCGGCCACGGCCCGCGCATGCTGCGGCTCGCCGGGCGCTACGGCGACGGCTGGTACCCGACCACGATCGTGTCGTCGCAAGAGTATGCCGCCAGGCTGGCGACAATACGAGCCGCAGCCACCGAAGCAGGGCGAGACGCGGCCTCCATTACCCCGGCGCTGCATCGCTTCATGGTGGTCGGCGCCTCTGAGGAGGAAGCACGGGCCATGCTCGACACAAAGGTCATCCGCGCGCTAGGACTGATGGCCCCCGCCGATCTGTGGCGGCAAGCCGGAACGGTGCACCCGTTCGGGGAACACTTCAACGCGCTCGTTGACTTCGTGCCGGGCCAATACGACCGCCAAGCAATCGACGAGGCGATCGCCGCCGTGCCGGCCAGCCTGATGACCGAGGGCCCCCTGCTGTGGGGTACTCCGCAGCAAGTCGTGGCTAGACTACGCGCATTCGGTGATGCGGGCCTGCGTCACGTGGTCCTCGCGCCGGTCTCCGGCCTGGTGTCCAAAAGAGCGGCGCTGTATGGTCTTTGGGCGACGGGGCGGATCGCGCGATCGCTACGTCAGGTCGGACTGCGGTAGACAGCTACCGCCACCGGCGGAACAACGGCCGGGACTCTTCGACCCTTTGTGATGCATGGGTTGGCTCACTGCAAGTGCAGCGTTGGCCTGCGGGCACCGAAGCCATCACATCGTCAACATGGTGGCCACAGCCGCCCCAGCCGGTCTTTCCGCACTTGGAGCACCGTGCTGCATAACACATGATTCCTCCTAAAATCCTGGCATCGCGCTGCCGCGCCATGCTTGCGACGATCTGGACGCTGACTCGGTCGTTCTCTTGGTGTTCCTCAATCTCTCCGCTCAAATGCGTTCGCTATCAACGACGCTGGGTTTAAGCGAGCCCTTTGAGCATCAAGTTCCAGTACATGAACGGCAGGCCGTACTTCTTCAGATACCAGTACGACCGGTGCGGCTTCGTGGGGTCGAGCAGCGGGAAGGTCGGCCGCACGTTCATGTCGTAGTCGAATTCGGCCATCAGCATCGAGTGCGACGACGTGACGATCGGACATGACGCGTAACCCTCGTAGCGAGCCTGCAGCGGTTGGCCTTTCAGATAGGCATCGATGTTATCGACAACCACCGGAGCCTGCTTTCGAATCGCTGCGCCCGTCTTGGAGTTGGGCGACGACCCGGCGTCGCCAAGACTGAACACGTTGGGATACCGCACGTGCTGCATCGTGTGCTTATCGATCTCCACATAGCCGTTGGCATCGCCGGCGGAAAGCGGGCTCGTCTTGATCCAGTCCGGCGCCGACTGGTGCGGCACCGCGTGCAACAGGTCGTAGGAGAGCATGCTGTCGGTTCCACCTTGGGCGACGCTGGTGACCGTAATCTTGCGGGCCTGAGAGTCGACGGCAGTCATCTCCGAGTTGGTGTGCACGGTGATCCCGTACTCGGCGGCGACCGCCTCCAGGCTGTCGGCAATTGCCGGGATCCCGAACAGCCGCGGAGTCGGCACGACGAGATGGACGTCGATGTCGCGAAGCACGCCTTCCTTCCGCCAGTGGTCGGCCGCCAGGTACGCGATCTTCTGCGGCGCCCCCGCGCACTTGATCGGCCCGGACGGCATGGTGAAAACGGCAGTGCCCGAACGCAGACCGCGAATGAAATCCCATGTGCGGGGAGCGAGGTCGAACCGGTAGTTCGACGACACGCCGTTTGTTCCCAGCGTTCCCTCAAGTCCATGAGTGCGATCCCAGTCGAGCTGGATGCCGGGGCAGACGACGAGCACGTCGTACTCGTAGGTCGCGCCGTCAGCGCATGTGAGCGTGTTGTTGTGGGGCTCGACAACCTCCGCGAAGTTCTTTATCCACGTCGCACCCTTTGGCATTACCGAGGATTCAGGGCGCTCGGTCGCGGCCGCCTTGGCTTGGCCGGCACCGACCAGGGTCCAGAGCGGATGGTAATAGTGCTTGTCCGACGGCTCGATGACGGCAACGTCGGTAAACCCCTTGCGCAGCAGGCGGGCCGCGACGGTGATGCCAGCCGTGCCGCCCCCGACAATGAGGATCTGGTGTTTGGCGGTGCTCATGTGTTCCTCTTCCTCGCTCCGGTCACGCGTTCTGGGTAGCTTCATCCCACGCGGTGTAGCCGCCAAGGATGTCGCTCACGTCGGCGAAACCGCGTTGCCTCAACAGGCTCGCCGCGACGGACGAGCGGTACCCGCCGGCGCAGTACACGACGGTGGGTCGGTTGGGATCGAGTTCGCCGAGGCGGCTCGGAAGCTCGCCGACGGGGATGTTGATCGCATTCGGGATCATGCCGTCGGCGGCCTCCCCTGGGTTACGCACGTCGACGATCTGCAGGTCGGCGATCTGCGCCGCCCGATCGCCGAAGGCCTTCGCCGTCAGTCGCGATGCGTGCTGAACGTCGTCCTGGTGCTCGAACATCACCCTTTCGGGCTCGTCGAGATACCCGATGACCCGGTCGAATCCGATGCGCGCCAACCGGTTCTTGCCCTCGAGCTCATGACCGGGCTCGGTGAACAGCACGATATCGACATCGGGCGGCAGGACCGAACCTGCGAACGGGGCGTAGCGCCCTTCCAGCCCGACGTTGATCGCCTGCCGCAGGTGGCCTAGTGCGAACTCCTCGGGGCTGCGCCCGTCGACGAGCATGGCACCATCATCAAGCGCGTCGAGCACCTGCTCGTACGTCATGGCCGGCGGCATCGCGGTTTCGTCGAGAAGCTCACGCTGCTTGCGGTTGAGTATCGCGTCGTAGACGAAATAGCCGGGGGCAGGCGGCTGTCCCTCGGTCACCACCTCGATGAAGGTCCGCTTGTCGGGCGCCCGCAGCGCATAGTTGGTCGCCTTCTGGTCCCTCATGGTCGACCAGAGATCGGTCGAGAGGTTCTTGCCGCAAGCCGACCCCGCACCGTGGGCCGGGTAAACCCGGGTCGCGTCCGGCAGCGTCATCAACTTGTGGTGAAGCGAGTCATAAAGCATGTCGGCGAGCTCATCTCGCGTGAAGCCGATCGACGCCAGCAGGTCCGGACGGCCCACGTCGCCGATGAACAGCGTGTCGCCGGTCAGAACTCCGTACGGAACCTCATCGTTGGCGTGTTCGTAGACGACGATCGACAGCGACTCGGGCGTATGCCCGGGGGTATGCCGGAATTCCAGCGTCACGTCGCCCAGGGAATAGCGCTGGCCGTCGTCGACACCCATGTAGTCGAACTCGGGCTGAGCCACCGATGAGTAGACGATTTTCGCCCCTGTCGCTTTGGCCAGTTCGAGATGGCCGGACAGGAAGTCGGCGTGGAAGTGCGTCTCGATCACGAGTTCGATGGTGAAGCCCAGTTCCTTGGCGTCGGCAAGGTATTCGGCCACGTCACGCTGCGGGTCGACCACAACGGCTCGTCCTGTCGTCTCGTCGCCGATCAGGTAGGAGGCATGCGACAGACAGTCCAGGTAGTACTGGATGAACTTCATTGCCGTTGTCCTTTCGTCCGGGTCACTGGCACATACAGCGCATACCCTATGGGGTATATTCCCCGACGCTCGATTGCTATACCATGGGGGGTATGTGTACTATCACTACTATACCCCCTGAGGTATTAGTGTCAAGGGTCCAACCAGCCCATTCGAAAAGGAGCGTCATGACCACATCGGTTGCCGCGACGATTGATCCCGCAGGCCTGCAGGAGCTGCTGGGCTCCTCTGCGCCGCCACGCATCCTCGACGTGCGAACCCCGGCGGAGTTCGAGACCTCGCACATCGCCGGCTCTTACAACGTTCCGCTGGACCTTCTGCGGGAACACCGCGAAGAGATCGTCGGGCACCTCGATCAGGACGTCGTGCTGGTGTGTCGCTCCGGGCAGCGGGCCGCCCAAGCCGAAGACACGCTGCGCCAAGTGGGCCTACTCAACGTCCATGTCCTAGACGGCGGGATCGTCGCGTGGGAGGCAACCGGTCACACGGTCATCCGTGGTGCGCAGCGCTGGGACCTGGAACGGCAGGTTCGCCTCGTCGCCGGCTCGACCGTCTTGCTGAGCATCCTCGTCAGCATCGCCGTGCCGAAGGCCAAGTGGCTCGCGGCCGCAATGGGTGGCGGATTGACGGTTGCGGCTTTGACGAACAGTTGCGCGATGGGATCGATGCTGGCGCGTCTGCCCTATAACCGCGCGGCCGGCTGTGACCTCCAGGATGTCGTCGCGGAATTGACCGGATGCCCGGCCGAGCGAGCGATGGCGAGCTGATTGCGATGACCGCATTGACCGTTGTGCTGGCGGCGTTGGTCGGCATCTCGCTGGGACTGCTCGGTGGCGGCGGGTCAATCTTGATGGTGCCGCTGCTGGCGTATGTGGCAGGAATGGAGCCCAAGCAGGCGATCGCGATGTCATTGCTGGTGGTCGGCGTCACCAGCGCGGTCGGATCGGTCACGCACGCACGGGCGGGTCGAGTGCAATGGTGCATCGCGGCGTTCTTCGGCGCGGCCGCCATGGCCGGTGCCTACGGCGGCGGACGGCTGGCCGGGCACGTCCCGGGAACCATTCTGATGGTCTCGTTCGCGGTGATCATGATCGCCGCAGCGATAGCGATGCTGCGCGGGCGCAACGCAACTGCCGGACCCGATGCCGACCACAAGCTGCCGTTAGTCAAGACCGCGGCGCTGGGACTCGGCGTCGGCGTCGTGAGTGGCCTCGTCGGCGCCGGCGGAGGCTTCCTGCTGGTGCCCGCGCTCGCCATTCTCGGCGGCTTGCCGATGCCCGCTGCGGTCGGCACGTCACTCGTCGTAATCGCAATGCAATCCTTCGCCGGCCTAGCCGGCCACCTGACCACCGAGCACATCGACTGGCGGCTAGCCGCCATGGTCAGCGGTGCCGCGATCGTCGGCGCCATCTTCGGCGGACGCCTTGTCTCGCTGGTAGATCCGAATGCGCTACGACGACTCTTCGGTTGGTTCGTTCTGCTGATGGCTTCGGTGATCCTGGCCGAAGAGACCACCCTGACCGTCGGTGCGGCCGCGGCCGGCCTGACTTTGGTCGCAGCGGGCTTCTACCTGGCGTGCACCCGCACCACCCACTGCCCCGTACGCCGGCTGGTCGCTGGCCGGCACGTGGGCATGGCAGGAACATAACGCGATCCCTATACCCCTGGGGGTAAGATGACAGTGCAACTAGGAAAGGGGCACATGATGGTCGGCGATGAACACAGCGTTGCCGCAGTGCTGAATCGGCTGCGGCGCGCACAGGGACAATTGGCCGGCGTAATCTCCATGATCGAGCAGGGCCGCGACTGCAAGGACATCGTCACCCAGCTTGCTGCGGTTTCGCGGGCGCTGGATCGTGCGGGATTCAAGATTGTCGCAACCGGGTTGCGCGAATGCGCCACGGGCACAAGCGAGAAAGGTGACAACCCGATGACCGAGGACGAGCTCGAGAAGCTTTTCCTCGCTCTTGCCTGACAGGCCAGACCTGTCGAGCGGTGGAGTGGCCGAGTGGCGAGGCAACGGCCTGCAAAGCCGGGTACACGGGTTCGAATCCCGTCTCCACCTCGCTTTGCGCGAGATCTCCCATCCCGACCGCAATCGATCTCGACCCGGAATATACCCCCATGGGTATATGTTGGATCACGGTGACAACACTTCTCCCGGACAGGATCGGCCTCGATGATCACCAGCCACGACCAGAAAGTTCAGGCCGGCAGGAACGACCCGGCAGCCGCACGGAGTATATGCCGAGAAGTTCCCGACGACGATCCATGCGATTGCGGTTGCGCGCATCACGCAGGCGGTGAACCACGTACGCGGCAGAGGTCACGCCGTGAAGGCGGACGTTCGGCGCACCGCCCGGGCTGATACCTCGTTTGCATCGCAGATGCGCTGTGCCCAAGCGACTTTCGCCGCGCCCGTCGAGATTTGAAGAAGACGCCTGGCGTCATACGAACCCACACCAATCACCGCCAGGGAGCCCCGGTTGCGCCTTCTGGAGCAACCAGGCGAGACAGCAGCCGCGTCGCCTAGGGCCGGAATCCGTTGGCTGATTGTGCGGTTTGCGCCACCCACGCTTGCCCGCTCGGCTCGTGCACTGACGAAGCCGGCTCGGATTCATACATCTCATCGATTTCAGCGTTGTACTTCCGGCTGATCGGCCCGCGCCTCAGCTTGAAGGTGAGCGTCAGCTCGTCCCCACCAGGCTCCCAGTATGTCGGCAGTATGCGAAACCGCTTGACCCGTTCGGCCGGTAGAAGATTCGCGTTTCCCGCTGCCACGCCCCCTGCCACCTGCTCGATCAGCAACGGGTCGGCGGCCAGGTCCGCAATGGCAGGCGCGGGAGCCGAGCGGCAAGTCGCGCACCGTCCAGCCGCGTGCTGGTCCAGGACGATCAACGCGGTGTTGTACGGGCGGCCGTCCCCGATCACGGCGATAGCGCCGATCAGCGCGCACGCCGCCTTGATGGTGTTCTCGATCTGCGCCGGCGACATCTTCTGGCCCGCCGCGTTGGCGACGAGCTCGGTCTTGCGGCCGACTATGCGCAGGAAGCCGTCCTCGTCGCGTCGCACGATGTCCCCGGTATGCAGCCAGCCGTCTCTATCGATGACCTCCGCCGTTTTAGCCGGATCGTTGCGATAGCCCTTCATCAGCAGCGGCCCGCGCACCCAGAATTCGCCATCGTCTGCGAGCCTGCCCTCCAGCCCGGGCAACAGCCTGCCCACGGTTCCGCATCGCGCATCCCGAGGACTCGACACCGCCGCCACGCACGTCAGCTCCGACATCCCCCACACTTCGCTGATCGGGACACCCAGCGCCGCAAAGAATCCGACGGTCTCTTTCGGAATGGCCGCATCACCGCACAGCGCCCAACGCAGTCGGTCAAGACCGAGCCCGACGCGGATCTTCGACAGAACCAAGCCGTCGGCGGTCAGCCGGTCGGCTACAACGTCCTCGGGCACCTCGCCGCCTGAAGCCAGCGCGGCGCCGTATTCAGTCGCGACCGACAGCGCCCAGTTCACTTCCCGCCGCGTCGTGTCGTCGGGCTCGCTGCGCGCCGCACATTCGATCTGTGCCTTCAGCATTTCCCATACCCTCGACACCGCGGCCCAAATCGTAGGCCGTACCTCGGCGAGCGCGGCCAAAATCATGTTGGGGTCGGACACGGTGGTGACCTGGGCGCCGAACACTTCCTGCACATACAGGGCGGACATGCGGTCGGCGACGTGGGCCGACGGGAGAAACGACACGGCGTGGTCACCGAATTGAACACCGAGTACCTCGTCCAGCGCGAAGGCCTCGAAAAGCAAATTGGCGTGCGTGATCTCGACGCACTTCGGGTCGCCCGTGGTGCCCGAGGTGAAGATGAGGGTGGCGACGTCGTCGGCGCGCACCGCCCGCCATGCCGCCTCGAAGTCGAAATCGTCATTGTCGGCCGCCAACAGCTCGGCCGCCGAGATACAGCCGGCCGGCGCGCCGTCGATACACACTATGTGCTTCACCTCGGCGCCACTGGCCATTATCCGTTCGACATATTTTTCTTCGCAGATCAGGATGCGAGCGCCTGACTGGTCCAGCACGTCAGCCAATTGCTCGGCCGAAAGCGAGTTGTATACGGAAAACGATGTGGCGCCTACGTGTTGGGCTCCGACGTCGTATGAATAGAACTCAACTCGGTTGTCCATCATGAGGGCCACCGCATCACCGCGTCGGACACCGAGCGCGGCGAGTCCCGCCGCGACCCGACCGACCTCGGACGCGTATTCGCGCCACGTCATCGTCTGCGTGTTACCGAGAGTTCGAAGCGCCACCGCACCGGGGTCGACCGCTGCGGTACGTTGAAACGCCTCACACAGCGTTACGGGCCGCGCCGGGAACGTCATCTCGATCCTTCCGCGACAGTTGAAGCGGGAATGGTCACCGCGGTTCATGCCCGTGCCGCTGGCGCCGCAATGGGCCGGCGGTGCGGCCGGCCAGCGGTGGCTCGCGCGAGGCGCACAAATCACATGCGGTCGATCCGACACCGTAACAGCCGATCGAAGTTACCGCCGTGTCTGGAGCATGGATAGTCGACGAATGGCACCTGCTCTTGGTCCCGCTCGGTCTGCGGGTCCGTCGACCACAGCAACGGCTGCCGCCTCCGGAAGCGCAATGCGTCGAGCATAGACAGCAATCGACTCAATACCCTCCGCGATGAGGTGATGCAAAGGCAGCGATCAAAGTAAGCCCACGAGCTCCGCACCAGAGCGATACGCGGTAGGCCACACGCTTGAGATCAGCTCACCGAGAGAGTCCAGCTTGAACACGTACCGGGGGCCTCCTGCCACTCAGCTAACTTGCCCTTCAGCGTTCAGAATGCAGGTGTCCCGCGAGGCGCGTCCGAGCAGATTTGCTCAGCCGACCATAAGTCGGATCCTGAGTACCGCGAAACCTGGACTTCGCGTCCGGCGGACAAGGCCCCCGCGGGCCCTTCGAGCCATTTCGATTTCGTCTCCTCGGCGCCCTCGAACAGCAACGATTACCGCCGTGAGCTGCGCAACTCGGCACACATTGCCGCAAGGTACTGCTAGCTGCCAGGCGCCGCAGAGCGTTCGGGCTTCGTTGCCAGAATTCCTGCATGCACAATCCGCTGTCTTTGCTACAGAGTTGACTGTTGAAAGAGCAAAAAGTCCCTCGAGGTGAGGCCGAATGCCTCCCGCAAACACCAGATCGTCGGACTAGCGTCGGAAGTGCAACATAAGAGTTCTAGTCAGCGAAGGTGAGACAAATGCATATCCGCCGTGCAAAGACTGAAAGCGCCCGAGCGCGCAGGCGTCGGCTCGGGGGTACCAAGGCAAAGAAGCTGGCTCTGCTGGGTGCTAGCGCAGCAACCGCTGTGGCGGTGGGCGCAGTTCCCTTCATGGCAAACGCAGCCTCGTCGGAAACCTATTTCGTCGGCTTCCCCAGCTGGCTACCGATTGGAACTGTCCAGACACTTCCGATGGATCCGGTCGCGATCAACAACGCGACCGTGGCAGCCCACGACAGGGATCCGCTCGTCGCGTTGGGTCAGGATCCCGTGGACCTCCAACCGGTTTGGGTGAAGTACCCGGCCGGCGCCAGCTACACCCCCGGCACGTGGGGGCAGACTGGCTCCCACCAAGAGACACAGCGTGTTTGTGTTCTAGGAATTTGCAGGAACGTGACCGTTACCGTCCCCGACTTCGGCTGGGTCACAGATGGGTACTTCACCACGACGACCGCGGGCCAATGGGTAAATCCCACGGACCTGGCCCAGGTCCCAGTTCTCGGCATCGCCGACTACGTCGCCAGCGGTGACCGGGGAGCATTGGCGCCCTTCTTGAACTGGACCGCCTACCTGACGAACGTCAACATCATCGCGTACGGCAATGGAGCCATCGCGGCCGGTCAGGGCTACCAGGCGTTAATCGACAGTGCGAGCGGCAACACCCACGAGGGTTATGACCCTGTCACGGTGGGTGAGCCGAAGACCGGACCGCGTGAGATAGAAATCGTCGGACCGAACGGTGAAGTGAGAAAGGTCACGGTCTACTACACCAATAATCCGCTCGATCTGCCGACTCTCACATATCCAGCCCAGACCGCGCAGCCCGGCTACGAGGTTGTGAAGCCTGGCGGTGTTATCGACGCGACGTTAATGTCGCTCATCCTCCTGCGGAACCCTGGCCGTCCCAACGGCGGGCTGTATGCCCGGTTTGCGCCGATCTACGAACAATTGACCGGCGCCAATCCCGTAACTCCTGAGCGGCAAGATGTTCTTCCCGAGGGCGTCGACCCCGAGCTGGTGGCGAAGCTACTGAATGGCGACACCAGCGGAATGACGACCGCGGACCTCGAGAAGTTGGTGGCCGCGCTGGAGGCTGCCGACGGCAAGCCGATCGTCCTCACCTTGAAGGCGGACGCCACATGGGAGTACGACCTGCTTTCCGATGCCCCGGCGACGGCGAACCCGGTCTCGTGGGCGAATTCGGTTGCGTCATCGATCTTCCTGACCAACCTGCTCACGGGGATCGATCCGGCGAATCCCGGCACTGCCCCGGAAGGGACCGTGGTGAAGGCCTACGTCGTGCCGACAGGCCAGCCCGATGCAGGGTCGATCTACCTGACCTACGCGCCAAACCAGTTGCCGCTCCTGGCACCGCTGCGGCTTCCGACTCAGCTGCTGAGTCTGGTGGCGGGCCAAGACATCAACAACCCGGTCGCCGACGCCATCGAGCCGGCGCTGAAGATGCTGGTCGACCTCGGCTACACCGACGTGGTCCGAAATCCGGACGGCACCTATAGCCGCACTCTCGACCAGATGCATCTCTACACGCCATTCGGTTCGAAGGCGCCTCTGACACCTCAGGGTCTGCTGTACGTGCCGGGCGACTTCATCACCCTGCTGGGCAAGGGCATTGGGACTGAGACCGGCCAGGAACTAGAGCAGATCGCGACGCTGCTTACGTCGGGGATCTCGCCCAACACTCCACTGGATCCCAATCTGAAGAAGCTGCTCGATGTCCCGGGTAATGCGATCACGGCGGTGAGCACCGGCGCGGGCAACGCCACGTCGACTGTGGTGACCACGGCAGGCAAGCCGGTCATCGACGCCGTTCCCCAGGTCGCCGAACCCGCTTCCCAGCTGGCCCAGGGCACTCTGCCGCCGAAGGTGAATCAAGAGGTGACGCAGGCGCTCCGGTCGCTGCCGCAGGGGAACCTGCCACAGCCGTACCAGGTGCAGCAAGCGGTGCAGGACCAGTTGTCGTCCGTGCAGGAACAACTGTCATCCAACCAAGGACCGCGGCTGAATGTGCTCACCCAGAACGGAAACTCCGCGACGGGTTCGCAGAGCAGCACGCCGGCACGGAGCTCGGGTACGAATCCGCAACGGCCATTGCAGAACGCGGTGAGCGACGTGCGAACGACAGTCAAGAATGCCGTCGAAGGCGTCAGGTCGGCTGTCACCAACGCCGGCAAGCCGGCTGCGGGGACCACCAGTTCCACGAGCAGTTCCACGAGCAGCGACGGAGCGCCGAGTAAATAGGTAAACAATGACAGCCCCGGGCCGAAAGCCCCGGGGCTGTCATTGTTTTCGCCGTGCCCGATCGGACCCGCTTAGGGAAGTACCACTGACCGCCGCGGTGTATGTGTTAACCCGGTCTTCAAATGCCGAACGCGCTAACGGGCAGCGCGAGGCGGTCCTTCAGTCGATCGCCGTCGTCCACCTGTCCATGCGGCGATCGGTACCGGGGCCTTCGAGCCGAACCAGCGTCTCGGCTGACCGCCTGGGCTATCCCAAGGCCGCCGCGGCGTCGTCGCCAGCACCGGCAACGCGAACCGCGCCGGGACGCCGTCACTGAACGCCACATGGTCCGGTGGCCGCCCGCCGAGGTCGCCGAGCCCCACAGATGCCAGCAGACCGTCGTCACGGAAACCGGTCAGTTCGGCCGTCCGCAGCGTCCACGCGGGGTGGTCATTGGGCAGATACCACGTGCGTCCCGCGCGTGCGACGTGCAGTCCCCAGCGCGCAGTGAGGAAATGCTCGAGCGGGCCGAGTTTCATGCCATCGCCGACTGTCACCTCGAGCATGCTTGCCGCTGTGACACCGGGCCAGCGCAGAGTCGACGTGTAAGCACGCCGCGCTCCGTCGCGGACGTAGCTCATCCGCGCCCATCGGTAGGGCAGCCCGAACACGGCGCGCGCCGCGGCGACCACGCCAAGCCGGTTGGCGTCAAGGCTGAGGAATACGACGCCGCGGCGTCCAGTGCCGTCGACCGAATACAGCCGCACGTTCGTCTCCAGAAAGCTCCGGAGCAACACCGGACCATGGGCCGGCCCGGTGTTGTCCATCCGGAACGGGACCATGCCCACATAGCTGCGGCCTTCGAACACGTCGGGCTCGGTCCCGGCCGGATAGAGGTGCGCGATGCGGGCCGGCGCAACAGCCCAATCCAGAAACGCCAGATCGAGCCAGTTCTGCCGCAATATCCGAGGGGCGGCGAGTGCGGGCGCCTCCGCCGTCACCGCCTCAGCCATGCCAGAAATGTATCCCCTCCGGGCCCGGCCGGTCTGCCACCTCGGCTGGCGCACCATTTCGGAAATCGCCTTTGATTGTTTGCCAGCGAAAGCAACAGTTGCAATTTGGGCTATTGATGATAATTTGCCTACTTGTGGGGGCTTCAGCCTGTAGGCCTGCTGATAAGGCTTTGCTGACGTGACGACTGATGCGCAATTACCGGTCAGGCGAAGCGGAGACGCCGTGTCCGCAAGCCGCCCCGAGGGCCCGAAGCCGACCGCGTCACACGATGCCTCTGTCATTGCTGAGCAACCATCCCGCCGGTATACGCAGATGCCTACGACAGTTCACTCATGCAACCGGCTGGGTCGCGTGGGCACCCCGCCCTTCCGTGCCATTCTTTTCGGCGGCTGGTGGCGTCGCCGCGCGAGCCAAGCCGAGTAGCAGCGTCGTCGTCAGCGGTTGCGGATCCGGTAAATAACAACCACCACCGTCAGCGCACCGGCCCCGATCAACGCGAACGTCACGGGCGGTTTCTTGACGAACGTGATGACGGCAACTTTGAGGTCGTTGGCCAGACGGCGCGGGTGGGCCCGCTCGGTCAGCGTGTCGACGGTAACAGCCAGCTGCTCGCGGGTGCGGTCGATCTCGGCCTTGATCTCTTCGGGGTCCCGGTCCACCACAATGTCCTCCGCGCGTGAAGGTTGCTACCTTGCCGCACTACCCTAGAGCAGCCCGAGCACGAATCAGTGCACCGGTGGCGAGGAAGGGACACCATGACCGCGACGACGCGACTCGAAGTGGGCGCCAAGGCGCCGGCGTTCAGCCTCGACGATGCCGACGGAAACACTGTGTCGCTGGCCGACTACCGCGGCCGCAAGCTGATCGTCTACTTCTACCCCGCCGCGTCGACCCCCGGCTGCACGAAGCAAGCCTGCGACTTCCGAGACAACCTGCGCGAGCTCAACAAAGCTGGCCTCGACGTGGTCGGCATCTCCCCTGACAAGCCCGCCAAGCTTGCTAAGTTCCGCAACGCCGAACAACTCACCTTCCCGCTGCTGTCAGATCCCGACCGCAAGGTGCTGACGGCTTGGGGCGCATACGGCGAGAAGAAGATGTACGGCAAGACCGTTCAGGGCGTGATCCGGTCGACGTTCGTCGTCGACGGGGACGGCAAGATCGCGCTGGCGCAGTACAACGTCAAGGCTGCACATACGGCAACGCTGATCCAGAAGATCATCGCCGGCACCACCTAGCAGACGGTAAGACGACAGAAGACCGCGTGATCTAACTCTCCTTCAGGTGCGTGGACGGTCCCCACGCGGGGTGTGGCGGTGTCGCTTGTTGCGGGCCCTGCCCACCACGCGCGTCACAAACTGAACAGCTGATTCGGCCTGGGGACCGTTGCCCGCCAGCCGAGTTCACGGTCCAGACGCCTGCGCAAGGTGTCCGCTGCCTGGGGTTCCCCGTGGACGACGAACACCTCTCGCGGTGGCGCGGCGATGCCGGAGGCCCAGCGGATGAGTTCGTCGGCGTCGGCGTGCGCAGACAGCATCTGCAGATTAGCGACCTGCGCATTGATTGAGATCCACTCACCGTGGATCTTGACGTATCGTTCGCCGGCGGCGATGGATCGGCCGCGGGTACCCGGCACCTGATAGCCGGTCATCATGATCGTGTTGCGCGGATCCGGAGCGAATGCCTTGAGGTGGTGCAGGATTCGGCCGCCGGTGGCCATGCCGCTGGCCGAGATCACCACTTTGGGCTCGCGGCTGGCCGAAATCTTCATGGACTGCTCGGCCTCCCGGGTGTACGTCGCCATGGCGCACATGCTCTCGTAGACCTCGGGCGGCAGGCGGTGGTCACGCCAATGGGTGCGCAGCAGGTCGCTGGCGTTGATCGCCATCGGACTGTCCAGGTAGACCGGGACGTCCGGTAGTCGTCCGGCGGAGCGCAACTCCCATAGGTAGTAGAGCAGCGCCTGAGCCCGGCCCACGGCGAACGCCGGAATCACCACGGTGCCGCCGCGATCCACCGTCGCACCGATGATTTCGGCGAGGGCGTCGGCGGGATCGGCACGCTCGTGCAGACGGTCGCCGTAGGTCGACTCCATTACCAGGTAGTCCGCGGCCGGCACCGGCTCCGGGTCGAGCATCACGGGATCGTGGTAGCGGCCCAGATCGCCGGTGAAGACAATGCGGCGGTCGTGCCAGAGCAGGTCGACGGTCGCTGCCCCGAGAATGTGTCCGGCCCGTCGGAACATCACCACCGGCCCTGCGTCCGGTATCGCGAACTGATGCCCGAACGGACCGGTGTCGAACAATTCGAGGGCTCGCTGGGCGTCCTCAGTGTCATACAGCGGCAAGGCGGGGTGATGTTTAGTCGCCTTGTGCTTGTTGAGGAACGCCGCGTCTCGCTCCTGAAGCATGGCGCTGTCACGCAGGATGATCTCGGCGACAGCGGCGGTCGCTTCGGTGGACACGATCGGCCCACAAAAGCCGTCGCGTACCAACCGGGGCAAATAGCCGGTGTGATCGAGGTGGGCGTGGGTGACGATGACTGCGTCGATACTCGAGGGGTCGACCGCAAGTGGTGCCCAGTTCAATTCGCGAAGATTCTTCACACCCTGAAAAAGCCCGCAATCCACCAGGATTCGCTTGCCGCCGCTTTCTAGAAGATGTTTGGAGCCCGTCACCGTACTGGCGGCGCCCAGGCTGCGCAAAGTCAGTTCGGCCTTCTGCCCAGGGGAATCACCGGAAGCCATCCCGCCAGTCTCCCAGAGGCAGCGCGGGCTGGTGATACGTGGCCGGAAGCAGCCTTGCTACGCACACCAGATCGCTGCCGAGTTGAAACCAGTCACGTTGCGAAACCCTCCCTGACCGCCGAGACGCAGAACCCGCTCGGCGCAGGGGGCCCGAAACCACGTCAAGGCGCCACATACGACGGAGGGAAACCGTTGCACCAGCCGGGTGGGGGGAAGCAACGGACGCATGGCGAAGACGAATGCCGACCCCATCTACGAAAATCGGCGACCTGTGCGTCGGCCATATCAACCGAACCCCGTGTCGTCCGGGCTGCATGTCATGCAGGTGTCGAAGTTGTTGGTACACAACGGTTTTACGTCTGTCCTGGACGTGCACTGCGACTACGTTCCCGCACCGACGGCGTGGGCAACTCGTCGGGTGGTAGGTCGTCGGCTACCGACTAGTGGCGCGGGTCATGGTGAGTTGGGTCAGTCTTCCGCGTTCGCTGCAGTCTGTCGAGGATCGATCTGTGATCGGTAGTGCTGATGAAGTCCTCGATAAGGTCCACCACCTCAGTTGGGCACTCCACCTGAGGGAAGTGCCCGACACCGGGCAGCACTTCCAACCGAATGCCCGGCCGGGCTGCATACACCGCGTAACCATGCTCGACGGGAATGATCCGGTCTTGGTCACCCCAGATCGCCATCGTCGGTAGATCGGGGGGGAGGTCATCCAGCCGATTCAGAGCGCTTACCGCCTGCCCGCGATAGTCGACTACTGCCCGTAGCGTCCGCAGGAACGCTTGCTGCGTCTGCCGATCCGATAGCGATGCGTAAGCATTCCATAATTCGCCGCCGCGCGGTGACTGGATTCCTGCCGAGGCGAACCACGATCGCAGCTTATTGCCGAGGTTCAACACCGGCTTTGGCGCGATCAGTGGCAGAACGAACTCTGCTCCGGGTGCCGAGAGGATCCGCAGTGTCCGGGCCACGTCGGGCCCCAGGCCGCCGCTGTTGATGAGAATCAGTCGCTGGCAGTAGCCGGGGTGCTGATAGGCGAACTGCATGGCCACACCGCCGCCGAGCGAATGACCGACAACCGTCACCCGGGTGATGCCGAGTTCGTCGAGAAGATCACGCAGCCATACCGCGAACGCGCCGAGCGAGTAGTCACCACGCGGTTTGGCGGATTTACCATGCCCTGGCAGGTCCGGTGCCACCACTCGGTATCTCTTCGACAGTTGGGGGGTCACCGCTCGCCAGGTCGCCGAACTACCGGCTATGCCGTGAATCAACAGCAGCGTGTCGCCATCGCCGACGTCCTGATAGGCGACACGTTCGCGATGCAGGACGAGATACTTCAGCTCGCTCATGCGGACCGGTCTTCACTGCAAGATCCGGGTAGCGGCCCTGCGCCGGTTCCGAGTGTCGATGGGGTCACGATTTGCGAGTCTCCTCTGAAGTGGGATGTGAGTCATTATCGTCCGTCGGGTGGTTGAGTCGCCACGAGCGCCGGCTGACCGTTTCTGCGTGCCTGACGCTTCGCGTCGTTGCCGATCTTGCTGGCGCCAGCCATGCTGCACTGAGCGCTTCCAGGATGTCTCCTGGCGTGTAGTCGCTTCCCTCGAGATAGTTTCACATCAGGCGGAAAGGACCATCGGCCCTATAGGACCCCGAGATCTGAGCGCACTATTGATGCCGAGTCATTCGTGACTGAGTCCTTTACATCCCTAGGAGCGATCATGGCAGAGGGCACCGAAAAGAAAACCGCCGCGAAACGAGCGTCAGACGTGACGGAACGAGTAGCAGGCCTGTCCGACGAAGTGCTCAAGTCCGTCGAATCCGGACAACGGACCGCGATCGATGCCGTGCGCAAGTTCGTTGGCGCTGTCGATGAGTCCATCCCCGCGCACGACGACGACCACCCGTCGAGACGCAATACCATCGTCGATGCCGCCCTCGATATGGCGGATAAGCTCGTCAAGACGCAGTACGAGTTCATACGAAGCGTCGTTGGCAGCGCGAGCGAGACGCTGAAAAAGCGGGACGACGCGGAGCCTCGTCCTGAGTAACTCGGGCTGCCTGCTCCCTAGGTCCCCTCGGTAGGTGGTCTGACCCCCAGCTCTCAAGCCGATCTCTGGGGCACACGCTTCCCCTTCCGGTGGGTCGGCCTCACCCAGCCGGCCAGTACCAGGTCAAGACCGCTGGCCACGTCGACAAGCTTCGGCGCAACTTGGACGTCTAACCCAGCTTCGCCAGCAGCAGTGCCTCGGCCACCGCGGCGCGCTCGAGTACGCCGAGATCGAGACTCTCGTTGACGCTATGTGCTTGTGTCGCAGGGTCTTCCACGCCGGTCACGAGGATCTTGGCATCCGGGAACGCGTCAGCGAACGTCGCGATGAAGGGAATCGAGCCACCCTGACCGAGGTCGACGGGCTCAGCGCCCCATGCTTCCCGGAACGCTGCACGCACCGCGTCGTAGACGGGACCGGTGGCATCGATCGCGTGCGGTTGCCCGACGTCGCCGGGCGTGATGGTGACGTGCGCACCCCAGGGCGCGCGCTCGGTGAGATGACGGGTCAGCGCGTCGAGATGAGCTTTCGCGTCACCTCCCGGCGGGACCCGCATGCTGATTTTCGCGCGCGCTCGCGGGATCAGCGTGTTCGACGACCGCGCAATCGTTGGCGCGTCGATGCCGATAACGGTGATCGCCGGCTTGGCCCAAAGTCGCTGTGTGACACGGCCGCTGCCGATCTGGTGCACGCCGTCCAGCAGCCCCGTTTCCTCACACACCTGCTCCGGCGGGTAGTCGCGCTCCGCGGCGGTGCCTTCGTGCAGACCGGCGACCGCGACGTTGCCGTCGTCGTCGTGCAGGCTGGCGAGCAGCCGCGTCAGCACCATCACGGCGTCGGGCACCACGCCGCCCCACATCCCTGAGTGCAGACCGTGGTCGAGCGTTGCGACCTCCACGATGCAATCGGCGAGCCCACGCAGTGACACCGTGAGGGCCGGCACAGTGGTGCTCCAATTGCTGGAGTCGGCGAGCACGATCACGTCAGCAGCCAGTCTGTCCCGGTGCGCGTCGAGCAGCCGGTGCAGCGACGGAGAGCCGGACTCCTCCTCGCCCTCGACGAACACGGTTACGCCAACCGGCGGCTTCCCATCGTGTGCCCGAAATGCCGCCAAATGCGTTGCGATACCGGCTTTGTCATCAGCGGTGCCACGTCCGTAGAGGCGGCCCTCGCGTTCCGTCGGTTCGAACGGCGGGGACTGCCACTGGCCGTGGTCGCCTTCGGGTTGCACGTCGTGGTGGGCGTACAGCAGCACGGTCGGCGCGCCCGACGGGCCGGGATGCCGAGCGATGACCGCGGGGGCGCCGTCTGCCGCTACGATCTCTACGTCGCCAAACCCGGCCGCCGACAACAGGTTTGCGACTGCCTGCGCACTACGGTGCACCTCTGACCGGCGCGACGAGTCGGCCCACACCGACTCGATGCGCACCAGGTCTTCGAGATCGCGGCGCACCGACGGCAGAACATCGCGGACACGCTCGGCAAGATCGCTCATGGCGCCGAGGATACTTGCGCCGAAATTGCATTCCACGTGGTCCTCGCTCGCACTTTTCCGCGGAATGCAATTTCGGTGACTAAGGGGACTCGAGTACCGCGACCGCCGCGGCGGTGTCACCTTCGTGGCACAGGGACACATGGATGGTGACATCGGCGAGGTGCTCGGCGATCGCGCCGGATAACCGCACCCGCGGTCGGCCCCACATGTCGGTGACGACCTCGATGTCGCGGTGGATGCCCTCGGGCAGCACCGGCCGCTGCGCGAATCGCGAGCCGGACCATGCCTTGATCACAGCTTCCTTGGCGGCCCACCTCGCGGCCAGATGCCGTGCCGCCGACGAGCTCTTGTCGGCCGCGTCCCGACGCTCTCCGGGGGTGAACGTCTCCGCGAACACGGTGCCGGGCTGGTCGACCTGCTCGGCGAAGTTGGGAATGAAGACAAGGTCGATCCCCAGCCCGACTATCGCCATGAAGGCAACCTAGCGCGTGTACACATCCCCGTCGCCGAGGCGCGACGCCGGATCCAGCAGCATCTGCGCCTCCTGCCGCTTCTCGGAGCCGTCGGGACCGAACCGGCGGCCCGCGGGACGCTCGTACAGCGGACGCCCCCCGGCGATCGCCGACACGAGCCGCCGCTGCCCCGCCATCACGCGGCCATCCGCGCGCTTCTTGTAGTCGGCGCGCTCGCCTTCGGACAACGACGCGAGGAACGCCTGCGGGTGTACCAGCGCGACCAACCCGGAAACGTGGCCGAACCCGAGGCTTGTCACCAGCCCGGCCTTCAGCGGGAATTTCTCGCCCAGCCGCAGGGTCTCGCGCGGCCAAACGAAGTGCGCCGAGCCGGCCATCTCGTCGTCGACGCAATCCAGGCTGCGGTTCGGCGGCACTACGCCGTCGCGCATGATCTGGCACAGCCCCATGATCTGGAACACCGCCGCGCCACCCTTCGCGTGGCCCGTCAGGCTCTTCTGCGACACCACGAACAACGGTGCGCCATCGGAGCGCCCCAGCGAGTCGGCGAGCCGCTCGTGCAGCTCAGTCTCGTTGGGATCGTTGGCCAGCGTCGACGTGTCGTGCTTGGAGATCACCGCGACGTCGTCGGCACCGACGCCGAGCTTGGCCAGTGACCGCGCCAGGACCGACTGCTTGCCGCCGCGGCCGGCGCCGAGCGCACCCAGTCCGGGCGCCGGAATCGACGTGTGCACGCCATCGCCGAAGCTCTGTGCGTAGGCCACCACCGCCAACACCGGCAGGCCCATCTCTAGTGCCAGATCGCCGCGCGCCAGCAGGATCGTGCCGCCGCCCTGAGCCTCGACGAAGCCGAGCCGACGCCGGTCGTTGGCCCGGGAGAACCGGTGGTCGCTGATCCCTTTCGCCCGCATCATCTCGGTGTCGGCGGTGGCCGCCATGTCGCCGAAGCCGATGATCGCCTCGAGCGTCAGGTCGTCGAAACCGCCGGCCACAACCAGCTCGGCCTTTCCAAGGCGGATCTTATCGACGCCCTCCTCCACCGAAACTGCAGCGGTGGCGCAGGCCGCGACCGGGTGGATCATCGCGCCGTAGCTGCCGATGTAACTCTGAACCACGTGCGCGGCAACGACATTCGGCAACACTTCCTGCAGGATGTCGTTCGGCTTGGCCACCCCGAGCAGGTTGCCGTGAAACATCGTCTGCATCGACGAGAGTCCACCGATGCCGGTGCCCTGCGTGCTGGCGACCGAACTCGGGTGCACCCAGCGCATCAACTCGGTCGGCGTGAACCCAGACGACAGGAATGCATCGACGGTCGCGACGATGTTCCACAGCGCGACCCGGTCGATGGCACCGGCCATGTCGGCGCTGATGCCGTAGACAGTGGGGTCGAACCCGGTCGGAATCTGACCGCCGACCGTGCGGGACAGCTTCGTCTTGCGCGGGACCCGGATCTCGGTGCCGGCCTTGCGCGTGACTTGCCACTCAGCGCTGTCGGGCACCGCCGTGGCAACGGTGTGTTCGGGATCGAAATGCACGAACGCCCGCGCCTCGGCCTCCGACGACACGACGAACGTGAAGTCCTTGTCCAGGAACACCGAAACCAGCAGCGGTGCCGCATGATCGGGGCCGATCGCGCCGTCGTCGACGAACTCGCGGATTCCGGTGCGTTCGACGACCCCGTCGTGGTAGCGCTCGACGAGCTCGGATTCGTCGACGAGCTCACCGGTTTCGGTGTCGTACCAGCCGGGCTTGGGATCGTCCTCCCACTTGATCAGCCCTGTCGTCCAAGCGAGTTCGAGCACGCCGGCCGCCGACAGCTCGTTGTCGACCTCCATTTCGTAGCGGGTGCGCGACGAGCCGTACGGCCCGAGTTCGGCGCCCCCGACGATCACCACAAGATCGGCCGGGTCGACATCGAGGTCCTGCCACGGCGGTGGCGGCGCGCTCGTGTACCCGCGCGGCGGCGACGGCAGCGCGGCGATGGTGCCAGTGGTGTCGTCGGACTCCGTTGGCGGGCTTGCCAACTCCTCGCGCGCCCTGGCCGCCAGCTCCGCCATGTCGAGCTTGGCGTCGGCCAGCCCGCCGGTCAAGTCGGACCGCAACGGCCGCATCGAGGCAGCGACCCGCGACTCGGGGTCGCACAGCGCCAGCAACATCGACGCCATCTCGTCGGTGGAATACGTCGTGATTCCGGCCTCTTCGACTGCATCCACGATCGCGTCGTTGTTTCCCATCAACCCGGTACCGCGCGTCCAGCCGATCAGCGCGTGCACCAACGACACTCGCTGAGCCCACGACGTCTCGGCGTTCCACCGCGACACGACCGCGTCGAGTGCCGACTTGGCTTCGCCATAGGCGCCGTCGCCGCCGAACATGCCGCGGTTCGGCGAGCCGGGCAGCACGACGTGCACTCGTGACGCGATGTCGCGTTCGGCGCCTATCGACGACAACCCGCCGATCAATCGCTGGACCGCCCAGAGCAAGACCTTCATCTCCATCTCGGAGCGGGCACCGGCCTCAGTGAGATCGCCGGTCACGCGTGGTGCCGCGAACGGGAACAGCAGCGTCGGCGTCTGCGCGTCCTTGACGTGAATCGACTGCGGCCCAAAGCTTTCCGTCTGCTCAGTGCCGATCCACTCGACCAGTGCGTCGATGTCGGCGTACGAAGCCATGTTCGCCGGCACCGCCCACAGCGCGGCGCCGAACCGCGCATTGTCGCGGTACAGCGCGCGGTAGAACGCCAACCGGTCGTCGTCGAGACGCGACGTCGTCGCGATCACGGTCGCACCGCCGCGGAGCAACTGCGCCACGACGGACGCCGCGATCGACCCCTTCGACGCGCCGGTCACCACCGCGACGTCGTCGCTGTAGCGACCCTTGCCGGGGTTCTCCGCCCCGGCCGCGGCGCGAGCGAACACCGACGCATGCAGGTTGCGGCCTGCCGCCAGTGCCTTGCCCTGCCACCAGGTGGCCTGGGTGCTGACGACGTGCCCCGCGCCCTCGAACCGCTCGGCGAGCATCTGCCAGTCGGCGTCGACCTCGTCGTCGTCCATCAGCCAGATCCTGACCAGGTCCTCGCGCGCACTGGCCCAGCGGTCGTCGAATACCACAGCCTTGCGCCCGTCGAACACCGGCGAGACGAGTCTCGGCCAATCAGAACCGAGTTCGGCGGTGACGAGGTCGATGAGCTCCGCATCGGTGGCGGTCGGCGGCGTCGTCACCGGGTCGTTGAGCCCGAGTTGGTTGAGGACGAGCCGCGCCGCGTTGGCGAGCACGCCACTGCGGCCGGTGATCTGATCGGTGAACTCCGACAGCGCGGCAGCGTCGACAGTGGCACCGCCGTTGCCACCGGCCGATGGCAGCGCCACCGCGACACCGCGGCGCCCGCCCACGGCGGCAACCGCCGCGTCGATCACCTTGTCGACGGTGGCCACGTCGGTAAGTGCGCCGTTGTGCAGCGCTCCGAGGTCGCCGCCGCGGACGCTGTGGCCTTCGCGAGTGCCCAGCGCTACCTCGACGGTGACGTGTTTGACCCAGCCGTCACCGAGTTGCCATGTCTTGCGGACACGTTCGGCGATGTAGGCGGGGCGCTTGCCCGACGGGCCGAGCACGGTACTGAGGCGGTCATTGATCGCATCGGACAGCACCGGTCCGAACGGCTTGTACGTGCGGGCCAGCTTGGTCACCTGCGACAGCAAGCTGGACAAGTCGGCCTCGGCTGCGCCATCGATGGCGCCGAGGTTGAGTTCGGAGCCCAGGTCGACCAGGAGCTGGTTGCGCCGCGACGAGGCGCCGTCGGTGATCGACTCGATGGAATCGAGCGCCTCGATCTGGTCCATGCGCATCTTCGCCGACAGCGCGATGAGTGCCAAGGTCGCGTCGGAGGCGTCGAACCCGATGTCGTCGGGGCGCGGAGCTCCCGTCGGTGCCACGGGTGCGGCCGGTGCCGCCGGCGCAGCTGTTGCAGATCCCGTTGCCGCAGAATGGGTTTCGGTCACCTCGCCGGCCTCCGCCTCCGGCTCGGGATCGGTGTCGGTGGCGAACAGCACCGCGGCATCGCGCTCGGAGTTGAGCACCTCGACTCTATTGTGGGCGTATTCGGTCAGCTTCAGCGTGTTGGCCGCCAGGCCGGCCACCGTCGGCGCGGACTTCACGCCGATCTCGACGAAACGCTCCACGCCCAGACCGCCTGCGGCCTCCTCGGTGAACAGTAGGTCCTGCGTCTCGATCCACCGCACGGGACTGGCGAACTGCCAGGCCAGCAGCTCGATGACGACCTTGCGGCACAGCTCGACCGGGCGCTCGGTCCGCCAGGTGTCATAGTCGGTGAGGATTTCGTCGAGCGGCTCGGCCGGCACCAGGTCGCGGATCTCCTGGATGAAGTCCCGGTCCAACGAGAACGGCCGCGGCACCAGGTTCGGGATGTAGCGGCCGACGATCAGCCCGGGGTCGGCGTCACGGGGCATGACCCGTTCCAGCGAGCGGCGGAACTCCGGCACCCCGACGCGCAGCACCGACGAGTGGAACGGCACGTCGATGCCGGGGACGAGGATGAAAGACCGCTTGCCGCCGCTGATTTCGCGACGGCGCTCGACCTCGGCCTCCAGCTCTTCCAGGCCGCGCACCGTGCCGGCGATCGCGTACTGCGAGCCGCGCAGGTTGTAGTTGACGATCTGCAGGAATTCCCCTGTGCGCTGGGAGATCTCGTCGACGAAGCCGGGCACGTCGGCGTCGGCGAGATTGATCTGCGACGGGCGGATGGCGGCCAGCCGGTAGTTGGAGCGGCCCAGCTCGTCGCGCGGGACGATGTCGTGCATCTTCGACCCGCGATGGAACACCACCTCCAGCAGAGCCTCGAGTTCGTACACGCCGGACACGCATGCCAGCGCGGTGTACTCGCCGACCGAGTGCCCGCATGCGATCGCGTCTTCGACGAACGCGCCCTGCTCGCGCATCTCGGCAACCTGCGCTGCCGCGACCGTGGCCATCGCGACCTGCGTGAACTGGGTCAGGTAAAGCACACCTTCGGGGTGCTGATAGTGCACGCCAGCGGCGATCAGGCTGGTCGGGTTGTCGCGAACCACATGCAGCACAGAGAAACCCAGCGTTTCCCGGGTGAACTTATCTGCGGTGTCCCACACCTTGCGGGCGGCCTTGCTGCGGGCCCGGACCTCCATGCCCATACCCTTGTGCTGGATACCCTGGCCGGGGAACGCGTAGACGGTCTTCGGCGCAGCGAGCCGTGCGGTCGCCGACATCACCAGCTCGCCTCCGACGCGGGCAGCAACCTCCAAAACCTCCGCGCCCTGGTCGATTCCGACCCGGTCGACCCGGAAGTCGACCTCGGCGCCGGGCTCGACCATGCCGAGGAACCTCGCCGTCCAGCCGATCAGCCGGGCAGGCGGCCTGGCCTGACCGTCGGTGGCGGTGGCGACATGCTGCGCGGCCGCCGACAGCCACATTCCGTGCACGATCGGCGATTTCAGCCCGGCCAACAACACTGCGGCACGGTCGGTGTGGATCGGGTTGTGGTCGCCGGAGACCGCCGCGAACGGACGCATGTCGGTGGGTGCGGCGATGGTGACGTCACGCCGGCGACGACGCGGCGTGTCGGTCGCATTGTCGGAGACCGCTCCGCCGGCGCGAACCGGATCGGTGAGTTCCACCGCGCCAGTGCGGCCGCGAATCGCGAAGCGCTCCCGCAACGTCGCCAGCAGAGTGCCGTCGGCCTGCCCGCCATGTTGGGTCACCGTGACCGCGACCGGGATCACCCGGCCGACTTCGGTATCGATGGCCTCGGATGCCGTTGCGGTGACGGTCAATTCGGTGGGCTCGGTCGGCAACTTCGCGTGCAGGTGCGCCGCGTGGTCGAGATGGACGAGGCTGAGCAGACCTTCGACGACGGGAACGCCGGTGCCGGTGGTGGCCGCTCCGATCGCCGCGAACACGGCGGGCCAGCAGTGGCCGACGAGCGCGTCGGGAACCACGGTCAGCGTCGGCGCCAGAGGTGCGCCGAACGTGGCCGTGACACCGGTGTGGTCGGCGACCTCCTCGGGATTCCACGCCACGACGACGCGCGCCGTGCCGTCGTCGACCGCGGGCAACGCGTCCGGCCCGGCGACACCGGCGGCGATCGCGAGCACCGCGGTCATCGCCGCCGACGCGTCGTCGACCAACACCACCGGCGCGCCGCCGTCACGGCAGGTCTGCGTCAACGTCAACCGAATGTCGGTCCAGACCCCCGACAGCGGAACGCTCAACACCACCTGGTCGTCTGAGGCGATCTCCAGCCGCGCTCCAGTCGAAGGGTCTGTCGCGGTTCGGTTTTCGTGCACCTGCCAGGCCGCGGGGTCGGCGATGCGGTGCACCGGATTGGTGGCCATCCGGCCCGCCCACACGACATCCGGTGCGTCCAGCACCACGGCGAGAGGACCGCTGACGTCGGTGCGGACCTGTCGGCGCGACATGACCGTCCGCGGTTGGGCCCCGGCGGCCAGCACCTCGTCGATCGCGGCCTGCTCGAAGCGGTCGAGAAGTTCGCCGATGGGTTCGTCGACGCGGGTGATCCCGGCAACCGACGCGGTGCCCGGAATGATGCACACCGCCTCGGCGTCGTAGCGCGCGTCGTGCGCCTGCCACAGCGAGTCGCTGCGCCACCAGCGACGGACGTCCTTGTCGATGACCGGGACGAAGTTCACCGGCTTGCCCAGGCTCTTGCACAGCTCCATGAAGAACGGCGCGTCCGCCGGGTGCAGTTGGATGGTGCCGGCGTCGGGATAGCGGGCCAGCAGCGCGGCGATCGCGTCGGCCGGCCGTTCCAACAGCTCTTCGTCGTCGAACAGTGTCTCGATCGGCCCGAAATCTCTGGGGTGCAACCGTGCTTCGGCACGCTTGAGCATCTGCTCGAAGCGGTCGCGCCAGGTGTCGGCCAACCACGGACTGCCCGGCGCTGCCGTATCGGCCGTGGAATTGCCCTCTCCGACAGCCAGTTCCACGTAGCGGCGCAGCCATTGCGCATACGTCATCTCGCCGACGTCGCCGAAATACGGCTTGGCGGTGTTGGCCATCGCGGCGACGATCTCGTCACGTCGCGCGGTGACCGCTTCGGCGTCGCCGGCCACCTCGTCGAGCAGGCGACCGCAGCGCGAAGCGGCATTGTCGATCTCGTGAATGTCAGCGCCCAACTGGCTGCGGCTGGATGCCATGCCGCCCCGGGCTTTTCCGGCACCGATCCACTGATCGGTGCCTTTGGTGGCCACCAGCATCTGCTTGACCTGCGGCGAGGTCGTCGCCTCCTTGGCGGCCATCGCCGCGGTGCCCACCAGGATGCCGTCGATCGGCATCAATGGATAGCCTTGCCGCACAGCCCATTTGCCGGTGAGATACTCCGCAGCCCGCTCCGGGGTGCCGATGCCACCGCCGACGCACACGGTGATGTTGGAGCGCGCCCGCAGTTCCGAATACGTCGCCAGCAGAAGGTCGTCGAGGTCTTCCCAGGAGTGGTGCCCGCCGGCGCGCCCGCCCTCGATGTGGGCGATCACCGCCTTGGTGGGCACCTCGGCCGCGATGCGGATCACCGACCGGATCTGTTCGACCGTGCCCGGCTTGAACACGACGTGGCTGATGCCGACGTCGTTGAGCTCGTCGATGAGTTCGACGGCCTCTTCGAGGTCGGGAACTCCTGCCGAGACGACGACGCCGTCGATGGGAGCACCCGACTGGCGCGCCTTCTGCACCAGCCGCTTACCGCCGATTTGCAGCTTCCAGAGATACGGGTCGAGGAACAACGAATTGAACTGGACCGCGCGGCCCGGCTCCAACAGCGTCTCGAGCTCCTCGATGCGCCTGGTGAAGATCTCCTCGGTGACCTGGCCGCCGCCCGCGAGCTCCGCCCAGTGCCCGGCGTTGGCGGCCGCCGCGACGATCTTGGCGTCGACGGTCGTCGGCGTCATCCCGGCCAG
>JBLNEK010000300.1:0-17388 GCA_050262635.1 Candidatus Sericytochromatia bacterium | reverse complement strand
CGAGGGCTCGTCGTTCCACCGGATCATCCAGCAGTTCATGTGCCAGGGCGGCGACTTCACCCGCGGCAACGGCACCGGCGGCGAGTCGATCTACGGCAACAAGTTCGACGACGAGAACTTCAAGCTCAAGCACACCCAGAAGTACCTGCTGTCGATGGCGAACGCCGGGCCCGGCACCAACGGCTCGCAGTTCTTCATCACCGTCGGCAAGACGCCGCACCTGAACCGCAAGCACACGATCTTCGGCGAGATCGTTGACCCCGATTCGCAGCGCGTCGTCGACGCGATCGCCGGCACCGCGACCGACGCCCGCGACCGCCCCACCGAGCCCGTGGTGATCAACTCCATCACCGTCGAATAGACCAAGTCCGCCGTCACCCCGCACCGCGAGCGTGCGCTCTTGCACGGCGTTCAGCGGCGTGTCTACTACAGACGCGCACGCTCGCCCTACGGGGACTCACGGCCGGCGTAGCCCGCGGCCGTCAACGCGTCGAGCACCTCGATTGGGTCGGTGCCCAGATCCCAGCGGCTGAACACAGTCAGGCGGCCGTCGACGGTATCCACTTCGAGCAACCGCACCTTGCGGGCCAGCCGGCGGAACTCGGTGATCCGGATGACGTCGATCCCGGACTTCGGCAGCACCCTGGTGCGCCACCACCCGCGCACCGCGAGACCGTCGGCGGTGATTGCCAGCCTGGGGCGCGCGCGAAACGAGAAGCCCGCAAAGACCAGCAGACCGATCGCGGCAACTCCTATCAGAATGCGGCCCGGAGCATCTGTGACTAGCGTCACAGCTGCCACGGCCATCACCACGCCGAGCAATCCGCACGCCGCTACAGCAACGGGATTCGGGCCCCATTCAGTTTGCTGCACGGCCTCTCCGCACCCCGTCACCACCGCCGATGAAGTTATCCACAGGCGCTATCAACAATGGGGATGAATCACATCGGTGTGATTGGGTGACGGCAAAGTTTCCAGCAGGGAAACGCGCCGGAAACACCGCGTGCCGGGCCCGCATCGACCTGGCTCAGCGCCAACGCATCGTCAGCAACAGCCCGGTGATCATGAAAGCAAACGCGATCGCGTAGTTCCATGCCATCAGGTCGGCCATCCACTGCAGGAACGACGGCGGCGTCGGGCCGCTCGCGGCCAGCTGGAACACCAGGAGCCACAGCAGCCCGATCAGCATCAGGCTGATGAAGAATGCGACGAACCAGACGCTCGACGGACCCGACTTCACCTTGACCGGCGTACGACTCACCGGTCGGACCGTGAAGTCGTTCTTCTTGCGGACCTTCGACTTCGGCATGGGCTCCTCTCCCGCCTGCGGGTGCAATGAGATTATCGCAACCGCTCCGACGTCCCCGAAATGAGGGAAGATGCACACGTGACAGCGCGGCGCGCCGCCTGGCGATTGGGTGTTCCGATGGTGTGCCTGGCCGCGGGCATCCTTCTCGCCATCACCCACGGCGTCTCCGGCGGCAGCGAGATCCGGCGCAGCGACTCGCCGCGGCTGGTGGACCTGGTCCGCGAAGCCCAGCAGTCCGTGAACAGGCTCAGCGCCCAGCGCGACACCCTGGCCGCGCAGGTCGACGCCGCGCGCGCCCGCCCGGCCGCCAACGATTCTCAGGTTGCGGCCCTGCTGAAACAGACAGCTCCCCTCGCCGTGGCCGCCGGTCTGACCCCGGTGCGCGGCCCCGGCCTCGTCGTCACGCTCACCGACGCCCAGCGCGACGCCAACGGACAATTTCCCCGCGACGCATCGCCCGACGACCTCGTCGTCCACCAGCAAGACATCCAGGCGGTGCTCAACGCGTTGTGGAGCGGCGGTGCGGAAGCCGTCCAAATGCAGGATCAACGGCTGATTGCCACCTCGGCGCCGCGATGCGTCGGAAACACGTTGCTGCTCAACGGAAAAACGTACAGTCCGCCCTACACCGTCACCGCGATCGGCGACGTGCCGAAGATGCAGGCCGCGCTGGCCGCGGCCCCGCTGGTCACTCTTTACAAGCAGTACGTGGCCCGGTTCGGCCTCGGGTACACCGAAGAGCCACGTGCCGTCGTGGAGGTCGTCGGCTACCCCGACCCGGTCGCGATGCACTACGCCCGCACGCCTGAGTAGCCTGGCACGGTGCGCGTACTGGTCGTCGACAACTACGACAGCTTCGTCTTCAACCTCGTCCAATACCTCGGACAGCTGGGAGTCGATGCCCAGGTGTGGCGCAACGACGACACCCGGCTTGCCGATCCGCTGGCTGTCGTCAACAGCGTCGAGGGTGTGCTGTTGAGCCCCGGCCCGGGCACCCCCGAGCGGGCCGGCGCGTCGATCCCGCTGGTGCGGGCGTGCGCGCAGACGGCCACGCCGTTACTCGGTGTGTGCCTCGGCCACCAGGCCATTGGCGTGGCCTTCGGGGCCACCGTGGACCGCGCGCCGGAACTGCTGCATGGCAAGACAAGTACGGTTTTCCACACGAATGTCGGTGTGCTGCAGGGCCTTCCGAACCCTTTCGTGGCGACGCGGTATCACTCGCTCACCGTGCTGCCCGACACCGTGCCTGCCGAGCTCATCCCCACCGCGCACACCCAGAGCGGGGTGATCATGGGTGTGCAGCACGCCGAGCTGCCGATCCACGGCGTGCAGTTCCACCCCGAGTCGATCCTGACGCAGGGCGGCCACCGAATACTGGCCAACTGGCTGGGCATCTGCGGGGCCAAGCCCGACGAGGGACTGGTGTCTCGGCTGGAGGAGGAGGTGGCCGACACCGTGCGCGCGGCGCTGCTGCCTACGCGCCGAACTTCAGCGTGATGTTGCCGTCACGGTTGACGCCGCTGCCTGCCCCCGGGCTTTGGAAAACGACGCGGTTGCGCAGCTGGTCGTTGCCCGGCACATCAGCGCCCTTGACCAGAATGCCGGTCCAGCCCAGCGCCCGCAGCTGCGGCTCGGCGTCCGTCCAGAACATGCCAGTCAGATCGGGCATCACGAACTGGTTGCCCTTCGAGACCTGTAGCTGAATCACCGAATCCTTCGGAACCGATTGTCCCGCAGGGGGAGTGGTGCCCAACACCGATCCGGCGGCGCGCGGGCTGTCGGCCGGCGCGGAGATGATGTTGGTGAAACCGGCGGCGGTGAGCGTCGCCCGCGCCCGGTCTTCTGTCTGCCCGGTGACGTCGGGCACGTCGACGTTGGCTGGCCCGGTGCCCACCAGCACCGAGATCTCGAACGTCACCGGCGCGGTCTGGTTCGCGGGCGGATTGGTCCCGATCACACGATCCCGTTGTTCCGGTGTCGACGGCGTCGGTACCTGCGTGACCTTGCCGAAGCCAGCCGCGGTCAGTCTGCGGACCGCGTCGGAATAGCTGAGGTTCGAAACGTCGGGGATCTCACGCTGCTCCGGACCGGTCGAGATGTTGAGCGTGACCTCCGAGCCCTGCTCGGCGGCTTCACCAGCGCCAGGATCGGTGCTGATGACGTGGTCCGGGGCTATCGTCGAATCGGGTTTCTGCAGCGTGCGGACCTTGAAGCCCTTGTTCTGCAGGGTCGCGATCGCATCGGCCGACGACTGGTCCTTGACGCTGGGGATCTGCACCGAATGAGTGGGACCGCTGATCGCATTGATCGCCCACGTCACCGCAACGGTCAGCACGGCGAGCACCACGACGGCGATCAGCCACCGCCCCACCGACCCACGGCTGGTGCGCTTGGCGCCGAAGTCCGCCTGCCGCGGCGGCACTGCCATCGGCTGCGCCGATCGGTTGGCGGCCGCCGAGGAGAGCAGCGACGAGCGGTCGGCGTCGGTGAGCACCTTGGGCGCCTCGGGCGCCTCCCCGTTGTGGACGCGCACCAGATCTGCGCGCATCTCGGCAGCCGTCTGGTAGCGGTTGTCGGGGTTCTTGGCCAGCGCCTTGAGCACGACCGCGTCCAGGTCCGGGGAGATGCCTTCGTGTCTCACCGACGGCGGCACCGGCGCCTCGCGGACGTGCTGATACGCCACCGAGACCGGTGAGTCCCCGACGAAAGGTGGCTCACCCGTGAGGATTTCGTAAAGCACGCAGCCGAGTGAGTAGACATCGGAGCGAGCGTCGACGGAGTCGCCGCGGGCCTGTTCGGGCGACAGGTACTGGGCGGTGCCGATGACGGCCGCGGTCTGGGTGACGCTGCTGCTGTCGGCCAGCGCGCGGGCGATGCCGAAGTCCATCACCTTCACCGCGCCGGTGCGGCTGATCATGATGTTGGCCGGCTTCACGTCGCGGTGGATGATGCCGTGCTGGTGGCTGAAATTCAGCGCCTGGCAGGCGTCGGCGATGATCTCGATCGCCTTACGCGGCGGAATCGGGCCCTCGTTGTGCACGATGTCGCGCAGCGTGATCCCGTCGACGTACTCCATGACGATGTAGGGCAGCGGCCCCGCTGCCGTCTCGGCCTCGCCGGTGTCGTAGACGGCGACGATCGCGGGGTGGTTCAACGCGGCGGCGTTCTGCGCTTCCCGGCGGAACCGCAGGTAAAAGCTCGGGTCGCGGGCGAGGTCAGCCCGCAGCACCTTGACGGCCACGTCGCGGTGCAGCCGCAGATCGCGCGCCAGGTGAACCTCGGACATCCCGCCGAAGCCAAGGATCTCACCGAGTTCATAGCGATCGGATAAATGTTGTGGGGTCGTCATCGAAAGGTCTCGTCGTGTGCCGGCAGCTCAGCTGCCCTCGCGGGGGAGTACCCAGTCTGACCAGGCTGGCCGCGCGGCGTCCAATCCTGCGGGGTTGCCGGTGCCGGCGCGGTCTCCGTCACCGTCGTCTCCGGCGGGGGCTGCTGGTTCTGCTCCTGTTTGTCGCGCCACGAAATGATCAGCAGCACCGCGATCACGATCGCCAGCGCGCCGAGCACTCCCGCCGCCCACAGCAGCGCCCGCTGACCCGACGAGAACGTCCGCCGTGGCGGCGGCGTCCGGTGAGATCCGGTGGTTTGACGGGGTCGGGTGCCGGTGACGGCTCCGGTGCGCGCGGTCCCGGTGCGCGCGGTGACGCCGGTCTCCGGGCGCGCGTGCGCGCCGGTTGACGGGATGGCCGCCGGAGCGGCCCGATTGATCGTCGGCGCCAGGTTCGGCCGCGGCGGCCGTCGACCAGCCCGCACGGCGGCCACCGCATCGGCGAACTGGCCGCCGTTGCGGTAGCGGACCCCGGGATTCTTCGCCAACGTGATCTCGATCAGCTCGCGCACGTTGGGCGGCAGATCGGCCGGCAGCGGCGGGGGAGTCTCCTTGATGTGCTTCATCGCGACGGTCAGCGCCCCGTCGCCGGTGAATGGCCGCTTGCCTGAAACCGCTTCGTAGCCAACAACTCCCAGCGAGTACACGTCACTGGCCGCCGTGGCATCGTGGCCGAGGGCCTGCTCCGGGGCGATGTACTGGGCGGTTCCCATCACCATGCCGGTCTGGGTGACCGGCGTCGCGTCGACGGCCTTGGCGATACCGAAGTCGGTGAGCTTCACCTGCCCGGTCGGGGTGATCAGGATGTTGCCCGGCTTGACGTCGCGGTGCACCAGCCCAGCGGTGTGGGCGACCTGCAGTGCGCGTCCGGTCTGCTCGAGCATGTCCAGCGAGTGGCGCAACGACAACCGCCCAGAGCGCTTGAGCACCGAGTTCAGCGGCTCGCCGTTGACCAGTTCCATCACCAGGTACGCGGTACGCCCCTCGGCCTCCATCTCGGTCTCGCCGTAGTCATAGACGGTGGCGATGCCCGGGTGGTTGAGCATTGCGACGGTGCGGGCCTCGGCGCGGAACCGCTCGATGAACTCGGGATCGGAGCTGAACTCCTGCTTGAGCACCTTGACCGCCACCCGCCGGCCTAGGCGGCTGTCGACGGCCTCCCAGACCTGCCCCATGCCACCCGTGGCGATCAAGCGCTGCAGTCGGTAGCGCCCGGACAGCGTGACCCCGACGCGGGCAGTCATGTGCCCTCCCGAAGCGCCGCCTCGATCACCGCCCGGCCGATCGGCGCGGCCAGCGCGCCGCCGGTCGCCGACAGTCGGTTGCCGCCGTTCTCCACCACCACTGCGACGGCGACCCGCGGACTCTGCGCAGGTGCGAACGCGATGTACCAGGCATGCGGCGGGGTGTTGCGCGGGTCGGTGCCATGCTCGGCCGTCCCGGTCTTGGACGCGATCTGCACGCCGGGAATGGCCCCTTTCTGCTGTGTTACCTGTTCGGCACCGATCATCAACTCCGTCAGCTTAGCCGCGACCTGCGGCGAGACAGCACGGCGCAGTTCCTGCGGCTCGGTGGTGGTGATCGTGGTGAGGTCGGGTCCCTTGAGGCTGTCGACGAGGTAGGGCTGCATCACCGGGCCGCGGTTGGCGATGGCCGCCGCGACCATCGCGTTCTGCAGCGGCGTCAGCGCGACGTCCTTTTGCCCGATCGCCGACATACCCAGTGCAGCGCGATCGGTGATCGGCCCGACGGTCGACTCGGCGACCTGCAGCGGTATCGGGCTCGGGGCGGCATCGAGGCCGAACGCCGCCGCGGTGCTGCGCAGTGCGTCCGCGCCGGTGCGCAGCCCCAGTTCGACGAACGCGGTGTTGCAGGAGCGGGCGAACGCCTCCTTGAGCGACGCGGTCGGGGCGCTGCCGCACGGGCTGCCGCCGAAGTTCTCCAGAACCGCCGTGCTGTCGGGCAATTGGATGGTCGGGTTCGCGGTGAGCTGGTCGTTCTCGGTGGCGCCGGCCTGCAGCGCGGCGGCCGTGGTGATGACCTTGAACGTCGAACCGGGCGGATATGTCTCGGCGATGGGGCGGTTGAGCATCGGGTTGGCCGGGTCGTCGCGCAGCTGCTGCCATGCCTGTGTCTGCGCCTCGACGTCGTGCGACGAGAGCAGGTTCGGGTCGAAGGACGGCGCGGACACCATCGCGAGGATCTTGCCGGTGGATGGCTCAAGCGCCACCACCGCGCCGGTGCACGGGTTGTCGTTGCAGCCCTTGGTCAGCCCGTTCCACGCCGCTTGCTGCACTCCGGGTTTGATCGTGGTCTCGACGTTCCCGCCCCGCGGGTCGCGGCCGGTGAAGAAGTCGGCGAGCCGGCGTGCGAACAGCCGCTCGTCGGAGCCGTTGAGGATCGAATCCTCCGCGCGCTCCAGCCCGCTGCTCGAGTACCGCAACGAATAGAAGCCGGTGACCGGCGCCGCCGCGAGTGGGTCGGAATAGACCCGCAGGAACCGGAACCGTCCGGACGTCGCCATTGAATAGGCAAGAGGCTGACCGCCGGCCGAGATCTGGCCGCGCTGGCGGGAGTACTCGTCGAGCAGGACGCGCTGGTTGCGCGGGTCGGTGCGCAGGCCGTCGGCGCGGAACACCTGGGTGATCGTCGCGTTGAGCAGAAGCACGACGATCAGGACCATGATCGTCACCGATACCCGGCGCAGGGAGGTGTTCATACCCGCTCGATCACCTCGGTACTGGCCGCGGCGATCGGCGTCGCCTGCTGCGGTCGGCTGATGATCGGGCGCCGGGCGGCATGGCTGATACGCACCAGGATCGCCAGCAGCACGTAGTTGGCGAGCAGCGACGAGCCGCCATAGGACATCCACGGTGTAGTGAGACCGGTGAGTGGGATGAGCTTGGTGACGCCGCCAACCACGATGAACAACTGGATAGCCAGGGTGGCGGCCAACCCGGCGGCCAGCAGCTTGCCGAAGCTGTCGCGGACGGCGATCGCGGTGCGAAGCCCTCGGACGATCACGATCGTGTACAGCATCAGCACGCCGGCCAGGCCGACCAGCCCGAGTTCCTCGCCGACCGCCGCGATGATGAAGTCGGTCGCGGCCGCCGGCACGGTACTGGGCTGGCCGTTGCCCAGGCCCGTGCCGAACACGCCCCCGGTGGCGAAGCTGAACATCGACTGCACCATCTGGTAGCCGCTGCCGTCCGGGTCCGCGAACGGGTCCAGCCACACCCGCACCCGGGTCTCAACGTGCGAGAAAAGGTAGTACGCCGCAATGCTTCCCGCCGCGAACAAGATCAGCCCGATGATCACCCAGCTGAGCCGGTCCGTGGCGATGTACACCATCACCAGGAAGGAGGCATACAGCAAAAGCGATGTGCCCAAGTCCTTTTCGAAGATCATCACGCCGACCGAGATGACCCAGGCCGCCAGCAGGGGAGCGAGATCACGCGGCCGCGGCAGATCCATGCCGAGGACGTGTTTGCCGGCGCTCGTGAACACCGTGCGCTTGGCCACCAGCACCGCGGCGAAGAACACCAACAGCAGGATCTTCGAGAACTCAGCTGGCTGAATTGAGAAGCCCGGCAAGCGAATCCAAATCTTGGCGCCGTTCTCCTCGGAGATCGACGACGGCAGCAGGGCCGGAATGGCGAGGAAGATCAAGCCGGCCAGCCCGCAGACGTACCCGTATCGGGCCAGCAGCCGGTGGTCTCGGAGGAAGACGACCACGAGCGAAAATGCCGACACGCCAACCAGAGTCCACAGCATCTGCTGGTTCGCGCTGGGCCCCTGGGCCGGCCCGGACACCAGAGTGCCCTCGGCCAGGTCGAGCCGGTGGATCAGCACCAACCCCAGGCCGTTGAGCAGCGCGACCACAGGTAACAACAGAGGATCGGCGTACGGTGCGAAGCGGCGGATCGCCACGTGGGCGGCACCGAAGAGCGCTAGGTAGGCAATGATGTATTGCGCCAGATCCCAACCGATTCCCTGCTCCTGGTTCGCCTCGACGATCAAGAGCGCCACCGCGGTGATGAGCGCGGCGAATCCCAGCAACAGCAGCTCCGCGTTGCGCCGATTCGGCAGCGGCGGCGTCACCGCGACCACCGGTTGCGGCTGCGTTGTCATGCCGCCGTCCGGCAGTCTTTGCCCGGTTCCTGTGGTGCGGGCGGGAGCGTGGTGAGGGTCGGCGTAGGAGCGACAGACGGCACAGGCGTTGTCGGGACGACGGATTCGTCGGGAGCGGGCGGCACGGGCTGCGCCGGCGCGGCGCTAGGCGCCGGTGTCGTTGTGGTCGGCGGTTTGGGCGTCGGCGACGGCGTGATGGCCGGCGGCGGGGCGGGCGGCCTGCAGACGGGCAGCACTGACTGCTCGATCAACTTCTTCAGCTGTTCGGTGGCGTCGTTGAGGCTTCCACCGGGTAGGCCGGCGATCGCGTTGCGGCCCGTCTGATCCAGATCCGCGAGCTTGGGTTGGTGGCAGCCGCTCGGTTGCTGGCCGACATCGAAGATCGAGAACTCGTTCTTGTTGTCGAGGCAGCCGACGCGAGACTGTCTCTGCAGCGGAATATTCAGAAGTGGTATCGATCCTTCGTACCCGCGCATCACCGACACCGTGCCGTTGTCGACGGCGACGTAGTAGTGGTTGCGCAAGACCGTGTATCCGATCCCCAGGCCTGCCGCCAGCAGAAGAACTAGCACAATCGCGGCGATGATGATTCGCCGCCAGGGCCGGCTGCGCTTAGCGGGTGGTTCCGGTTCTGTCACAACGCGTTTCGCGGCGGCAGCTCGCTTCGGGTTGAACGCGGACGCACGGCCGGCCGACGTGTCCGGAGGCGCGAGGTGGTTGTCGTCGCCGGAGACGGCGCCTGCGAGGATCGGCTGGGTCTGGCCGCCGTAGTCGTAGTCGACGACGTCGGCGACCACCACCGTGACGTTGTCCGGTCCGCCACCGCGCAACGCCAATTCGATGAGGCGGTCGGCACTTTCGGCGACATCGGGGATTCTCAGCGCCTCGAGAATGGTCTCCTGGCTCACCGGATCCGACAGGCCGTCCGAACACAGCAGATAGCGGTCGCCGGCGCGCGCCTCGCGCATGATCAGCGTCGGTTCCACTTCCTGGCCGGTGAGCGCGCGCATGATCAGCGACCGCTGCGGATGGCTGTGCGCTTCTTCGGCGGTGATGCGGCCCTCGTCGACGAGGGTCTGCACGAACGTGTCGTCCTTGGTGATCTGCGAGAGCTCGCCGTCGCGCATCAGGTAGCCGCGCGAGTCGCCAATGTGGACGAGCCCAAGTTTGTTGCCCGCGAACAGGATTGCCGTCAGCGTAGTGCCCATGCCTTCGAGCTCGGGATCGTTCTCGACGTGGGCGGCAATCGCGGCGTTGCCTTCGCGCACCGCCTGGTCGAGCTTGGCCAGGATGTCCCCGCCCGGCTCGTCGTCGTCGAGATGAGCCAAAGCCGCAATCACCAGCTGCGAGGCAACCTCACCGGCGGCGTGGCCGCCCATGCCGTCGGCCAGCGCGAGGAGTCGAGCGCCGGCGTACACCGAGTCTTCGTTGTTGGCGCGAACCAGTCCCCGGTCGCTGCGCGCGGCGTAACGGAGGACGAGTGTCACGGGCGCAACTCGATCACCGTCTTGCCGATTCGAACCGGCGTGCCGATCGGAACGCGTACCGCCGTCGTCACCTTGTCCCTATCGAGATATGTGCCGTTGGTCGATCCTAGGTCCTCGACGTACCAGTCCGACCCATGCTGTGAGAGCCGGGCATGGCGGGTCGAGGCGTAGTCGTCGGTCAGCACCAGGGTCGAGTCGTCGGCGCGTCCGATCAGCACCGGCTGGCTTCCCAACGTGATCCGCGTTCCGGCGAGTGCGCCCTCGGTGACGACGAGGTGAGTGGCGTTGTGACGGCGCTGGCGGGTCGGCATCAGCGAACTGCGCAGTGCCAGACCCCGGCGGACCATCACTGCGCCCGTCGGCGCGTAGATGTCGGTGCGCAGAATCCGCAGCACCGCGAAGATGAACAGCCACAGCAGCAACAGGAAGCCGGCGCGCGAGAGTTGCAGCACCAACCCCTGCATCTGGCGCCCCCTTCGTCGTTCCCGTGCAATTACGCTGGCGACACCTAGTCGACCGCCCGTCGGCAACGTCACGATACTTGGACGGAACTCAACGCGGGAGGGAAGCCGATCGCGCGCGTCCGCCGCTTCAGTGCATGTGGACGATGATCTCGGAGTGCCCGAGCCGGATGACGTCGCCGTCGGCCAGTTGCCACTCCTGAACCGGCGCGTTGTTCACGGTCGTGCCGTTCGTGGAGTTGAGGTCCGACAGCAGCGCGGTCTGGCCGTCCCAGCGAATCTCGAGGTGACGACGCGAGACCCCGGTGTCCGGCAGCCGGAACTGTGCGTCCTGGCCACGGCCGATCACGTTGGCGCCCTCCCGGAGCTGATAGGTGCGGCCGCTGCCGTCGTCAAGCTGCAGCGTGACCGTGGCGTGGCCGACGGGAGCGTAGTCGCCCTGCCCGTACCCGCCGGCGTATCCGGCCTGGCCGTACTCGTACTCACCCGCCTGCGGGGCGCCGTAGCCGGCCGGGGCGTCGTAGCGGCCGTATTCGGGCTGGCCGTAGTCAGGTTGGCCGTAGTCAGGTTGGCCGTAGGGCTGACCCTGTTGCGGATAACCGCCCTGGTCGTAGTCGTAGCGCGGCTCAGGCGGGCCGTAACCGGGGCCTTCGTGGCGGCCCGGCGGCGGGGCGGGCGGACGGCCGTAGTCGTACTGACCGCCGTAACCGGGCTGGGGGCCGTAGCCGCCGGACGGCGGGCCTTGCCGGTAGGGGGCCTGCTCGTACCCGCTCGGCGGCGGGCCGTAGCCGGGTGCCGGCCGCTGCTCGTATGCCGCGGTGTAGCCCTGGTCGGGATAGCCGCCCGGGTCGCCGTACCCGCCCTGATCCGGGTAGCCACCCCGGGGCGGATATCCGGGCTCGGGCTGCGGGGGTGGCGGGTAGCCACTCGGGTCCTGGTAGCCGCCCTGCTCCGGAGGAGGCGGGTATGCGGCGCGGGGATCGGGACCGGCGGGACCGCGCGACTCTTCCGGCGGACGGTTGTAGCGCTCGTCGTAGTACTCGTCTGGTCGCCCCTGTCCCGGGCCGCTGCGGTAGCTGGGATTGTCACTCATCGGTGCTACTCCTGGTTGTGCGTCGGGCTCATGAGGTGGTTGTGGCGGGGCGGGCATGGCGTCGGGGTTGACCGCCGCGCGCGCGCGGAACTGGCCAGTGTGCAGCTTCGGCGACTGCTCGAATCGGACAACCACATCACCATACGTTTGCCATCCCTGCTCGCGGATGTAGCCCACCAGATGTTTGGCGAAAGTATCGGACGTGAGAGCCCGGTCGGCCACCGCCTTGGCGTAGTCAGGCTCACTGAGGGTGACGACGTACTCGTTCGGCGCGAGCAGGTGGCCGCCCTCGAGTCGGTGCACCCCTTCGCCCGCCTCGCGTCGAAGTGCGGCCTCTAATTCCTGGGGGACGATCGCACCCCCGAACATGCGGGCGGCTACGTCGCCGACGGCGTCTTCGAGCTTGCGCTCGATGCGCTGCACAAAGCCCATGACACCGCCTTCCTTATTGTCTGCGTTGCTGCCGCCCGTTCGCGGGGTGACGGTCCGCGTGTCCTACCACCACTTCGTTCTGTTGCATGGTATCGGTCCTTGTCACCGCAACGGGAACCAGAGAACTCTGAGAATCGGATCGGGCCTCGTCAGAGGCGGTTCCAAGGGGCATTCACCGCTGTTCGGAGTTCAAGATCGGATTCGGGTGGCCAACCGGCGCCGTGATAGCCTCTAGCGGTCATTCGGGCGAGTGGCGGAATGGCAGACGCGCTGGCTTCAGGTGCCAGTGTCCTTCGGGACGTGGGGGTTCAAGTCCCCCTTCGCCCACCGAATTTCCCACGTGAGAGGCCCTCAAGGGCCCTCAGGTCGTTCTGTCAATGATTTGTCAAGATTACGATGCCATGCCACAAATCTATTCGAGGCCGCCGACGCAAGGACGGCACCACCGCATATGCCGTCCTCTTCAATGTCGGTATCCGCCAAAGCTCATGCACGTTTGCCGATGAGCAGGCGGCCGTCCGTTTCAGGGACACTGTCAACGCCATCGGCGGTGAGCGGGCCATGACGGCGTGGGGCATCCTCGACACCACGAAGGCGAAGCCGGTCGGGCGGACTGTGGGGGAGTGGCTGGTCCAATACAACCAACATCTGACCGGGGTGGAATCGGGGACCAAGGCGCGCTACACCGCTTACAGCAAGGAGATAAATAAGGTACTGGGTTCGGTCCCCTTTGCCGCATTGAGCCGCGAGGTCATTGCCGAGTGGATCAACGGCATGACCCTCAAGGATGGCTCTAAGCTGTCCTAGCTGCGATGACCGCGTGGTGGGGTACGTAGAAGCTACGCAAATCACGGTGTCGGAGTACCCCGTATAGGTACACCGCGCAGACCTACGGGGCAGCCGAAAGCTGCAGTCCGTGCTCGACGCCTGGGCATGGAACCAACGTCCGATGATGCTCCAACTCGACTCGACCGCATCGTCAACGCCGGGAAGGTCTGCGGTCCCTGAGGAGATGTGGGGCGACATCGTCGAGAAGCTGAAGCAGGCGTATGCAGCACCCGGGGCGCTCGAGCCCGACGAGCCGGACCCGACGGAACTCCAATGTCTTCTCGGTCCCCATGAACACCGCGCGGCGGTCTGTCACGACGAGGACGCCGGAGTCTTGGGCCTCCAGATGCTTGCCAACGGCCACACTGTGGCCGCGCATCCGACCGACGCGGTAGTTCACGCCGTTGGCGATACGGATACTCACTAGCCCGCTGATGTCGTTCACGTCGCGGGCAATGCCGAAGTCTGTCAGCAGGACCCGCTGCTCACCTTCGTTATCAGCATGCGACAGCATGATGTTGGCGGGTTTGACGTCCCGATGAAGCAGGCCCTCGCTGTGGGCATAATCCAGCGCGCGGCCGCTACAGCGGTGACGATCTGCACGACCTCCACGACCTCGTCGACGGGCATCCCGGCGGGGTACCGCTCGGCCAGAAGCCGCCCAGCATCGACTCCGTCGACGTAGTCCATGGAAACCCAAAGCTGGCCCTCGTGCTCGCCTCGGTCGTGGACACCGACGATGTGGGGGTGATACAGGGTTGACGCCAGGTCGGCTTCTCGGCTGAACCGCGCACCGTAATCGCGGTCCGCTGACAGGTCTGCTCCGAGAATTTTCAGGGCATCGTGGCGTCGCATCCTGGGTGCTGAACGAGATAGACCTCGCCCATGCCGCCTGACACTAGCGGTGGCTCGGCGGAACCGGCACGATTGGTAGTACATGGCAACTCCCCGATCGTTGAACTTGATCAGGCTCGGTCCCGGCCCGTACAAGCTCGGCGGGCGGTGTGCCGAGGGGACGGGCGGCGCTCATCGGTCGTGCTTGCATGTGCTGCCGCTCAACCATTCAATACAACGGTGGTGATCTGCTCACCCGAGCACCGGAAAGCGGCGCTCACGGGCCAGTCGGTCGAGCGCCCGCTGCATCACTGAGCGGACGTGGGCGTCGACGTTGTGGACGTCAGGATTCTTTCCGAATCTCGCGATGATGTCGATCGGTTCTAAGACCTGCGTGACGATCTTGGTTGGCAGCGGCACGTTCGGCGGTAAGAACACGCTGAAGCCGAATGGCAAACCGAAGCTGACGGGCAGAATCCCTACGCGCAGGCGGATGAGACCCAACCGCTTAGCGAGCGAATGACCCCGGGTGAGGAAAAGCTGGCTTTCCTGGGCACCAATTGAGACCATCGGCACGATCGGCACTCCAGCCTCAACGGCGGTCCTGACATACCCTGTACGGCCGTTGAAGTCGATGACATTCGCGGCGAGAGTCGGCCGGTAGGCGTCGAAGTCGCCGCCGGGAAAGACCAGCACTAACCCATCGGAGTGCAAGGCTTTGGCGGCGTTCTCCCGGTCGGCGTGAAGCGCGCCCAGCCGCCGCAACCATCCCCCTGTCGGTCCAGCCAATACGGCATCGTGGGCGAGGGTGTAGAGCGGACGGTCGTATCCGAAAGTGTCATAGAACGCCGACGCAAAGATCAGCACGTCGGGCGTGAACATGCCACCGGAGTGATTCGAGACCACCAACGCGCCGCCTGGCGGTATGCAGTTCAAGCCGCGAACCTCCGGCCGGAACCATCGCTTGATAACCGGGCCGACCGCGTTTTTGACCTGCTGGGTGAAAACTGGGTCCCACTTGGCGATCTCGCCGGTGTGACTAACGTCGCGGCTCATGTCACTTCTCCTGCTCTTGGTACTGCTCGGCTTCCGTGTGGAGCTGCCTTCGCCCTCGCCGGGTCTGTCCACATCACGCGTCGGTCATCTGGCCGCACGGGAGGTTGCCACTGCCACCCACCGTGAGAGTGCTCTAGGACCACCAAGCCGATGCGGCGGTAGGCCCTTCCCGCATTCCCATTGCTGCGGTCAATCGCCTCCGCTGGACTGTTACCCACGACGACCGTGGACCACGCACGTGGCCATCGAGCGGTTTGTGGGGGTGGGCAGTGTTCAAACATGTCCGGCACGACAGCGAGCAGACCAGCACGCACGTGGCGGTAAGCATGCGGGTGCGCGTCTATCCCGGCACAGACACCGAATGCCGAGGTGTCATCGTCGAGGACTTCGGCGAGATGGTCGCCCAGTCAGTCGATCTCGGTGGCCAGCACTTCGCTGACCCGGCCCGGCAGTGGGCGGCGGCGCTGGACACCGGTGGCCTAGTATTCGCCGACACTGCTCAAACGCCCAGCCGATGTTCGGGAAATCTCTCTGCGGACTCGGAGCGGACGTTGGTTGCCGGTTGAAAGCTCGGGAAGCCAGTTGCCCAGGCCACTTAGGTCACGTATGTGGCCAAGCTTCTACTGCTTTCCTGCCCAGCGGTGTCTGCGGACTGGTCCGGCCCACAGTGGAGGGGTTTGTTGGGAATCGGTCCGGTGCCGGGCTGTGTAGGTGACAGGAATGTCGACTCGCTGACGGCCACCAGGTGTGGTGATGGGCGCACCGGTGTGTGTCGTGGAGCGCGCGGTGCGGTCGTAGGCGGCGCGGCGGACCGGGTCACGAAGGATGGCGTACGCGGCCAGCAATCGCTGCAGTTGCTCATCGGCGGCGGGGGCAGCTGTTGGCTGGGTGCTGCGGGTGTCGGGATGCTGGGAGCGCAGCTTCAGCCGGTAGGCGTGGCTGATTTCGGCCGGTGTCGCCGACGGCGACACACCGAGCACCGCGTACGGATCAAGCGCCTCAGGCATCCCTTTCTCCTCGATAGCCGGATTGCGCTCCGACATTCACCAGGCACAACCCCCGGCCTCTATTGGTGTAGGCGGAAACTCTCACTTATTGCGCCGGTTTCTCCTGGCTCGGCGAAATCTGAATGCGGCGCGGCTTGGCGGCCTCGGCAACCGGGATGGTCACCCGCAGCACCCCGTCCTGATAGCTGGCTTCAATACGCTCAGTATCAAGGTTCTCCCCGAGAAATACTTGGCGACTAAACACCCCGCGCGCTCGCTCGGCCGAGAGCATCTCGCGGTCGGCCTCCAGCTCGGGCCGCTCGGCGCGCACCGTCAGTACGTTGCGTTCCACATCAAGATTCAGCGACTCAGCCGACACACCCGGCATATCAAATTCGACAATGAACTGATCGCCCTCTCGCCAGGCGTCCATCGGCATCACCGTCGGACGCGCTGGCGTACCCAGCAGCTGGGTCCAGCGATCCAGCTCCCGCCACGGATCTGAGCGCATCAACATCAGGATCTGGCCTCCCCTCGCGACATCAACTGACCTCACGGTTGTGATACCACCGCTGCTGATCGTTCGGCAAGAAAACGTTCCGACGTTGAGCTGAGAGTGGCGGCCCAGCCGCAGGACCACCGGCTTACAACCGGCGCATCAACACCGCACCGTCCCGCCGCCGAGTCCAGTCTCAGACGGCCGTGGCCGCAGTCGGCCATGACACGATCCCGCAACCACTCGTGGCATGCCGCGACGTAGAGAAGTTGATGTTCCTGTATCGCTAGGGTGTCGGCGGCAGGGCCTCGGTAGCCGGCGGCTGAGGACCCGCCGACACGCCCGGCGGCGGCACCGCATTAGCGTCCAGCGGGCGCTGCGCCAGCAGCGGCAGCGCCTCGGACAGGCTCATGCCGTCGGAATGGATGGCATCCCACAGCTCGCGCAGACGAAACAGGCGCGGAGTTTGTGAGCGGCCCACCGCAGCATCGGTGGTGGTCCCGGGAGGCAGGTTGTCCGGACTCGGCAAGTGCGGCACCCCGGCAGGTGGCACCGCCGGGTCGCCGGAGACCGCCAGGGGTGCGGTGTCGGACACCGGCGGCGGTGGTGGCGGGTCCACCGGGTCGGCCACCGCCGAGGGCGCTGCCATCAGCAACGCCGTGATCACGCCAAGCGCGCAGACTCCGGCTGCCCTGCTGCGCCGCATGGTGCCGGTGGCGAAGACACGCGTCGCCGTTGGGGCGCAGTCGCGGAACATCTTGTGAAATCCGGCTGTGCACCATTGGCATCTGCAGGTGCATTGCAGCGCCACCGCCGCCTCGCCCACCAACTGTCCTGACGGTGCTGGCGGCGAAGCCTGGCCTGCCGACGCTCGCACGACGCTCCCC
>JBLNEK010000299.1:0-45369 GCA_050262635.1 Candidatus Sericytochromatia bacterium | reverse complement strand
CCGGCTTGGAGAACGTCTTGTCCAGCGTCAGCGCCATCCGGATCTCGCGCAGCTTGCGCGCCGGAGTGGTCTCGACCGCGGCGCGCCGCTCGGCGTCGGTCTGCGCGGTCACCAGCAGCTGGTAGTTCTTCACATACTGCTGCTCGATGGTCGAGCCACCGCGGGTATCGGTGTCCCCACCGACGTAGCCGGCCAGGCCGGTCAGCGTACCCTGCCAGTCCACGCCGTTGTGCTCGGTGAACCGCTTGTCCTCGATCGAGACGATGGCCATCTTCATCGTGTCGGCGATCTGGTCGGTCGGCACCTCGAACCGGCGCTGGCTGTAAAGCCAGGCGATCGGATTGCCGGCCGCGTCGACCATCGTCGACACCTGCGGCACGTCACCCTCGACCAACTGGGCGGAGCCGTTGGCGACGACGTCGGACGCGCGGTTGGACAGCAATCCGATGCCGCCGGCGAACGGGAACAGCAGTGCCGCCGTCAGCACACCGGCGAGCAGGCAGCACCATGCCAACTTGACGACCGTCGATCCGGTCGAGGGGCGCTGCGGCATGCGTAACAGACTACTGATCTGCCGGCGGCCTCACCTGCGACGTCCGCCCACCTGCTTCTTGGTTTCGGGGTGTTTGCGCTGCATAATTGGCATTCGCGTCAAGTTTTTGCTGACGCGAGGGGTCTGCGCCGAGCGCGAGAGGATACGCCGGAACGCTGTGACGGGACGGTTGTCCCAAAAAAAGCGGAATCAAACTGTTGCGCAAACGAGACCTGACCACCTACTTTGTATCCACAGTGCGATCTAGGTAACAAAAATTTGCACAGTGTGGCGTAGATCGCATTACCAGATTGACGCTGGCAGCCGCCGCTACGACGGCCGGAACGAAGGGGACGGTTGTGTCAGGTAGTCGGCCCGCAGCGCGCAAGATGATGGGGGGAAGTTCAATGCCGAGTTCATCGCCGTCAGCAGCGGCAGAAGCCCGGATCGCATGGGTGTCCAAGGCGCGGTGCCGGACCACCGATCCCGACGAGCTCTTCGTTCGCGGGGCCGCCCAGCGCAAGGCTGCGGTGATTTGCCGCCACTGCCCCGTCATCGTCGAGTGCGGCGCAGACGCGCTGGACAACCGGGTCGAGTTCGGGGTCTGGGGCGGGATGACCGAACGCCAGCGGCGGGCACTGCTCAAGCAGCACCCCGAGGTGGTGTCCTGGGCCGACTTCTTCGCCGGGCCGCGCAAGCACCGCAGCGCCGTCTGAACCCTGTCCTGTTACGCCGTTTTCACGGCGGTCAACTGATCCGCGATCGCGCGCAGCGCGTCGAGATCCGACACGTCGAACGGCAGTGACGGCACCCCGACGATCGGCACGTGCGGGTTGGCGCCGGTAAACCTCGACAGCAAGCGAACCTCACGTTTGGCCATCTGGGCCCGGTCGGCGTGGATGCGCAGCACGGCCGCCGCGAGGGAGTCGGGGTTCTCAGCCTCCAACTCTTCGGCGGCGTCGACTGCGCGTTCGATGTGCAGCCCTGACAGTGTCGGGTGGGTGCGGTTGAGGATCAGCCCCGCCAGCGGCATGGCTTCCGCCGACAGCCGGTCCACGAAGAACGACGCCTCCCGCAGGGCGTCGGGCTCAGCGGCCGACACGACGACGAATTGCGTGCCGCGCCGTTTCAGCAGCGCGTAGGTGCGTTCGGCCTTCTGGCGGAACCCGCCGAACGTCGAGTCCAGCGACTGCACGAAAGCTGCTGCATCCGAGAGCATCTGGGAGCCGAGGATCGTCGACATCGCCCGCATCGCAAGCCCGACCGCACCCGTCACCAGCCGGCCGATTCCCCGGCCCGGCGCCAGCAGCAGCCGCCACAGCCGGCTGTCCATGAAGCTACCCAACCGCTTTGGCGCGTCGAGGAAGTCCAGCGCATTGCGCGACGGCGGCGTGTCGACCACGACGAGATCCCATTTGTCTTGGGAGACAAGCTGTCCCAGCTTCTCCATCGCCATGTACTCCTGCGTGCCGGCCAGCGACGTCGCCACCGTCTGGTAGAATTGGTTATCCAGGATCGCTTGCGCCCGTTCGGATCCCGAGTATTCGACCACCATCTCGTCGAACGTGCGGCGCATGTCGAGCATCATCGCGTACAGCTCGCCTTTGGTCTCCGGCCCCAACGGCACCCGCTGCGGCGAGTTGCCGAGGTCTGCGATACCGAGGGCCTGGGCGAGCCGGCGGGCGGGGTCGATCGTCAAAACCACGACGGTGCGGCCGTATTCGGCGGCGCGCAGTGCCATCGCCGCGGCGGTGGTGGTCTTGCCGACACCGCCGGCGCCGCAGCACACGACGACTCGGTTGGAGGTGTCCGCGAGCACCCACGCCATGTCCAGTGCCGGAGGTGCTGTACTCAATGGTCGCTCCGCAAGTGTCGCTCCTCCGTCTTCATCGGACCCCTTGTCTGCAAAGCTCTTCGGCGAGTTCATAAAGGCTGCCGAGGTCGACACCGTCGGGCAGGTTGGGCAGTTCCAGACGCGACACGTGGATCTCGTCGAGTTGTTCGGCGGCCTCGGCGCGCGCCTTCAGCCTGGTGGCGTGCTGGATTGTCTCGGTCAGCAGTCCGGCGAAGTCGTCGTCGTCGAGTTTCACCCCGACCGTCGCGAGTTCGGCGCGTACCGTGTCGGCATCGACGTCGCCCTCCGCGGCCTTGGCGAGGTCGTCGGGCTGCAAGTAGAGGGGCAGGGTCCGGTTGACGATCACGCTGCCGACCGGCAGCTGCATCCGGTGCAGCTCGTCGATCGCCTCGACGGTCTCCTGCATCGGTAACGCCTCGAGCAGCGTGACGAGGTGGATGGTGGTTTGGTCTGAATGCAGAAGACGCACCACTCCCTCGGCCTGGGAGTGCACCGGGCCGCCCTTCGCGAGATCGGAAACCGCCTTGGTGACGTCGAGGAACCGAGCGATCCGCCCGGTCGGCGGGGAGTCCACCACCACCGCGTCGTAGGCGGGCAGGCGCGCCTTGTCCTCGCGCACCACGGTCTCCTTGATCTTGCCCGTCAACAAGACATCTCGAAGGCCCGGCGCGATCGTCGTCGCAAACTCCACCGCGCCGATGCGTCGCATCGCCCGGCCCGCGATGCCCAGGTTGTAGAACATGTCCAGGTACTCCAGGAACGCCGCCTCGATGTCGATGGCCAGCGCGTTGACCTGCCCACCGCCCTCGGCGGTCGCGATCTTCACTTCCTCGTACGGCAGCGGCGGCACGTCGAAGAGTTGCGCGATGCCTTGGCGCCCTTCGACTTCGACGAGCAGCACCTTGCGGCCACCGGCGGCCATCGCCAGCGCGAGCGATGCCGCGATCGTCGATTTTCCGGTGCCGCCTTTGCCGGTCACGAAATGTAGGCGAGCATCGCGCAGTCGCGCGGGCCAGCCGACTTCGGGTCCCGCCTCCCGTGTGGTTACCACCTTCGCAGCCTAACCAACGGTGAGGTCGCGACAGTTAGTGTTAGCGCATGAGTGATCCGACCCGCTGGGAGTACGCGACCGTTCCGCTGTTGACCCATGTGACCAAGCAGATCCTGGATCAGTGGGGTGAGGACGGCTGGGAGCTGGTTTCGGTGCTTCCCGGGCCCACCGGCGAGCAACATGTCGCCTATATGAAACGGGCGAAGTGAGCACGTCCGAGCGGCTGGCGGAGCTCGGCATCGAATTGCCGACGGTCGCCAAACCGCTGGCCGCCTACGTGCCGGCGGTCCGCACGGGAAACTTGGTGTACACCGCCGGTCAGCTGCCGCTGGTCGACGGCAACCTCGTGAGCAGTGGGAAGGTGGGGACCGGGGTCAGTCCCGATGAGAGCCGCGCACTGGCTCGCGTTTGTGCGCTCAACGCGCTGGCGGCGGTCGACGCGCTGGTGGGCATCGATGCAGTTACTCGCGTGGTCAAGGTCGTGGGCTTCGTCGCGTCGGCGCCGGGCTTCACCGGTCAGCCCGGGGTGATCAACGGCGCTTCTGAACTGTTCTTCGAGGTCTTCGGTGAGGCCGGGGCGCACGCCCGCTCGGCGGTCGGCGTGGCCGAGTTGCCGCTCGACGCACCAGTTGAAGTGGAAGTGATATTCGAGGTCGCGTGAGCGACGATTCAGCGGAGGTCGCGTGAGCGACGATTCAGCGGAGGTCGCGTGAGCGGGCACCCCGCTTACGGCGTGCTGCGGCCGGTAACACCGACCGCGTCGGTGCTGCTGTGCGACAACCCCGGCCTGATGACGCTGGAGGGCACCAACACCTGGGCGCTGAGTGGCCCCGGCAGCGACGAGATCGTGATCGTCGACCCCGGCCCCGACGTCGACGAACACATTCAGCGCGTCGCCGAGATCGGCAAGGTGGTGCTGGTGCTGATCAGCCACCGCCACGAGGACCACACCGGGGGCATCGAGAAGATCGTCGAGTTGGCGGGCTGCGTCGTGCGCTCCGTCGGCAGCGGCTGGCTGCGCGGAATGGGCGGCCCGCTGGTCGACGGCGAGGTGATCGACGCGGCGGGACTGCGCATCAGGGTGATGGCGACGCCGGGGCACACCGCCGACTCGCTGTCGTTCGTTCTCGATGACGCCGTGCTGACCGCTGACACCGTGCTGGGCCGCGGAACCGCGGTGATCGACAGCTCCGACGGCGGCCTCGGCGAGTATCTGGAGTCACTGCGCCGGCTGCGCGGCCTGGGCGCACGCGCGGTGCTGCCCGGTCACGGGCCCGAGTTGGCCGACCTGTCGGCAGTCGCCGACATGTACCTGGCACATCGCGAGGAGCGGTTGAACCAGGTGCGCGAGGCGCTCAGAGTGCTTGGCGACGACGCGAGCGTGCGCCAGATCGTCGAGCACGTCTACACCGATGTCGACGAGGCGTTGTGGGAACCGGCCGAGTCCAGCGTCCAAGCCCAGCTCGACTACCTCCGCGCCTGAATTCACCGGGCGCGGCGGGCCAGCCGTTCGGAGTCCGAGATCAGCACGCTCTTGCCCTCCAAGCGAATCCAGCCGCGGTGCGCAAAGTCGGCGAGCGCCTTGTTGACGGTCTCCCGCGACGCGCCGACCAGCTGCGCGATTTCCTCCTGAGTCAGGTCGTGCGTGACGCGCAGCGCGCCGCCCTCCTGGGTCCCGAACCGCTGCGCCAACTGAAGCAGCTGCTTGGCCACCCGGCCGGGCACATCGGTGAAGATCAGGTCGGCAAGGTTGTTGTTGGTTCGGCGCAGCCGGCGGGCCAGCACCCGCAGCAGCTGCTCGGCGATCTCGGGCCGGTCGGCGATCCAGGCGCGCAGCGCGTCGCGGTCCATCGACACCGCGCGCACTTCGGTGATCGTCGTCGCGCTCGACGTCCGCGGGCCCGGGTCGAAGATCGACAGCTCGCCGAACATGTCCGATGGGCCCATGATCGTCAGCAGGTTCTCCCGGCCGTCCGGGCTGCGGCGGCCGATCTTCACCTTGCCGGAGATGATGATGTACAGACGGTCGCCCGGTTCGCCTTCGGCGAAGACGGTGTGCCCGCGTGGGAAGTCGACCGGCTGGAGTTGTTTGGTCAGCGCGGCTACAGCGCTCGGCTCGACACCTTGGAAGATTCCGGCCCTCGCCAGGATCTCGTCCACGTTGCCCCTCTTAAGCTCTCGGGTGTATCACAGCAGTAACCGACACTCGCAGCGCACCGTTGCGCGGTCGGCGTCTATGACTCTTCGACGCTACACAGAATCCGCACGTCGAGTCGGTCGAAATTGCGGATTGGCCGCTGTCGGCACCGGCTCGTCGACCGCCGCCGCGAGCCGGCGCTGCATGCCGTCCCACGCCACCGGCAACCCGTCGCGCGCGAGCGCGCGCATGTCCGCGGGCCGTGCCTGGGCGAAGAACTCAGCGACGTCGGTGGCGCCCACACAGTCACGGTTCAGGCGGCTTTCCACACGCTGAAGCCCGAAGGTCGCAAGCATCAGCAGCCCCGGGATGACGGCGACGAAAAGCCATGACACAGGCAGAAAGTAAACACGCCCAAGGTCTCAGCACGATCACGAAATTTCACCTATCAGTACCCTTGCATGATGACTGCGAGCAGGCGCTGGGCCGGCGAGACCCGGCTCGGGCTGGTTCGACGTGCCCGACGGATGAATCGTGCTCTGGCACAGGCCTTTCCGCATGTCTACTGTGAGCTCGACTTCACCAATCCGTTGGAGCTCACAGTCGCGACGATCCTGTCGGCGCAGAGCACCGACAAGCGGGTGAATCTCACCACCCCTGCGTTGTTCAAGCGCTACCGCACCGCCAAGGACTACGCGGCAGCCGACCGCGCAGAACTTGAGGAGCTGATCCGGCCCACCGGCTTCTACCGCAACAAAGCGAGCGCGCTGATCAAACTCGGTCAGGCGCTCGAGGAGAACTTCGACGGCGAGGTCCCGGCGACTATGGAGCAGCTGGTGACGCTGCCGGGTGTCGGCCGCAAGACCGCCAACGTCATCCTCGGCAACGCATTCGGCGTTCCGGGCATCACGGTCGATACGCATTTCCTGCGGTTGGTGGGGCGGTGGCGGTGGACCGAGGAGACCGATCCGGTGAAGGTCGAGATGGCGGTCGGAGAACTGATTGAACGCAGCGAGTGGACGCTGCTGAGCCACCGCGTCATCTTCCACGGCCGGCGCGTGTGCCATGCCCGCAAGCCGGCCTGCGGAGTCTGCGTGTTGGCCAAGGACTGCCCGTCGTACGGGCAGGGCCCCACCGAACCGGAGATCGCGGGTGCCCTGGTGAAGGGCCCGGAAACCGAACACCTTCTGGCTCTGGCCGGGCTCTGACCCACGCGGCATGACCAGGTCGACCCGCTGGACCATCGCGGTACTGATCGTCGTCGCGGCGTTCATCGTCGCGCTGGCGCTGCAGCTTCGCGAGAAACCTCATCCCAGCGGCCCCGGCGTAACCGGGCCGCCTCGTCCGAGTGCGGATCTGGACGCCTTGCGTCGCCGCGCCGCCCTGCCGCCCTGCCCGGTCGACGGCGTCGGACCCGGGCCGCAGTCTATGCGCGGTGTGAACGTGCAATGCCTGGCCGACGGCGCAACCGTCGACACCGCCCGCGCAGTCGCCGGGCGTGCGGTCCTGCTGAACCTGTGGGCCTACTGGTGCCAGCCATGCGCACAGGAGCTGCCCGCCATGGAGGAGTACCAGCGCTGGGTGGGCGACCGGCTGACGGTGATCACCGTGCATCAAGACGACGACGCCGCCGCGGCGCTCTCCCGGCTGGCCGACTGGGGAGTCCGGCTGCCGACATGGCAGGACGGCAAGCGACACGTGGCCGCGGCGCTGGGCGTGCCGAATGTCATGCCCACGTCGGTTATCTTGCGTACGGACGGTAGCGTGGCGCGCATTCTGCCGCGGGCGTTCGCCAGCGCTGACGAGATCACCGCCGCGGTCGACCAGACGATGGGAGCGCCCGGGTGAGTTCAACGTCGGGTGTGCTGACTCCTCACGCCGCGCCGGAATGGTTGAAACCCCTCGTGCGGAACGTCGACTGCGTGCCGTCTGTCTATCGTCGGCGGCTGCCCCCGGAGATCCTGGCGATGGCCACCGCCGCCAACGCGGCGGCGAAGCTGACCGGGGCGCCGCGCGATGCCGCGGTGCTTGCGCTGTTCTCCGGACCTGAGGACGCACCGGCCGACGGGCCGCCCGACGAGGCCGACCTGCTGCTGACGGTGCGTGCGCCCTCGTTGCGTCACCACGCCGGACAAGCCGCCTTCCCCGGCGGCGCCTCCGATCCTGGCGATACCGGCCCCGTGCACACCGCGCTGCGCGAGGCCAACGAGGAAACCGGCATCGACCCCACCCGGCTGCGGCCGCTGGCCACGCTCGAGAAGACCTTCATCCCGCCGTCCGGGTTCCACGTGGTTCCCGTGCTGGCCTATTCGCCTGACCCCGGCCCGGTCGCCGTCGTGGAGCCCGCCGAGACCGCGATCGTGGCGCGAGTTCCGTTGGTCGCGTTCATCAATCCCGAGAACCGGCTGATGGTGTACCGCAGCACGCTGACGCGGCGGTTCGCCGGGCCGGCGTTCCTCCTCAACGAGATGCTGGTATGGGGCTTCACCGGACAGGTCATCTCGGCACTGCTCGACTGCGCGGGCTGGGCGCAGCCGTGGAACACCGACGACGTGCGCGAGCTCGACGAGGCGATGGCACTAGTGGAGGCCCGAGGGTGACGGCCTCGCAGTGGTTCGACCTGGCGGTGATCGCTGTCGCGTTCGTCGCCGCGGTTTCCGGGTGGCGGTCCGGGGCGCTGGGGTCGCTGATGTCGTTCGTCGGGGTGGTGCTCGGCGCGGTCGCCGGCGTCCTGCTCGCCCCGCACATCGTCGACCACATCACGGGTCCGCGCACCAAATTGTTCATCGCGCTGTTTCTGATCCTCGGCCTGGTGGTGATCGGCGAGGTCGCCGGTGTGGTGCTCGGCCGCGCGGTGCGCAGCGCCATCCGCAACCCGGGCCTGCGCGGACTCGACTCGGTGGTGGGCGTGGCGCTGCAGGTCGTGGCCGTGCTCGTCGCCGCCTGGTTGTTGGCGTCGCCGCTGCGCTCGTCGGACCAGGCCGCTCTCGCTCAGGCCGTCGAAGGCTCGCGGGTCCGCCAGGAGGTCGACCAGGTCGCGCCGGACTGGCTGAGGACCGTGCCGAACCGGCTCTCGGCGCTGCTGAACACGTCCGGCATATCCGACGTGTGGCAGCCGTTCGGCCGCACCCCGATCGTCCCGGTGGACGCGCCGGACGCGAACATCGCGAACAGCGCCGTGGTGATGAGGGCGCGGCCCAGCGTCGTGAAGATCCGTGGCCTCGCAAACCGCTGCCAGAAGGTGCTCGAAGGGACGGGCTTCGTGGTCAAGCCGGGCCGGGTGATGTCCAATGCACACGTGGTCGCCGGTGCCGACAGCATCACCGTGGAGTCCGACGGCACGACCTATGACGCGAAAGTGGTCTCCTACGACCCCAACGCCGACATCTCGATCCTCGACGTGCCCGACCTGCAAGCCGAGCCGCTGACGTTCGTCGACGGCCAGGTGAAGAGCGGAACGGACGCGCTGGTGCTCGGGTTCCCCGGCGGCGGCGCGTTCGTCGCCACCCCGGCCCGCATCCGCGAGGTCATCGAACTCAACGGCCCGGACATCTATAGGACGACGACGGTCACGCGCGAGGTCTACACGATCAGAGGCACTGTGCGCCAAGGGGATTCGGGGGGGCCGCTGATCGACCTCGACGGGCGCGTGCTCGGTGTGGTGTTCGGCGCGGCCGTCGACGACCCGGAAACCGGCTTCGTGCTCACCGCTCAAGAAGTCGCCCAGCAGATGTCCAAGGTGGAAAACACGGACGCGGTGACCACCGGCCCGTGCATCAGTTGAGCGGCGGGCCGTACACGTGCTGCAGGAACCGCGTCAGCTGTTCGTTCGTCGCCTGCGGCATCTCCTCGTGGCTGAAATGCCCTGCGCCTGAGACGGATACGAAGCGCCCGTGCGGCGCGTAGCGTTCACTGCGCTGCACCGGATCAGCGAGCACATACGGGTCGGCGTCGCCGCGCAGATGCAGCATCGGCACCCCGAGCTGCCGGTCCATCGATGCCATGAAGCGGTGGCCCTCGGTGCGCAGTTGGCTTCGCACGGCCCAGCGCTGGTATTCCAGCGCGCAGTGCGCGGCGCCCGGAATCTGTATCGCGCGGCGCAGATGCCCCATCGACGCCGAAAAGTCCTCGGAGGCAACCCATTCGACGCCCGCACGGGAGCGCACGAGCTCTTCGAGCGCTTCACCGTCGTGGCGTGTCAGCCAACGCTCTGGCCACATCGGCACCTGGTACCGCAGCAGCGACGGTAGCAAGGCGCGGCGCTGGTCGCTGCGCCTCAACGCCGACGCACGCAACGCTGCGGGGTGCGGGGAGCTGACCAATGCGATTGCCCGCACCACCCGCGGATGCAGCATCGACGTCGCCCAGCACACCAGCCCTCCGTCGGCGTGCCCGACCAGCGTGGCCGACGAATGGCCCAACGCCCGGATCAGCCCGGCGGTGTCACCGGCCAGCGTCCAGCCGTCATACCCGCGCGGCGGTTTGTCGGTCGCGCCGTAGCCGCGCAGGTCGACGGCCACCACGCGGGCCCCGGTCAGCCCCGTCAGCTGATGGCGCCACGACCACCAGAACGACCCGAAGCCGTGCAGCAGGATCACCAGCGGCCGCGCCGACACCGGCGTACCGGGGTGCGCGGTTGGCTCCGCCTCGACGACGTGGAACCGAATCCCGTTGGCGTGCACCTCCAAATGCCGCCACGGGCCGTCGATCCGGACGACCGACGGCGTCGGTGGCGGCACGTCAGGCCGAGCGGTCGCCCGGTCCGGCGATCGGAGGGGCTGCGCTCTTGTGCTCGTGGGAGACGAACACCTCCCGAGTCTCCTTGACCGACTCGATGGTCTCGCGCGGCCCGCGGATGCGTCGCACCTTGAGGTAGCCGAGGAGCGCGAGCACCGCCGTGGCGACCAACATGATCCCGAAAACGATCAGGTAGGACGCCCACCGCGTCAGCCACTCGTCGAGCAGCGTCGCGACGAAGAAGAAGAAAAAGAACGTCGAGTAGAACAGCACTACCAGCGCGGCGATGAAGAACACGCTGCCGGTCAGTCCGCGTTTGACGTCGCGGGTGATCTCGGCGCGGGCCAGTTCCACCTCGGCGCGCACCAACGTCGACACCTGCGTGGATGCCTCCTTGACCAGCTCGCCGATGGACGGGCTGGGCGGCAGCGCATGCGGATCCGTCAACGGGATCGACGTGATGGTGTTCGGCACTCCATTCCTGCGATCACCGTTGCTCACGGACGTTCCTCCATCTGGGTCGCTCGCCGACACTACGGTTGTTGACGGGTTCCGGACGATTTTCGTCAACAACCGTAGTCTCGGTGACCGAAGTTCCAACAGGAGGATGCCTTGAGAATCGTGCACGGCACGCTGCTGTTCGCCGCGCTCATGGCGGCCGTGCTTCTGGCGTCACCGGCCGCGTCCGCTGCGGCGGCTGTCCCGCTCGGCGGCGGCGCAGGGATCGTGGTCGACGGAAACACGATGTGCACCCTCACCGCGATCGGTACCGACAGCAACGGCAACCTGGTGGGGTTCACCTCCGCCCACTGCGGCGGGCCGGGTGCCGAGGTGGCCGCCGAGGACGCGGAGGGCGCCGGCCCGCTAGGCGTGATGGTGGCCGGCAACGACGCCCTGGACTACGCCGTGATCAAGTTCGATCCGGCCAAGGTGACCCCGGTCAGCAACTACCGGGGGTTCCTGATCACGGGTGTCGGACCCGACCCGACGGTCGGGGACATCGCGTGCAAGCAGGGCCGCTCGACGGGCAACTCGTGCGGAGTCGTCTGGGGTCCGGGTGAGCAGGCGGGCACCTTTCTGAGCCAGGTGTGCGGAGGCCCCGGTGATTCCGGTGCACCCGTCACCGTGAACAACCGGCTCGTCGGCATGATCCACGGCGCGTTCAGCGAAAAGCTGCCGGGCTGCGTCAGCAAGTACATCCCGCTGCACACTCCCGCCGTCGCCGAGTCCTTCGCGGCGATCCTTGCGGACCTGACCGCCAAGAGCCGCACCGGCACGGGCTTCGTCCCCGCCGCCTAGCCCGCGCGAACAGACGCAAAAGCACCCGACACGCCGAGCGTGAAGGCGCTTTTGCGTCTGTTCGTGGGTAGGGGCCTAGTTCTCGGCCTTGCTGTTGCGGATCGCCTCGAACACCCCGGGGTCGAGCAGCGTCGACGTGTCCCCGAGCTCACGTCCCTCGGCGACGTCCCGCAGCAGCCGGCGCATGATCTTGCCGCTGCGGGTCTTCGGCAGTTCCGGCACGACATGGATCTCCCGCGGTCGCGCGATGGGAGAGATCTCCTTGGCCACTTCGGCGCGCAGATCCTCGCACATGTGCTCCCGCGGCTTCTCGGCGGCGCTGGCTTCGAGGATGACGAACGCGATGATCGCCTGGCCCGTCTGCTCGTCGGTGGCGCCGACGACCGCAGCCTCGGCCACGTGCGCGTGCCCCACCAACGCCGACTCCACCTCGGCGGTGGAGATCCGGTGCCCCGACACGTTCATCACGTCGTCGATGCGGCCCAGCACCCAGATGTTGCCGTCCGGGTCATAGCGGGCGCCGTCGCCGGCGAAGTACCAGCCCTTGTCCGCGAACCGCTTCCAGTAAGTGTCCCTGAACCGCTCGGGATCGCCCCAGATGCCGCGCAGCATCCCGGGCCACGGCTGGTCCAGCACGAGGTAGCCGGTGACGTGCTCGCCCCAGTCGGGGCTTGGCTCGATCCGGTTACCGTCGTCGTCGACGATCTGCGCGCAGATCCCGGGCAGTGGCGCCATCGCCGCGCCCGGCTTGCAGTCGGTGACGCCGGGTAGCGGGCAGATCATCGCCGCACCCGTCTCGGTCTGCCACCAGGTGTCGACGATCGGTGTCCGGTCGCCGCCGAACACCGTGCGGTACCAGCGCCACGCCTCCGGGTTGATCGGCTCGCCGACCGTGCCCAGCAGCCGCAGGCTCGACAGGTCGTGCTCGTCAGGAATCTGGCGGCCCCACCTCATGAATGTGCGGATCAGCGTCGGCGCCGTGTAATAGATTGTGACGCCGTACTTTTCGATCACCTGGAAGTGACGGTGCTCGTCGGGGGAGGCGGGCGTGCCCTCGTACAGCACCTGCGTAGCACCGTTGGCCAATGGACCGTAGGTGATGTACGTGTGGCCCGTCACCCATCCGATGTCGGCGGTGCACCAGTACACGTCGGTCTCCGGCTTGAGGTCGAAGACGTAGTAGTGCGTGTACGCCGCCTGCGTCAGATAGCCGCCGGTGGTGTGCACGATGCCCTTCGGGCCGCCGGTAGTGCCCGATGTGTACAGCAAGAACAACGGGTGCTCGGAGTCGAACGCCGCCGGGGTGTGCTCCGGTGACGCGGAGTCGACGACGTCGTGCCACCACACGTCGCGACCGCCGGTCCATGGCACGTCGATGCCGGTGCGGCGCACCACCACCACGTGCTCGACGCCGTCCTGACCCTTCACCGCCTCGTCGGCTGACTCCTTCAACGACACCGCCTTGCCGCGGCGGTACTGCCCGTCGGCGGTGATCAGCATTTTGGCTTGCGCGTCCGCGATGCGCGCCCGCAGCGCCGCCGATGAGAAGCCTGCGAACACCACGCTGTGCAGCACGCCGAGCCGCGCGCACGCCAGCATCGCGACGGTCGCCTCCGGCACCATCGGCATGTAGATCGCCACGCGGTCACCGGCCGTCAGCCCGAGCTCGGTCAGCGCGTTCGCCGCCTTGCACACCTCGGCGTGCAGATCCGCGTAGGTCAACGTTCTGCTGTCACCGACCGGTTCACCTTCCCAGTGGATCGCCACCCGGCCGCCGTGCCCGTTCTCGACGTGACGGTCGACGCAGTTGTAGGCGACGTTGAGTTTGCCGCCGACGAACCACTTAGCCACCGGCGCCCCGGACCAGTCGAGCACGTCGGTGAACGGCGTCTCCCACGACAACCGGTTGGCCTGCTCGGCCCAGAACGCCAGTCTGTCGGCCTCGGCGGCCTTGTACAGCTCGGCGGTCGCGTTGGCCTGCTTCGCGAAATCCTCGGACGGGGAGAACGTCTTGGGCGGTTCGGTGGGCGTTTGGGTCATGGTTGCGAGCCTAATCAGCGATGGCGCGCCGGGGTGGCTCTATCCTCTGCGCAATGAGCCGAATGCGTGTCGCCGCGGCGATCTTGCTGCTGGTGGCTGCGCTGACGGGGTGCGGCGGCGGGAGCAGCTCTGACGACGTGGTGACCGTGAACGGCGGCGAGCCGCAGAATCCCCTGATCCCTACCAATACCAACGAGACCAACGGCGGTCGCATCGTGGACAGGCTGTTCGCGGGCTTGATGTCGTACGACAGCAATGGAAATCCGTCGCTCGAGGTGGCGCAGGCAATCGACACCACCGACAACGTCAACTATCGGATCAGGCTGAAGCCGGGATGGACGTTCACCGACGGCTCGGCGGTGACGGCCCGCTCGTTCGTCGATGCGTGGAACTACGGCGCGTTGACCAGCAACGCGCAGCTGCAGCAGAGCTTCTTCAGCCCGATCGAGGGTTACGATGACGTAGCGGCCGAGAAGCCAAGGGCCACAACGATGTCCGGCTTGAAGGTGGTCAACGAAACCGAGTTCACCGTCAAGCTCAAGGCCCCCACGATCGACTTCAAGCTGCGGCTCGGCTTCACCCCGTTCTATCCGCTGCCCGACGCGGCCTTCAAGGACATGGCGGCGTTCGGGCAGCGACCGGTCGGCAACGGCCCGTACAAGCTCGCCGACGGAGATGCGTGGCAGCACAACGTGAAGATCGACCTGGTGGCCAATCCCGGCTACACGGGGAACCGGGTGCCGAAGAACAACGGCGTGCGGTTCGTGTTCTACGCCAACCTCGACACTGCCTACGCCGACCTGCTCGCTGGAAACCTCGACGTGTTCGACACGGTGCCGCCCAGTGCGCTGCCGACCTACCGCGCCGACCTCGGTGAGCGGGCCGTCACCGGGCCGGTCGCAATCAACCAGACGATCGACGCGCCGCTGCGGCTGCCGCACTTCGGCGGCGAAGAGGGCCGACTGCGCAGGCTGGCCATTTCGGCGGCGATCAACCGGGCGCAGATCTGCCGGCAGATCTTCAGCGACTCACGCTCGCCGGCAAGGGATTTCACCGCCCGGTCGCTGCCGGGCTACGACCCGAACATCCCCGGCAACGAGGTGCTGAACTTCGATCCCGCGCGGGCCAAGCAGCTGTGGGCTCAGGCCGACGCGATATCGCCGTTCAGCGGCAGATATGTGATCGCCTACAACACCGATGGCGGGCACCAGGAATGGGTGGACGCGGTGGCCAACAGCATCAAGAACACGCTCGGCATCGAGGCCGTCGGGGCACCGCAGCCCACCTTTGCGCAGATCCGCACGCAGATCACCGACCGCTCGATCGGCACCGCGTTCCGTGCGGGCTGGCAGGGCGACTACCCGTCGCTCCTCGAGTTCCTGGAACCGCTGTACGTCACGGGCGCCGGCTCCAACGACGTGGACTACTCCAACTCGCAGTTCGACCAGGCGCTGGCGCGCGCGGAGGCGGCGCCGAGCCTGCCGGAGGCCTATCGCCTGACCAACGAGGCGCAGCGGATCCTGTTGCGCGACATGCCTGTTGTGCCGCTGTGGGACTACATCAACGCGGCCGGGCACTCCGCCGCCGTGCGTCATGTGACGATCACGTGGAACGGGCTGCCCGGTTACGAGAGCATTGTGAAGGGCCGATGAGCGCTCGCGCGAAGAGCAACTGACTATGGGCTCCTACGTCGGCCGGCGCATCCTAGCGATGATCCCGGTGTTCTTCGGCGCGACGCTGCTGATCTACGCGATGGTGTTCCTGTTGCCCGGTGACCCGATCGCCGCGCTCGGCGGCGACCGGCCCGTCAGCCCGGCGCTGGCGGCGCAGTTGCGGTCCCAGTACCACCTCGATGACCCGTTCTGGTTTCAATACCTGAAGTATCTGCAGGGCCTCGCCCGCGGCGACCTCGGCCGGTCGTTCTCGGGTCTGCCGGTCAAAGACGTGCTGGCGCAAGCCTTTCCGGTAACGATCCGTCTGGCGATCGTGGCGTTGGCCGTCGAGGCGGTGTTCGGCGTCGGCTTCGGGGTGATCGCCGGGTTGCGCAAGGGCGGCATTTTCGACGCGACGGTCTTGGTGACCAGCCTGGTGATCATCGCGGTGCCGATCTTCGTGCTGGGGTTCTTGGCGCAGTTCGTGTTCGGCGTCAAGCTCGGCATCGCGCCGGTGACCGTCGGTGACCAGGCGACGTTCGGTCGGCTACTGTTGCCCGGCTTCGTGTTAGGCGCCGTGTCGTTCGCGTACGTGGTGCGGTTGACCCGCTCGGCGGTCAGCGAGAACGCCGCCGCGGACTATGTGCGGACCGCGACCGCGAAAGGACTGTCGCGCCCGCGCGTCGTCACCGTCCACATTTTGCGGAACTCGCTCATTCCCGTCGTGACGTTTCTGGGTGTCGACGTCGGCGCACTGATGGCCGGCGCGATCGTCACCGAGGGCATCTTCAACATCCACGGCATCGGTGGGGCGCTGTATCAGGCGATCACCCGCCAGGAGGCGCCGACGGTGGTGTCGATCGTCACCGTTCTGGTGGTCGTCTATCTGCTGGCCAACCTCGTCGTCGACCTGCTGTACGCTGCGCTCGACCCCAGGATTCGCTATGGATGACGGCGTCGTCGATTCGGTTGCGCCGGGCGGCTTTTGGCGCGAGGCCTGGCGCAGCCTGCGAACCCGGCCGCAGTTTGTCGTCTCGACGCTGTTGATCCTTGCCGTCGTCACCGTGGCGGCATTCCCGTGGTGGTTCACCGGCGCGGATCCGACGTACGCGGATCCGAACCAGAGCATGCTGGGCCCGTCGTCGCGACACTGGTTCGGCACCGACCTGCAGGGCCACGACGTCTACGCACGCACCGTCTACGGGGCGCGCGCATCGGTGGCAGTCGGTCTGGGCACCACGGTCGCGGTGGTGCTGATCGGCGGCACACTCGGTGCGCTGGCCGGCTTCTACGGGCGCTGGCTGGACGGGCTCATCTCGCGATTCACCGACGTGTTCTTCGGCATCCCGTTGCTGCTCGCGGCGATCGTGCTGGGACAGGTGCTGCACGAGCGCACAGTGTGGACGGTGATCGCGGTGCTGTCTGTGTTCGGCTGGCCGCAGGTCGCCCGGATCACTCGCGGGGCTGTCGTCGCCGGCCGTGGCGCGGATTACGTCCTTGCCGCAAAGGCGCTGGGCGTCAGCCGATTCGGCACGCTGGTGCGCCACGTGGTGCCGAACGCGCTGGGACCGGTCATCGTCGTCGCGACGATCTCGCTGGGCATCTTCATCGTCACCGAGGCCACGCTGTCGTACCTCGGCATCGGGTTGCCGCCGTCGACGGTGTCGTGGGGCGGCGACATCAATCTCGCGCAGGCCCGGCTGCGATCCGGCTCGCCGATCCTGTTCTATCCCGCTGGTGCACTTGCCATCACGGTGCTGGCGTTCATGATGATGGGTGACGCGCTGCGCGACGCGCTCGACCCCGGCTCACGCGCGCGTCGCCCATGACGCGTCCGCTGCTGTCGATCGACGGCCTGCAGGTGCGCTTCGGCACCGACCCGCCCGCGGTGAGGGACGCGACTTTGACCGTCTACCCGGGACAGACGGTTGCGCTGGTGGGGGAGTCGGGGTCTGGCAAGTCGACGACGGCCGCGGCGCTGCTAGGACTGCTGGCACCAGGCGGTCGGATCACCAACGGCCGCATCGAGTTCGACGGAGAAGACATCACCCATGCCCGCCGGCGCCGACTGCGCGGGCGGCAGATCGGCTACGTCCCGCAGGACCCGACGACCAACCTCAACCCGGTGTGGACGATCGGGTTTCAGATTCGGGAAGCGCTGCGCGCCAACGGCATCGCCGACAGGCGCGACGCCCGTCGGCAAGCCGTCGCCTTGCTTGACGACGTCGGCATGACGGACTCCGCGCTCCGCGCCGGCCGCTACCCGCATCAGCTCTCCGGCGGCATGCGCCAGCGCGCGCTCATCGCGATCAGCCTGGCAGGTCGGCCCCGCTTGCTGATCGCCGACGAGCCGACGTCGGCGCTCGACGTCACGGTGCAGAAGCAGGTGCTGGACCACCTCGACGAGCTGGCCGGCAAGTCCGGCACCGCTGTGCTGTTGATCACCCACGACATGGCGCTGGCCGCCGAGCGCGCCGATCACCTGATGGTGATGTACCGCGGTGTCGTCGTGGAATCCGGTGCGCCGCAGGCGATAATCGACCGTCCGGGCCACGAGTACACACAGCGGCTGGTCGCGTCGGCGCCGTCGCTGGCGATGCGACGCGGTGGCCACCGCCGGCGCACGCAAGCGGCCGGCGACGACGTGCTCGTGGTGTCGAACGTCACCAAGGTCTACCAGGTCGGTGCGCCGTGGCGTCGGCGCGACATTACCGCCGTCGACGACGTGTCGTTGCGCGTACGTCGCGGCACCACCACGGCCATCGTCGGGGAGTCGGGCTCGGGTAAGACCACGATCGCACGGATCGCGCTCGCGCTGCTAGCGCCCACGTCGGGCACCGTCACGTTCGACGGCAGCGACGTCTCCACGCTGAAAGGGGCCGCCGCCAAGGCTTTTCGTCGCAAAGTGCAGCCGGTGTTCCAGAACCCCTACGCCAGCCTGGATCCCATGTATTCGGTGTACCGCACCGTCGAGGAACCGCTTCGCGCGCATGGCATCGGCAGCCGGGCCGACCGTCAGCGCTCGGTGCGCGAACTGCTCGACCACGTGGCGCTGCCGTCGAGCGTGCTGCGCCGGTTTCCGCGCGAACTGTCCGGCGGCCAGCGTCAGCGCGTCGCGATCGCCCGGGCACTGGCCCTGCAGCCGGAAATGCTGGTGTGCGACGAGGCGGTGTCGGCGCTCGACGTCGTGGTGCAGGCGCAGATCCTCGCGCTTCTGAACCAACTGCAGGAACGCTTGAACCTCACCTACCTGTTCATCAGCCACGACCTGGCGGTGGTCCGCGAGATCGCCGACGACGTCGTCGTGATGTCGGGCGGCCGAGTGGTGGAACACGCGCCGGCAGACGACGTGTTCGAACGCCCCCGCCACGAGTACACCTGTCGCCTGCTCGACGCTGTTCCGGGGCGCGGCTAGCGTGACGGCGTGACCGATCCACTCGCCCCGCTTGCCAAGCTGCCCGGAGTGGCCGACGCGAGCGAGCGGGCGCGCGAAGCGCTCGGCAAGGCGCATCGGCACCGGGTCAACTTGCGCGGTTGGCCGACGACGGCGGCTGAAGCCGCGGTGCGGGCGGCCCGCGCGTCGTCGGTGCTCGACGGCGGCGCACCGCGTTTTCCGGCCGACGGACTCGACGGCGGGCCGATCCTGGCCGGGGCGTTGCGGGTCGCCGAGGCGCTGGAAGGCGGCCAGACGTCGCTGGTGAGTGTCTGGCAGAAGGCGCCGCTGCAGGCGCTGGCGCGGCTGCACTCGCTGGCGGCCGCGGACCTGGTCGGCGCCGATGCGCTGGGCCGTCCTCGCCAGCGTGCCGACGTGGCGGCGCGATTGGAATTGCTGGCGGGGTTGATGGCCGGCGCAAGCTCCGCGCCGGCGCCGGTGCTCGCGGCAGTCGCCCATGGGGAGATGCTGACGCTGCGACCGTTTGGGAGTGCCGACGGAGTGGTCGCCCGCGGAGTGGCCCGGTTGGTGACGCAAGCCAGCGGGCTTGATCCGCACGGTCTGAGCGTGCCCGAGGTGTACTGGATGCGCCACGCCGGCGAGTACAGCGCCGCAGCGCAACAGTTCGCCACCGGCACGGCGGACGGGTTGAGGCAGTGGATCCTGATGTGTTGCCGGGCGTTGGAGCAAGGCGCCAGCGAAGCGTTGTCGATCGCCGAAGCGGCCTCTGGGCAGACATGAAGCGGGCGGCGATCCGAATCGCTTCGGCTCGCCACCCGCTAGCGCGGAACTCCGGTTACCAAGCGTGCAACTGGGGCTGCGTGGGTGGCCTCGGCGTCTTGCGATGCGCTGGAACCGCCGCCAACCCAAGGGCTGTCGGGCTCCTCGCTTCCCGCAATCACGCAGGCCCGCAACACTTTTGCCTTTGTGCGGCGTGCTCCGCGTGGGTACCGGGATCCGCGCTGGGTCGTTCGGATTGGGAGATCGAGCCTTCTCCTCCGACTCGGCCTTGGCCGCCCCGAACTTCCGTGGTTCCTTTGTACCCCGTGACGACCGTCACATCAAGGCTGTCGCTGCGCTCTTTACCACGCGGACACAAACGCGGCGGTGCCGGCAACCTCTGGCTCAGAGCACGAAGCGCCGTAGCAGCGAGTAGGTCAGCGCCCCGGCAGCAAGGGCGCTGACTCCTACCGCTGCGGTAGTCGCGACCGCCGCAGTCGACGGCGCCGGAATCCGGTCCCGCAGCGAGACCGGCCTGGAGAACGTCAGTACCGGCCAGCCGCGGGCAGCCGCCTCCTTTCGCAGCGCGCGGTCCGGGTTCACCACGGTCGGATGACCGACGGCCTCGAGCATCGGCAAGTCGGTGATCGAGTCTGAGTAGGCGTAGCAATGTTCGAGTGGATAGCCCTCGCGGGTGGCGAGTTCCCGGATCGCCTGCGCTTTGCTGTCGCCGTAACAGTAGAACGCGACATCGCCTGTGTATTTGCCGTCTGCGACGACCATTCGTGTCGCCATTGCGTGTGTTGCGCCCAGAGCGCGGGCGATTGGCGCGACGATCTCTTCGCCTGAGGCGGAAACCACGACGACGTCGCGACCGCAAAGCTTGTGGTCGGAGATCAAGTCCGCGGCTTCGGCGAAGACCAGCGGATCGACGATATCGTGCAGCGTTTCGGCGACAATTGATTTCACTTGCTCGACGTCCCAGCCGCTACACATGTTGGTCAGATACGACCGCATCCGGTCCATCTGGTCGTGGTCGGCGCCGGACATCAGAAATAGGAATTGCGCATAACTGGACTTCAGTACTGCGCGCCGATTAATAAGTCCTTGATCGAAAAAAGGTTTGCTGAAAGCTAATGTGCTTGACTTCGCAATGACCGTCTTGTCCAAGTCGAAAAACGCAGCCGTCTTCGTGCGCCGCCCCCGAGTGGGGTCTGCGGGCGGCGGCGTGACCTGGGTCGTCGTCAACGGGGAGGCGGCCTGGTCCGAGACGGTCACGGTCCTCAGCATAGGGCGCGCGACACGCCGCATTTGCGTCCCTGTGAAATGTCAGGCTGAGTCACGTGTCCGGACCTGCAATTCTGTGCTGGCTCAGTGCTAATCGGATGTTGCGTGACTCTTGCGCCATTCTGCGCTCTCGTGTGTATAGTGAGCATTACTCGGCTTATGGCCGGGTGTGCATCAGCCCGACCCCCCGGGGCTGATACACGACGACCCTCGCCTCCTCCCCCCCTGGCGGGGGTCGTCCCTTATCTAGAGTTCTTTCTGCGATCCCCAGCGATCCCCAGCGATTCGCACTGGCGTCCTGCGTCTGCTCCGGCGGCATTGCGAAAGCATCCACAGGTTCGGATCCATGCACAGATTGCCTTGGGGCACTGGAAATCCCATGCTTGCGGTGATCACGCTTAGCCCATGGCATCGACCGGCGTGCTCGGCATCGTCGACGAGCCCGCTCTGCGCGACGGGGTCGACCGCGTCGCGGCGGCGGCGGGCGTGCGCGTCGTCTACTGCACCGGTACGCGGGCCACGAGCCGGCGCGAGTGGAGTGCCGCCACCGCCGTGGTCCTCGACGAGGCTGCGGTGCGTCGCAGTGCCGCAGGCGGAATGCCGCGTCGGCAACAGGTGATTCTGCTAGTCGGCGGTGAGCCGCCGCAAGAGGTTTGGCGGGCCGCGATATCCGTTGGCGCACAACATGTTCTGCGTCTGCCAGAGCAAGAGGCCGAGCTCGTCGACGTGCTCTCCGACGCGGGCGAGTCCAGTAAGAGGAGGCATGGAAACACGGTGGCGGTCGTCGGCGGGCGCGGCGGTGCAGGAGCATCGATCTTCAGCGCTGCGTTGGCGATTGCGGCCTCCGACGCGTTGCTGGTGGACGTCGACCCGTGGGGCGGCGGTGTCGATCTGTTGCTGGGCCTCGAAGGACAGCCGGGCCTGCGGTGGCCCGACATCGCCGTGCAGAACGGTCGGCTCAGCCTGCCCGCGATCCGTGATGCGCTGCCGTCTCACCGCAACATCGGGGTGCTTTCGGGCGCGCGGCACGAAGCCGACATCACCGGCGGGTCGTTGTTCGCGATCGTCGACGCGGGCCGGCGGGGCGGCGTGATGGTGGTGTGCGATCTGCCGCGACGACTCACGGAGGCCGCCGAGACGGCCCTGGACGCGGCCGATCTGGTGGTTGTCGTCGCCGCGTGCGACGTGAGGTCCTGCGCGGCGGCGTCGGCCATGGTGCCGACGTTGTCGGACATCAATCCCAACGTCGGCCTGGTCGTGCGAGGGCCCTCTCCCGGCGGACTGCGCGCCGCCGACGTCGCCCGCGCGACCGGGCTGCCGCTGCTCGCCGCCATGCGCCCCGAACCCAATCTGCCGGATCGCCTGGAGCGGGCGGGGCTGCGGCTTCGGCGGCGTTCGCACCTGTTGGTGGCGGCCCGACGAGTGCTCGCAGTCCTTGGTCGCCATGCCGTCGTGGAGGCCGCATGAATCCGGCGATGAACGCCTCGCTGATCGACCGCGTGCGAGAGCGTCTCGCGGCCGAGTCTGTGCCGTTGCGACCCAACGTGGTCGCCGCCGCGATCCGGGCGGAGTCGGGAGGCGTGCTCGGCGACGCGGAGGTGCTGACCAACCTGCGGGTGTTGCAGACCGAGCTCACCGGGGCGGGCATCCTCGAACCGCTGCTGTGCGCCGAGGGCACCACCGACGTACTAGTCACCAGCCCCGACGCCGTATGGATCGATGACGGAAACGGCTTGCGGCGCACTGATATTCGGTTCGCCGACGAGGCAGCGGTTCGCCGGCTGGCGCAGCGGCTGGCACTTGCCGCCGGTCGCCGGCTCGACGACGCACAACCGTGGATCGACGGGCATCTGGGCGGACTGGGCACCGGTCAGTTCGCGGTGCGGCTGCACGCCATCCTGCCTCCGCTGGCGCCCGGCGGAACCTCTCTGTCGTTGCGGGTGCTGCGGCCTGCCACCCAAGACCTGCCCGCGCTGGTGCGGGCCGGGGCCATCGCGCCGGACGCGGCCGAGCTCGTCGACCAGATCATCGCCGCCCGGCTGGCGTTTCTCGTCACCGGCGGCACCGGTGCCGGCAAGACGACGTTGCTGGCCGCCGCTCTGGGCGCGGTGGCCGACACCGAACGCATCGTCTGCGTCGAGGACGCCGCCGAGCTGGCGCCGCGACATCCGCATCTCGTCAACCTGGTGGCCCGCGCCGCTAACGTCGAGGGGATCGGTGAAGTCACGGTCCGCGACCTCGTCAGGCAGGCACTGCGGATGCGGCCGGACCGGATCGTCGTTGGCGAGGTTCGCGGCGCCGAGGTGGTAGACCTGCTGGCGGCCCTGAACACCGGGCACGACGGCGGCGCGGGCACCGTCCACGCCAACCGTCCCTCCGAGGTGCCGGCGCGGCTCGAGGCGCTCGCCGCACCCGGTGGGCTGGACCGCGCGGCGCTGCACAGTCAGCTCGCCGCTGCCGTGCAAGTCGTGCTGCATGTGCGTCGCCATCCCGGCGGCACCAGGCGATTGGACGAGATCGCGGTGCTGCGACGTCGCGGCGACGAGCCGGTCCGGGTAGTTACTGCGTGGCACGCCGACATTGGGCCGGGTCCAGGTACGGAGATCCTGCGCGAGCTGTTGAGCGCTCGAGGCGTCCGGTGAACGGGCTCGTCACGGCGCCGCTGTCGCTCGCCGCGGCGCTGCTCGTGCTGCCGCGGTCGGGGCGTCACCGCCTCATCGCCGCGGGCTTGGGCACACCTCGCCGCTGGCTGGTTCCGTCGGGCGCGCGTGCTGCAACGGTATGCGTGGTTGCCGCAGTGGCTGTTGTCGTGGTGCCGTTGGCGGTGGCGCTCGCCGCGGGGATGCTCGCGGCGACACTGCTGATGCGGCGGCGAAGACATGCGCTGCGGAAGCGGGCCGAGCAGGAGGTCGGAGCGCTCGAGGCGGCGCTGGACGTTCTCGTCGGTGAACTGCGGACCGGCGCGCACCCGGTGGCAGCGTTCCAGACCGCCGCCGGGGAGTCCTCGGGAGCGGTGGCCGCGTCGTTGCATGCAGTTGCTGCGCGCGCGTTGCTGGGCGCTGATGTCGCGGCCGGTTTGCGCAGCGCTGGTGCCGCGACGGCTCGGCCCGCGTACTGGGACCGGCTGGCGGTGTACTGGCAGCTCGCCCAGACGCACGGACTGACCCTCGCGACGCTGTTGCGGGCGGCGCAGCGCGACGTCGTCGAGCGGTCGCAGTTCGACTCCAAGGTGCGCGCCGGCATGGCCGGCGCGAGAGCCACCGCGGCGGTGCTGGCCGGTCTGCCGCTTGCGGGTGTCGCGCTCGGCGAAATGCTCGGCGCGCATCCTGTGGGGTTTCTGCTCTCGCGCGGCGCCGGCGGCTGGCTGCTGCTGGGCGGCACCGCGTTGGTGTGCTGCGGGCTGCTGTGGTCGGATCGCATCACCGGGCGGGCGCTGTCGTGACCTGGTCGGCGGTGCTGCTGGCCGGGGCGGTGCTCGTCGCTCCGGGTGCGACGAACACGCGCCGTCGCGCCGGCCTCCGAAGATCCGCGCCGGCGCCCGCGCCCGCCACCCCACGACCCGACCCGCTGGCTGTCGCGGCCAGCCTCGACGTGCTCGCGGTGTGTCTCACCGCCGGAATGGCAGTGGCCTCGGCGGCCGCGGCCACAGCACCGGCATCACCCGCGCAGCTGGCCGCGCTGTTGCGCCGCGCCGCAGACCTACTGGCGCTCGGCGCCGACCCCACGACCGCGTGGTCCTTCCCGGCCGGCGGGCACGACCGGCACTGCGAGTCGCTGCTGCGCCTGGCGCGCCGGTCCGCGGCGTCCGGCGCGGCGCTGGCAGACGGCGTCGCAGAGCTGGCGGCGTCCGTCCGGCAACAGGCTGCGGACGAGGCCCGGGCAGCCGCCGAGCGTGCATCGGTGTTGATCGCCGGTCCGCTGGGGCTGTGCTACCTGCCGGCGTTCGTCTGCCTCGGCATCGTCCCGGTGGTCGCCGGGCTGGCCGGCAAGGTGCTCGGATCAGGGCTGTGGTGAACAGACGGGATGAAAGGAGATCGCGATGACCTGGCAGAAGCTGCGCGCACGATGGGCCCTGTTCATGGGCGCCGAGGAGGGCATGTCCACCGTCGAATACGCAATCGGGACGATTGCGGCCGCGGCGTTCGGCGCGATTCTCTACACGGTCGTCACCGGCGACTCGATCGTCAGTGCGTTGACCAACATCATCAGCCGCGCTTTGAACACCAACGTCTAGCCGGCGATGCCGGCGCCGTCACGGTGGAAGCGGCGTTCGCGATCGCGGCCCTTGTGGTCATCCTCATGCTCTGCGTCGCGGGCGTCACCGCGGTGTCGATGCAAGTCCGCTGCATCGACGCGGCGCGTGAAGCTGCGCGACTGGTCGCCCGGGGCGACGAAGCCGGCGCCGAGGCCGCGGCCCGGCGGATCGCGCCGGCTGACGCAGTGTTGCAGTTGCGCCATGACGGCGACTTCGTCGTGGCGCGCGTCAGCGCGCGGTCGACGCTGCTTCCGACCATCACGATCGCCGCGGATGCGCTGTCGCTCGCGGAGCCCGGTGCGCGGTGACCGCGGTTCGGCCAGCGTCACCGCGGCGGCGATGATGGCCGTGCTGCTGGCGATCACCTACGGCGCCGTGCAAGTGGGATCGGCGGTGATCGCCCGTCATCGCGCACAAGCGGCGGCAGACATGGCGGCCTTGGCTGCGGCCAGCCTGCTACCGACGGGACAGCCGGTCGCATGCGGCAAGGCGGCGGCGCTGGCACGCGCGATGGGGACCACCCTGAGCGACTGCACCGCCGATGCGCTCAATGTCACGGTCACCGTCCACGCGCAGCTGCCGCTACGTCTGGGAGTTTCGGGTCCGGCGCGCGCGGTGGCGCGGGCAGGGCCCGCTGATTCCTGATGATCTTTCTAATGCAATACGGATTTCGTCGTCAGAAGGCTTACTTAGCCGACCGAAATGATCACGGAGAGCACATGAGCTTGCGCATCCCGTTCGGACACGATAATTTTCGCGTGCACCCGAGCAATCGGGATGGGGAACGGATTGCGTAGCCAAGCCGTTCAGATCGTCTGCCGTTACCGGCATGACCGCTGTCTTCAGAGGCGAGGAGAGCGCCCCATCGGTTGGCATGTCGTCAATCCGTGGGGACGACTGTTACGAGGGGTTGGTCGTCACCGACGGATGGGTCGGGGGACCTCGTGCTCGCTCAGTTGTGACAGCACGAGTCGCAGCACTCGCACCGCGGCGTGCTTGTCGAGTGGGTCATTGCCGTTGCCGCATTTCGGCGACTGCACACAGGAGGGGCAACCGGTCGGGCACTCGCATGCCTCGATCGCGTCCGCCGTTGCCGACAACCACGTTGTCGCCTGCCGGAATCCGCGCTCGGCGAACCCCGCGCCGCCGGGGTAGCCGTCGTAAACGAACACGGTGGGCAGGCCGGTGTCGGCTCCGACCGCGGTCGACAAACCACCGATGTCGCCGCGGTCGCAGCTGGCGACCAGCGGAAGAAGCCCGATGGCGGCATGCTCGGCCGCGTGCAATGCGCCGGGCACCCCAGACCAATCGATCCCCTTGTCTTCCAGGGCTTCCGGGGTAATGGTGTACATCACCGCAACCGTTTCCAGAGTGCGCGCGGGCATGTCGAGTTCGACGAAGTCGATCACCTCGCCGGCCGGAGTTCGGCGCAGATACCCGATGACCTGGTTGGTGACGGCGACGGGCACGAGGCCGAGTACCACGTCGCCAAATACCGTCCGCTCGCCCGCGCCGGTGACCGCGATGTCGGTTATCTCCCGGGCGTAGGTGGCGTAGCCGGGGTCATCGGCACGCACCAGCGCGACGCCCTCCTCGAAATCGAGTGCGTCGACGACATACGTCTCGCCCTGGTGCAGATACACCGCACCCGGATGGACGGACAGCGCGGCCCGGCCGGCCTCGACACCGCCCAGCAGCCGGCCCGTGTCGAACTCCAGGATCGCGATCTGATCGCCACTGGAGCCGCGGATATTCACCGCCGGATGCGGATCGACCCCGGGCGCCGCGAAGTAGCCGCTGCCCCGTCGGCGCAACAGCCCGTCGTCAACCAACCCGTTGGCCACCTCAAGGGCGCCCCACCCGCGGACCTCTCCATCGGTGAGCGGCAGTTCTGTTGCGGCGCAGAGCAGCTGGGGTCGAAGCACATACGGGTTGGACGGATCGATCACGGTCATCTCGATCGGCTTGTCCAGCAACGCCTCGGGATGGTGCACCAGGTAGGTATCCAGCGGATCGTCACGAGCGATCAGCACCACCAGCGCGCTCTGGCCCCGCCGGCCGGATCGGCCGGCCTGCTGCCAGAACGACGTCACGCTGCCCGGAAAGCCGGCCAGCACCACTGCATCCAGCCCGGCGATGTCCACGCCCAGCTCCAGCGCATTCGTCGTCGCCAACCCCACCAACTCTCCACTGGCCAAGGCCCGTTCGAGTGCGCGGCGGTCTTCGGCGAGATACCCGGCGCGGTAGGACGCGACGCGGTCGGCGAGATCGGGCATCGTGTCGGCGAGGCGCGCACGCGCACCCAGCGCGGTCAGTTCGGCGCCACGCCGCGACCGCACGAACGTCAACGTGCGCGCGCCTTCGGCCACCAGGTCCGCCATCACGCGCGCGGCCTCCGCACCGGCAGAGCGGCGCACCGGCGCGCCGTGCTCGCCCGTCACGTCGGTGCGCAACGCGGGTTCCCACAATGCGACGGTCCTTGCGCCGTGCGGGGATTCGTCGTCGGTCACCTCCTCGACCGTCTGGCCGATCAGCTGCGAGGCCGTCGCACCGGGCGACCCCGTCGTCGCGCTGGCGAACACGACGGCCGGCGACGATCCGTAGCGCCCACACAACCGCAGCAGCCGGCGCAGCACTATCGCCACGTTCGACCCGAAAATGCCTCGGTAGTAATGACATTCGTCGACGACTACGAACCGCAGGTTGCGCAGGAACACCGCCCAGCGGGCGTGGTTTCGCAGCAGCGACAGATGGATCATGTCCGGGTTGGAGAACACCCACCGGGAGTTCTCCCGCGCGAACCGGCGCACCTCCGCGGGGCTGTCACCGTCGTAGGGCGCCGGCGCCACGTCCGCGAGCCGGCCGACCGCCTCGGTCAGCGCGGTCGCGGAGCGCAGCTGGTCGTGCTCCAGCGCCTTGGTCGGGGACAGGTACAGCGCGCGGGCACGGCGCTGAGTCGCCAGCGCGCACATGATCGGGAGCTGGTAGGCGAGCGACTTGCCCGACGCGGTTCCTGTGCTGATCACCACATGCCGGCCCTCGTGCGCCAGGTTGGCGGCGCGGACCTGATGCGACCACGGGGTAGAGACGCCGAGCGCGACGAACGCGGCGACGACGTCGTCTTCTGCCCAACCGGGCCATTGCGTCGCGCTGCCCTGGTTCGCGGGCAATTCGGCGACGTGGCGCAGGGGCTTCTCGTCGGGGTCAGTACCGGCGAGCGCGCTGGCGAGTAGGTCGCGGCCGAAACTGGCCATCGCATCCTCCCGTCCGACGCCTCAAGTTAACTGAATTGTTCACGAGTCGAGCCGGCCAAGACTGTTACATTTGCTGCGAACGTGATTGACTAACCAACGGTCGCAGCTTCTGTGTTCGTGTGTTTGCACTCGCAGGATCGACGTTGCGATCGCGGTTTTGCGAGGGTGACGAGTCGGCTCAGATCGGCGGTGCCACGAAGGACTGCGGTCGGAACGGGCCCGGTGTACCGAAAGACGATGCACCGCAACCCTGTAAGAGAGAAGGAAGTAAGCAGGAAATGCCACAGGGAACTGTGAAGTGGTTCAACGCGGAGAAGGGCTTCGGCTTCATCGCGCCGGAGGACGGCTCTGCTGACGTGTTCGTCCACTACACGGAAATTCAAGGCAGCGGCTTTCGCACGCTGGAAGAGAACCAACGAGTTGAGTTCGAGGTCGGGCAGAGCCCCAAGGGGCCGCAGGCCACAGGTGTGCGTTCCATCTGAGTAACCGAACCTGACGAAAACCCCCGCAGTGATTAGTCCTGCGGGGGTTTCCTCTTTCTTGCCCCAGTTGTCTGAGCGTGCGCGTTGCAGGCCGACACGCCGATACCGAGCGGACAAACCTGCGCGGTCGCAAGGCACGCCAAGGGGCTTACTGTCGTTTCAGTGAGCCAGCTGTCCTTCTTCTCTGCCGAGTCGGTGCCCCCCGCGGTCACCGACTTGACGGGTGTGCTGGCCGCCCCGGGACAGGTGGTGGTGATGGGCAACGGCGCCCGGCTGTCCGTCGTCGTGGAACGGCCGTGGCGGGCCGACGCTCTGGCGGAGATGATGGCCGAGGCCGGCCTGGAACCTGAGATCACCCGCACCGACGAAGACACCCCGCTCGTGCGCACGTCCGTCGATCCGCGGCTGCTGGCGATCGCGGACGACTGGACACGCGGGGCCGTCAAGACCGTGCCGCGCCAGTGGCTGCCCGGTCCGCGGGAGCTGCGGGCGTGGGTGCTCGCGGGGGGCGCCCCGGAGGCCGACCGCTACGTGCTCGGTTTGGATCCGCACGCCCCGGATACCCATTCCCCGCTGGCGTCGGCCCTGATGCGGGTCGGAATCGCGCCGACTTTGATCGGCACCCGGGGCGCGCATCCCGCCCTGCGAATCAGCGGCCGCCGACGGCTATCACGGCTGGTAGAGAACGTGGGGGAACCGCCCGACGACCTGGAGGCGTTGGCGAGTTGGCCCCACGTCTGAGGGCAGACGAGGTAGGGGTCAGTTTGCGTCGACACGCTCAGGGTGTCATCTTGTCACTTGCTGACAGGGGCCGCGGGGGCACCGGTCGGCGGGAAGAAGTGGAGCGTAATCGCAGTTGGCTGACGATGGTCGCACCAGCGGCAACGGAAACAAGAGAGTACGACGGCTCGTCATCGTCGAGTCGCCCACCAAAGCACGCAAACTAGCGAGCTACCTGGGCTCCAACTACATCGTCGAGTCCTCGCGCGGCCACATCCGCGACCTGCCCCGAAACGCTGCGGACGTGCCCGCGAAGTACAAGTCCGAGCCGTGGGCGCGGCTTGGAGTCAACGTCGAACACAACTTCGAGCCGCTCTACATCATCAGCCCCGAGAAGAAGAGCACGGTCAGCGAGCTGAAGAGCAAGCTCAAGGACGCCGACGAGCTCTATCTGGCCACCGACGGCGACCGCGAAGGCGAGGCGATCGCCTGGCACCTGCTGGAGACACTCAAGCCGCGCATCCCCGTCAAGCGGATGGTGTTCTACGAGATCACCGAACCGGCCATCCGTGCTGCCGCCGAGCGCCCCCGCGACATCGACAGTGACCTCGTCGACGCGCAGGAAACCCGCCGCATCATGGACCGGCTCTACGGCTACGAGGTCAGCCCGGTGCTGTGGAAGAAGGTCGCACCGAAGCTGTCGGCGGGCCGCGTCCAGTCCGTGGCCACCCGGATCATCGTGCAGCGCGAACGCGACCGGATGGCGTTCCGCAGCGCCAGCTACTGGGACGTCCTCGCCGAGCTGGACGCCGGCGCCGAGGCCACCCCGCGCATGTTCAACGCCCGGCTGGTCAGCGTCGACGACCGCCGCGTCGCCACGGGACGCGACTTCGACTCGCTCGGGCAGGTGAAGAACGACGACGTGCTCGTCCTCGACGCCGAGAGCGCCGGTTCGCTGGCCTGGGGTCTGCGCGGCGCCGATCTGACCGTCTCGTCGGTGGAGCAGAAGCCCTACACCCGCAGACCGTATGCGCCGTTCATGACGTCGACGCTGCAGCAGGAGGCGGGCCGCAAGCTGCGCTTCTCCTCGGAGCGCACGATGAGCGTGGCCCAGCGGCTCTACGAGAACGGCTACATCACCTACATGCGTACCGACTCGACCACGTTGTCGCAGTCGGCCATCGATGCGGCCCGCCGGCAGGCACGCGAGCTGTACGGCGCCGAGTACGTGCACCCGACGCCGCGCCAGTACACCCGCAAGGTCAAGAACGCCCAGGAGGCGCACGAGGCGATCCGGCCCGCCGGCGACTCGTTCGCCACCCCGGGTCAGCTGCACTCGGTCCTCGACAACGACGAGTTCCGCCTCTACGAACTGATCTGGCAGCGGACGGTGGCCTCGCAGATGGCCGACGCGCGTGGCACCACGCTGAGCCTGCGCATCACCGGAACCGCTCGGTCGGCGACATCAATCGAAGCGCAAGCCGACAGTGGCCAGCAGGTGGCGTTCACCGCGAGCGGACGCACGATCACGTTCCCGGGCTTCCTGTCGGCCTACGTCGAGAGCATCGACGACCTGGCCGGCGGCGAGGCCGACGATGCCGAAAGCCGCTTGCCCCAGCTGCAGCAGGGCCAGCAGGTCACTGCGACCGAGCTGACCGCCGACGGGCATACCACAAACCCACCGGCCCGCTTCACCGAGGCATCGTTGATCAAGGCGCTCGAAGACCTGGGCATCGGCCGGCCGTCGACCTACGCGTCGATCATCAAGACGATCCAGGACCGCGGCTACGTCTACAAGAAGGGCAGCGCGCTGGTGCCCTCCTGGGTGGCGTTCGCGGTGACCGGACTTCTGGAGCAGCACTTCGGCCGGCTGGTCGACTACGGATTCACCGCGGCGATGGAAGATGAGCTCGACGAGATTGCCAACGGCCAGGAGCAGCGCACCACCTGGCTGAACAACTTCTACTTCGGCGGCGAGCATGGTGTGCCCGAATCCATCGCTCGCGCAGGCGGATTGAAGAAGCTCGTCGGGGTCAACCTCGAGGGCATCGACGCGCGTGAGATCAATTCGATCGCGCTGTTCGACGACGAGCAGGGCCGCACGATCTTTGTGCGGGTCGGCAAGAACGGGCCCTACCTGGAGCGCATGATCAGCGGAGCGGACGGGGAGCCGACGCCGCAGCGCGCGAACCTGTCCGACGCGATCACACCCGACGAGTTGACGCTCGAGGTAGCCGAAAAGCTTTTCGCCACACCGCAAGAGGGCCGATCGCTGGGTGTCGACCCGGAGACCGGCCACGAGATAGTCGCCAAAGAAGGCCGCTTCGGCCCGTACGTGACCGAGGTTCTGCCGCAGCCGGAATCAGGCGACGACGGCGGTGACGGCGTCGCCGCCAGGAAGGGCAAGAAGCCCACCGGACCCAAGCCGCGCACCGGGTCGCTGCTGCGCACGATGAACCTGGACACCGTCACGCTCGAGGACGCGTTGAAGCTGTTGTCGCTGCCCCGGCTGGTGGGGGTCGACCCGTCGACCGGCGAGGAGATCACCGCGCAGAACGGCCGCTACGGGCCATACCTGAAGCGTGGCAACGACTCTCGGTCATTGGCCAGCGAAGAGCAGATGTTCACGATCACACTCGATGAAGCGCTGAAGATCTACGCGGAGCCGAAACGCCGTGGGCGGCAAGCGGCTTCGCTACCGCCGCTGCGCGAGCTGGGCAACGACCCGGCCACCGGCAAGCCGATGGTGATCAAGGACGGCCGGTTCGGCCCGTACGTCACCGACGGGGAAACCAACGCTAGCCTGCGCAAGGGCGACGACGTGCTGACGCTGACCGACGACCGGGCCGCCGAGCTGCTGGCCGACCGCCGCGCCCGCGGTCCCGTCAAGAAGCGGGCCGCCAAGAAAACCACGCGCAAGAAGGCCGCCAAGCGCGGCTAGCTATGCCGCGAAGCGGTATTCCGTGCGGTCCGTTGTCGAACTTGTCCGCCGTGGTTACCGCCTCGATGTCAAACCTGCGACGGCACGCTGAGTTTCACGGGCCGCGCCAGCTGAGTCGGTGCCCTACGGCCGCGCAGCTCGACAACCTCGCCGACGTCCCAGCATAACGCCTCGGCATCCAACGCGGCACTGACCGCGATCGCCGAGGCCAGCACGTGACCTTCCTCCAGCTTGGCCAGCTCGGTCAACCGGGCCGCCTCATTGACCGGGTCCCCGATCACCGTGTACTCGAACCGGGCCTGTGCGCCGATGTGGCCGGCGATCGCCCGCCCCGCGGAGACTCCAATGCCGAACTCGTTGGCGCCCAGCACCTCGATCAGTTCGTCGTGCAACTCCCGCGCCGCAGCCAGCGCCGCCCCTGACGCGTCCGGATGCTCCAGCGGGGCACCGAAGATCGCCAGGGCGGCGTCACCCTGGAACTTGTTGACGAAGCCGCCATGCCGGTCGACCGTGTCCACCACGATCCGGAAGAACTCGTTGAGCAGACCCACCACCACGGCCGGCGGGTGGTTTGCGGCCAGCTGAGTGGAGCCGACGAGGTCGACGAACAACACGGCGACGTCGCGTTCCTGCCCGCCCAATTCGGGGCGGCTCTCCAGCGCCCGGCGCGCGACGTCCTCGCCGACATAGCGGCCGAACAGGTCGCGTAGCCGTTGCCGTTCGGCGAGATCGCGGACCATGTCGTTGAAGCCTGCTTGCAGCAGACCCAGCTCGCTGGCGTCGTAGATCTGCACGTGGGCGTTGTAATTGCCGCGCTGCACTTCGCCGAGCGCCCAGCGCAGCTGGCGCAGCGGGTCCGCGATCGACATCGCGGTGAGCACCGTGCCCACCAGGCCGATGATCAGCGCCGCGACCGCCAGCAGGAGGATCGGCATGAATAGCTCGTCGGCCGAGGCGTGCAGGATCGACAGCTTGGCCGCACCGATCGCCACTACGATCGCCAGGATCGGAACTCCGGTGGACAGCACCCATGTGAGCAGGGTGCGCAGGATGACTCCGGGTGCGCGAATTTGCTCGGGCACTCCCTGGCGCAGAGCCGCGATGGCCACCGGACGCAGCACGCGCTCGGCCTGTAGATAGCCGATGATCGACGTTGCGGTGGCCCCCAGCGCGGTAGCGACGGCGACCACCGGTGCCGACTGACGCGCAACCGGCCAGATCGCGATGATGAAGATGGTTCCGCCGAGAATCCAGTTGATCGCGCTGATCACCGACCGGTAGAACGGCATCTTCAACGCCCGCGTGCGCGCCAGCGCCGTGGAATCCGGGTCGGTGTCGGACATTCCGTCGCGATCGCGTCGCTGCCACCGGAACACCGGCATCAGCAGCCGCAGACTGATCAGTGATCCAAAAGTAAACGCCAAGAACAGAACTGCGCCGAACAGCACCAGATTCGCTTGCGGCAGATCCTGAATCACAACGCGGTCATCGGGCGGCAGGCCGAATCGCAGGTACCCGAGCACGAACAGAGCGCCGATGATGTCGGCCTGCAGCATGCCGAGCGTGAATACCGGCCAGGGGGTACGCATCACCCACCGGACGAATGCCCTGACTCGTCCGATCGTCCTGGCCCTGCTTTCCACAGATCTACCGTATCGGTCCCTGCAGACGCGGAATAGCTCTCGACGGGAGGTCGTGTCGGCCCTGAGCACTAGTGTTGGCGGTGATGAGCGGGGTTTTCGGCCGGCTGGTCGGTCAAGGCGCGGTGGAAGCCGAGTTGATCTCCGCCGCGCGGGCGGCACGCGGTGATTCCGCTCACAACGCGGCCGTGACCGGGACTATGACACACGCCTGGCTCATCACCGGCCCGCCCGGCTCGGGCCGTTCGGTGGCTGCCGTCTGCTTTGCTGCGGCGCTGCAGTGCACCTCCGGCGATCAGCCGGGGTGCGGGCACTGCAAGGCCTGCGTGACCACGATGGCGGGCACCCACGCCGACGTCCGTCGCATCATCCCGGAGGGCTTGTCGATCGGGGTGGACGAGATGCGCACGATCGTGCAGATCGCATCAAGGCGGCCGAGCATCGGGCGATGGCAGGTGGTCGTGATCGAAGACGCGGACCGGCTCACCGAGGGTGCGGCGAATGCGCTGCTCAAGGTCGTCGAGGAGCCACCCCCGTCGACCGTCTTTCTCTTGTGCGCCCCGTCCGTCGATCCCGAGGACATCGCGATCACGCTGCGGTCGCGATGCCGCCACGTCGCGCTGGTGACGCCGACGGTCGACGCGATCGCGCGGGTGTTGATGGACGCCGATGGGCTGTCGGCTGAGGACGCAAAGTGGGCGGCGTCGATCAGTGGGGGCCACGTGGGACGGGCGCGGCGGCTGGCCACGGATCCGGCGGCGAGGGAGCGGCGGGAGCGCGCGCTGGGCTTGGTGCGGGATGCGGTAAAGCCGTCGCGGGCGTATGCGGCTGCGGAGGAGCTGGTGGCGGCCGCCGAGGCGGAGGCGAAGGCGCTGACGGCGGACCGCGACGAGTCCGAGGCAGAGGAATTGATGACGGCGCTCGGTGGCGGCGGCACCGGCAAGGGGACGGCCTCGGCGACGCGGGGCGCGACGGGCGCGATCAGGGAGCTCGAACGCAGGCAGAAGTCGCGGCTGACTCGCTCGTCGCGCGACGCCCTGGACCGTGCGCTGATCGACCTGGCCAACTACTTCCGCGATGCGCTGCTGGTGGCCACCGGGGCACGCGATGTCCAGGCCAACCATCCCGACATGGCTGACCGGGTGCGGGCGCTGGCCGACCACGCGGCGCCGGATCGGTTGCTGATGTGCATGGAGGCGGTGCTGGAGTGCCGGGAGGCGTTGGCCGCCAACGTCAAGCCGAAGTTCGCGGTGGACGGGATGGTGGCGGCGGTGGGCCAGGCCCTGCGCTGACTTGGGCGGGTCGCGGCGGCTGCCGTAGACTCGTGCCGCCCGCGATGAGTGGTTGTCGCCGGGCGCGCCACCTTAGCTCAGTCGGCAGAGCGGCTCACTCGTAATGAGCAGGTCAGGAGTTCGATTCTCCTAGGTGGCTCTCGTCTGTTGCGTAACCAGCTAGCCCATCGGTGCAACGAAACCGACCGGACCCGACGCCATGCACAGCGTCATGGCGCTGGTATTAGCGGTCACGTTGATGGCATCTCCTGCGCCGGGGAGGCGGGCGAACACGCGGTTCAGGCCGGGGTGCACGGGCAGCTTGATCTCGGGGCCCTCCGACAGCGACATCGACATGGAGCCTTCGGTGTTGGCGAGGTAGTTGATCTCCGCGGTCCAGTCGGCGGGCAGCAGCGGTCCGTCGAGCGGCATCCGCACCAACTGGCCGGTTTGAACGAAGTAGCCACACTGCGGAACCGGACCCGGCCTGACCGTCCGCACCCAGGTCACCTTGGCGTCGATGACGCGCCCGGCAGCATCGAGCATCCTGAGCTGGCCTGTGGCAGAGGCGAAGTCGGGACGATCGGTCAGGAGTGCGAACATGTGGCTGGCCAGATTCTCGGGCCAGGCGACCCTCTGGAGGACGAAAGGGTCGACCTCTTGATCGAGCAGCGGTTGGTTTGATGCCGAGCGTGCTTGTGCGAGAGACTCTTTGGCATTCTCTAGGTAGGGCTGAACGGGGGTGTCACGCCAGCTCGTCAGAAACGTGGCGGTGGAGGTTAGGCTTGATACGATGAAAGTTGTTGTGAGGCTGATGATTATGGTTGTCCGTATAGGCGATCTGTCGAGCCAGCCAGCGCTTGCTCGATTGGGCGCGCAGAATGCGACGGCGGCGCAAAGAGCGAGTACGACGGCGAGGTCGGGAAAGTATCGAAGCGTCTGAGCGAGCTCGAGAGCGGTGAACCGCGACGAGCGCATCAGGTAGATCGGGACCTGGCAGGCTATCGCATACCCCGCGGCGAGAAGCCAGACGGCAACGATCCGCTGTTTGCGACTAAGCGAGATGACAAACACTGCTGTGAGAGCGATCCAGCCCAGCGCTATGACGACTGGCGATGGAGTGGCCCACGGCGACGCCGGAGCCCAGCGATCCCAGGACCAGGGTCCGCCGACAAGGCCGGGCACGATGCCGTGAGTGACGGAGCGGCGCAACAGATCCCACGTCATGGCGAGGTCGGAACTCCACCTGCCCTGGTCGACGACGACGATGTAAATGACGGACCACACCGCTGTGAGGACCAGACTGCTTGTCCACAAGCGCTTTCCACCTCGCCACGTCGTCCGCAGTGATGAGTCGTCGCCGGTGACGTGAGCGAGCAACGCGGTGATCGCGAATGCGACAAAGGGGATGATGGCGGCCTTCTCGAAGAAGAGAAGTCCTGCGACGTAGGCGATAAGGGCGGTAACGGCGTAGCGCTGGTTGCCGCCGCGGACAAGCAGAATGGTGTCGGCGCAGACCCATGCCAGTGCCGCAAGCATGGGAAGGGAGTTGAGACCGGCTGACCACCAGGCGAATCCGGGGACACCGAGCGGAGTGAAGAGCGCGAACGTCAGCGGGATGATCAGGACGGGCCGCCACCCGAGGATGACGTGGAGAGCGCGCAGAAGGGCGAGAGAGGCGAGGAGTTGGAGGACGATCAGGCTGAGGGCTGGCCCGGCCCAGTTGAGGGGTGCGATGCGGGTGATGACGCCGGCGACGAAGAAGGCGGCGGGCATGACGTGGCCGTCGTGGTCGTCGAAGAGGTAGGAGGGGGACAGGATGTTCTGGGTGCCGGCACGGCCGATGAGGATGAGATCGTCCCAGTAGAAGTAGCCGCGGAAGGCGAGGACGGCCCGGACGACTAGTTGAAGGGCGATCAGCAGAGCGGCGACGGTGGCGACCCAGGGAATGCGGGCCGTGCGGGCTGCCATGGGTCCTTCCATCGCGTGAGCAGATCTCATCGACTGTACGAGGGACGCTGGATAAGAGGCCGGAGAGGGCTTTAGCGGTAGGGCGCTGCATACGGGCCGCTTAAGCTAGCGAAATGCAGGGGAATGCGCCGGGGATGGGGTATGGGCCGCCGGGCGGCAATCCGCAGGTGCATCCCCAGATGGAGCCTGCGGCCGTGCCGCAGGGACATCAGTACGCACCGCCGCCAAAACGAACGTCGCGGTTAGCGCCGGTGCTGGGCCTCGTGGCAGTGCTGCTCGCAGCTGCGGCGTTGGTCGTATCGCTCGTCAAGAAGCCAGAGGTGCAGACGCCAGCGCAGCCGGCGCCCGCGCCAGTGACCTCGGCGCCGGGTCAGCAACAACTTTTTGTCGCGAATGCAGATCGCGCCCTCTGCGAGGCCATCGCACCTCTAATGAAGGAGATTGTCGCGCAGAATCGCGCCTTCGGACCACTTGTCCCGGGTTCGCCCGAACAAGGCGCAGCGATTCCTGGCTATCGGGCCTTCGTCGAGGACTGGGCATCTCGATTACAACCGATACTTAATCAGCATAATGACCCACCCCGATATCTGACACGGACTTTGCAGTCGTATATCGATGACAAGTTGCTATATGTCGAACTCGTGCAGCCTGGCCATGTTGATAGCTATGACAACGACACATGGAATCAATCCGGTATTGACTACGGGGGCCCATTAGGAACCTGCAGTAAGTTGGGCATAAATTGGCAGTAGCTGGCTCCACAGTGACTGAGTTTATGCCGACGGGCGAATTTGTTGAAGAAATTCTCGGCGGACTGTGGCCTACCACTCCACGTGTCTCATGGATTGAGGCGTCAAACGGTCAACGGGAGTTTGCCATGGCGACGAGGGTAGCCTCTGACGATGTCGAGAGGTCCGCGAGGGCATTGCTCGATGGCAACAGCGGTTCATGGGTTGAATTCATGCACCAGATGTACTCGATGACGGCGAGATTGCTGGGAGAGCAGTCGGAGGACTATGAGACTGCAGCTAACATGTCCGAGCATTGCGCCGCGACGCTGTCGGCAGCGCGGAGAAATCTCTACTTGGTCTTTCATGGAGCTCACGAAGAGATAGAAGGAGCTCGAAAATTCATCGCTGCGTGGAAGGCTATAGTCCCGCCAGGTCCAAATCGCCAGCAAACGATTAGTGGACTAGACGAGGCGCTTGCGGAAAAGATTCAAGAAATCGTTGAGCGCGCTCGTGCGAGAGCTGTGACCGCCAGCTCGGTATCTGCAAGCGATATTGAAGGTACCCTCGCGAGAAGCACAATTGGTCCGCCGGTCGCGCACGAGCAACAAGTGAGCATGCCCAAGGGCGAACCTGTTTCCTCGTCGCGTCGGTCTGTCCAGGCAGCTAGTTGGTCCGGCGATCGATTACCTCAAGGTCCTCCGGTAGCCCCGGTTCCTGCAGCGCCCAACCGCGAGGGGAACGAGTTCAGGCATCCGACTGAAGTGATATCGGGCGCTCAGCAACCGAGTGGGTCGACTCCCTCACGGACCGATGGGTCGGCGCGAATGATCGACGAAACGTCGCCTACACCAGAATCCGCGACTATGGGAGATGATTCGGTCGGGAGGACGGATGCCTCGGTCAAACAACCGGTTCAGTCGCTCCCTTCTGCGGTGGGAACTCTGCTATTGACCGGAGGGTCATCGCCCCTTCTGCCGGCCTCGAGTGCCCCTTCGGCCACAAATCCTATGAGCGGTGGACCGACGTCTGCTTTGCATCACTTGCCCTCGACGAATATGCCGACAAGTGCGACACCTCCCTCACCGCTGACATCTTCACCCCTCGTGCCGTCGCCATCCGGCAACGCCGTGACTGACCTATCTCGCGGTCTAACGCAGGGCCTGAACGCCGGAACGCCCAGCGCCTCGATCGCGCCCTCCCAGCCGCTGGTCCACCCTGCCACCGCGCAGCTACCGCCGATCACCGACGCGGCCGCATCGGTCACATCACCAGCCTCCGCCGCGCCCGTCGCCACCCCAACCACGCCAGTGCAGACAGCGGCGACGGCTCCCGCCGTTCCTCACGCGACGCCGATCATCGCCCCGCCGCCCATACCGCCCAGCACTTTGACTCCCTACGGCTCCGACATTCCCCGCTCGCCGACGCCGCCTCCCCCGCCACCCGCCCCGACGATCACCACCTCCGGCCCCGCCGCGCCAATGCCGCCGGGCACCGCGATGGCGGCCGCCACGGGCGCATCCGCCGGCACGCAGATCTCGCCTGGTGTTTACGCCACCTCCGGCGCCGCCGCGACCGGCACCGGTGCCGCACTCGTCAGCTCACACACCCACGACCCTCTGCTCGACGAGGCCGTGCGCCTGGCCTACGAGCTGCTGCATGCCTCCCGCCTGCATCCCGGCATCCACTGGTGCGTCGGCATCTTCAAGACGGTCCACGGCACCGAGACCGTCGTGACGAGCAACGACGGGGCAAGTTACATCCCACCCGGTGTCTACATCCCGCGCACCACAAAGCTGGTCTTTGCAGACCCTTTGCTGGACAACGAATTCCAGGCAACATGGTTCGGCTGGGTCAACCCCTCGGCCATCATGGTCGCCTACGCCGCCCAGCGCGCCATCTTCGACCCCAACTGCGAGCTCTACGCTTTGGCCGCCACCACCGACCCCGGCGCCTCCTCTGTTCTGCAGGCGAGAAAAGCCGGCGTCCCGCACTACCAGGACTGCGACTCCACCCAGTCGCCGACCCCCCCGGAACAGCCCCCTCCTGAACTCGACGCGAGCCGGTCCCACCGACTCGCCGTCGTCGACTCCCAGACATACAGCCGACTCAACGGTGAAAGCCAACAGCGCCTGGCATGGGACGCGACCGCCGAAGCTGTCGGCATCGCCATGGCCGGCGCGGAGCCACTTTTTGTCGAAGTCGCCCCAGTGATTCGCGAGGTGTTCGGCGCCCTCGCAGCCGGCACCGAGATCGGCGACTCGCAATGGACCGAGCTGACCCGTCGCCAACGCGACCGCAAGTCGCTGTGGATGCGCCCTGGCTACCTCGACATGAAACCGTCCACCACCTCCGGCGTCACGGCTCTCTATCGCACCCACCACAACATCGACCGCGCCGTCGAAGCACTCTCCCTGTGGCGTACCCGCGACTACGCCGACATCGTTTATGCCGCAAGACAAGTCACCAAGGAGGCGCAACTATGGCCGACCACGACATCAAGCTAGACGTCGCCGCAACACTGCGAGAGGTCGACGCCATAGCCGAGACGGTGCGAAGCGTCGCCGTCCCCGGCCCGGTGCCGCAGGCCTCCGGTGACACCCCCATCGACCTCGCCCTGGCGAAAGTGGCCGCGGCTCAGCAGGCCCAGGCCGACGCCTGGGCTGCAGCCCTGCAAGCCACCATCCCCGAACAACAGGCGAAATCCGTCAACGCCGTGCGCATGCTGGAAGCCACCGAATATCACAACGGCGAAGAGATCGCCTCGGTCTATCCGCGCGAGCCAGGCATCCAGGGCTCTTAGCCTGCCGTCGGTATGGTGAACCGGTGCGCGCACTGGTCACCGGATCCGCCGGGTTCATTGGATCGACGCTCGTCGACCGGCTTCTGGACGACGGACACGACGTCGTCGGAATCGACAACCTCAGCTCCGGGCGCAGGAGCAACCTCGAGAAGGCCCGCCAGAGCCCCAACTTCACCGAGATCGAAGACGACATCGTCACCGCCGACCTCGACGGCCTGCTGGCCCAGCACCAGCCCGAGGTCGTGTTCCACCTTGCCGCCCAGATCGACGTTCGCCACTCCGTGCGCAACCCCATTCACGACGCTGAAGTCAACGTCATCGGCACCATCAGACTCGCCGAGGCATCCCGAAAAGCCAATCTGCGCAAGATTATTCACACATCTTCAGGCGGTTCGATCTATGGCACGCCGCATAAGTACCCCACCAACGAGACCACGGCCACCGACCCCGCATCTCCCTACGCCGCCGGGAAGGTCGCCGGCGAGATCTACCTGAACACGTTCCGCCACCTCTACGGCGTCGACTGCTCACACATCGCACCCGCGAACGTCTATGGGCCGAGGCAGGATCCCCACGGCGAGGCCGGTGTCGTCGCGATCTTCGCGATGGCACTCCTGTCCGGACAGCCGACGCGGGTGTTCGGCGACGGCTCCAACACCCGCGATTACGTCTACGTCGTCGACGTCGGCGACGCCGTCCTGCGCGCCGCCGGACCCAAGGGCGGCGGGCAGCGCTTCAACATCGGCACCGGCGTGGAAACCTCTGACCGCAAACTGCATTCACTGGTCGCGAAAGCCGCAGGCGCACCAGATGACCCCGAGTTCGCCCCCGCGCGCCTCGGCGACCTGAAGCGGTCCTGCCTTGACGTCCAGCTCGCCGAGATGGTGCTGGGGTGGCGGCCCCAAGTGGGGCTCGATGAGGGCATCGCCCGCACCGTCGACTACTTCCGGCAACACCCGAACGACTGAGCCGTCGAGTTCTGCGTGAGGGGTGTGCCAAAGCTCCGAATCACAGCCCTGGTGCAGAAATCGGCGCAGCTATCCGGTCGAACTAGTCCGGGTTCGGTGGCCGCTGCGCGCTCTCCAACGCAATCGCCCGCGCCAGCCGCGTATAGCGCAACTCGACGTCCTTGAAGTGCAGATAGGTTGTCAACGACGTGAACGCGAAGGCGACGACGAGCGCGTAGAGCATCAAGTCGGTTCCGCGGCCGACCCCCAACCAATGCGCCAGCACGGTGGTGTCGTCAGGACGCAGCACCGCATAGATGCCCGCAACCACAAACAGCAGATAACCGACCTTCACCCACGCCCGCGCCTGCACTGACCCCCGCGACCGCAACAAGAACATCAGCAAGAAGATGACCGAAAAGATCACCAGCACTTGGATCCACATCAGCCCCTCCTCCCGCGCAGGAACCCGTCGAAGACGATGTTGACCCCGTTCAACAGCGGCTGGCCCTTGGACTTCGAGTAGTCGGTATACAGGATCTCGACCGGCTCTTCGGTTACCCGCCAATGGTTTTCGTCGATCATCGCGATGATCTCGCTGGCATGCCCCATGCCGCTCATCGTGATGTCCAAGCCCTCGGCCACCTTCCGGTTGAACACCCGCAGCCCGTTGTGTGCATCGGTCAACTTCAGCCGCCGGTTACGCGGGCTGAGAAACACCACGGTGCGCAATACGACCCGTTTCAAAAACGGCACATCGCTGCGCACTCCGTGATCGGCGAACCGGGTGCCGATCACGATGTCGACGTCCTCGGCGGTCAGCTTGTCGATCATCCGAACGACGTCCTTGACGCGGTGCTGACCGTCCGCGTCGAACGTCACGAACACCTCCGCACCGGGCTGGCTGCGCGCGTATTCCACGCCCGTCTGGATTGCCGCTCCCTGGCCAAGATTCACGGGGTGGCGCACCACGTGTGCGCCGGCGCGCAATGCGAGAACGCCGGTGTCGTCGCGACTGCCGTCGTCGACACAAACGACGTGGTCGAACACCGCCCGGACATCGGCGATCACTTCACCGATGACGGCGGCTTCGTTGAAGGCGGGGACGACGATCCAGACGTCCGGGTAGCGGCTGTCGATGCTCCAAAAATACACGTCAGGACGCTGGCGGCAGCGGCACCGGGCCGGTCTGGCGCACGAATCGCAACGCTGCCAGGTGGACGGCAATGCCCACCACCGGGCCGCACAACAACGCCACCACCGTGCGGGTCTCCAACGTAAGTGGCAGCAACAGCAGCATCGTCGACGCCACGGTCGCCCCGATCCAGCCGAGTGAGTACGCCCGGTGCAGCGCTGCGGCGACGGCTGCCGAACCCGTCAACGTCAGCAACGCGATCGATACCGCGCCAGCGGTCAGCCACGCCAGCAGTGCCCCGTCGGCGTCGTAGCCCGCGCCGAACCCCGCTCGCAGCAACCACGGTCCGGCCAGCCATGCTGCCGCCACACCGACCACGCCCACGCCGAGTACCACCGCAGCAGGCCCGGCCAGCGCCCGAAACCGGTCGTCGCGCTGATCCACGAAGTGGGCGATCAAGTTGCCCTGCATCGAGTACAACGGCACCAAGAGCGGCGCCCGCGTCAGCGTCACCGCCAGGATTACGATGCCGCCGGTCGCGCCGAGTTCGCCCGACGTCGCCTTGAGCAGCACCGGAAAGCCCATCACGAGAATCGCACTAGCGCCGGCCGCGGCGATTGCGTGCGCCGCGCCGTTGAGGAAAGTCCTGGCATCGCCATCGGCCACCAGTCGCGCTGCCTTCCGCGTGGATGGCGATGCCATCAGCATCACCATCCACGCCACCGCGCCGCACACTGTCGCCCACAGGTAACCCACCAGGCCCCAAGCCAGCATGAACGTGGCTGCTGCCACCGTCAGGCGCATGACAGCGTCAGTCACCATGAGCGCCCCGTACTGCGTCCACCGCCCAGAGCCGGCCAACATCCCGAGCAGCGTGGCATGCAGGCAGAATCCCACCAGACCTACGGTCAGCAGCACCACGCTGAGCCATCGCTCCGAGGTGAAGACGTGCGACGCCCACAGCGGCGAGGTCGCTGCTATCGAAAGCGCAACCACCACGCCGATCACTGGAGCCACCCGCAGCGGATGCGTCTGGGGCCCACGCGACTCCAGCGCGTCGCGTGCCGTGCGAACCTCGCGTGTCGTCACTTGCAGCAATCCGAAGGCGGCGCCGGTGACCAGGCCGAACGCCCCCCAGAACACACCGAACACCGAGAAGCCAGACGGATCCAGGTCGCGCGCGGCCAGATACAGCACGAGATAGCCGCACAATGCGGTGACCACAGTGGCCATGCCGACGCGTGCGACACTGCCGCGGGTGACAGGGCCAGCCGGGACTCCCGCGTCCGTCACGACGACTCCGTGTGGCCACTGACGTCGCTCACCAAGCCGGGTAGCTGCCCTTGGCTCACGTGTGCTCCGTCCCGTTTCTGGCTACCTGTATTGCTACCTGTGGAACCATACGGCCGCGCGTACGCGAGACCGCATGAGAGACTCGGAGTCGGAGGGGAGTATTCCTTCGCCGCGGTGTCGTCATCACGTTGGCCATGACTGGCCGACCGGCCCGCGGGCCGTTCCGGCGGAAGAGACCTCTGGCGTTCTTGTGACGACCGGAGGACTTCGATGGATGTTTCGCAGGTTCAGTGGATCATCACCCTCGGGGTGACGGTCGTCGTCTTGCTGTTCGACGTGATCGTCATCGGGCGTCGCCCGCACAAGCCCAGCAACCTGGAATGCGCGGTCTACCTGTCCATCTATGTTGGACTGGCGGTGGCCTTCGGGGTGTTCGTGTGGATGTTCCACGGCGGTCAGTTCGGCCTCGAATTCTTCGCGGGCTGGCTCACCGAATACAGCCTTTCGGTGGACAACCTGTTTCTCTTCCTGCTCATCATGGCCAGCTTCAACGTGCCCGACAGATACCAGCAGCAGGCGTTGCTGGTCGGCATCGTGCTCGCGCTGATATTCCGCGGCGTCTTCATCGCCCTGGGCGCGGTGGCGATCAACCAGTTCTCCTGGATTTTCTACCTTTTCGGCGCGTTCCTTATCTACACCGCATTCCACCTCGCCCGCGACAAAGACCACGACGACGACGCCGACAACTTCGTGGTGCGCTTCGCCAAGACCCACTTGAGCCTCACCGACCGGTGGGATGGCCTCAAGCTCTACGTCAAAGAGGACTCCAAGCGCCTGATGACGCCGATGTTCCTGGTGATTTTGGCGCTGGGGACCACCGACGTCATGTTCGCGCTGGACTCGATTCCCGCGATCTACGGGCTGACCAAAGAGCCGTACCTGGTGTTTACGGCAAATGTGTTTGCGCTCATGGGATTACGGCAGCTGTACTTCCTGCTCGGCGACCTGCTCAAGCGGCTCGTCTACCTGTCGCAGGGACTCGCAGTGATTCTCTGCTTCATCGGCGTCAAGCTCGTGCTGCACGCGCTACACGAGAACGAACTGCCATTCGTCAACGACGGCAAGCCATTTGACGTTCCGGAGATTCCGACGCTGCTGAGCCTGGGTGTCATCGTCGTGACGCTGA